>NZ_JBICYR010000010.1:0-260250 GCF_043201175.1 Streptomyces sp. NPDC048337
ATCCACAAGATCATGGACATGGCCATCGCGGCCGGCGCGCCGCTGGTGTCGCTGAACGACGGTGCGGGTGCCCGTATCCAGGAGGGCGTCTCCGCTCTGGCGGGTTATGGCGGGATCTTCCAGCGCAACACCAGGGCCTCGGGTGTCATCCCGCAGATCAGTGTGATGCTGGGCCCGTGCGCGGGCGGCGCCGCCTATTCGCCGGCGCTGACGGACTTCGTGTTCATGGTGCGGGACACCTCGCAGATGTTCATCACCGGTCCGGACGTGGTCCGTGCGGTGACGGGTGAGGAGATCACGCAGAACGGTCTGGGTGGTGCGGATGTGCACGCCGAGACGAGCGGTGTGGCGCATTTCGCGTATGACGACGAGGAGACGTGCATCTCCGAGGTCCGCTACCTGATCTCGATGCTGCCCTCGAACAACCGGGAGAACCCGCCGGTCCACGAGAGCGCCGATCCGGCCGACCGCCGTTCCGAGGTCCTGCTGGATCTGGTCCCGGCGGACGGCAACCGCCCGTACGACATGCTCAAGGTCATCGAGGAACTCGTCGACGACGGCGATGTCCTGGAGGTCCACGAACGGTGGGCCCGCAACATCATCTGCGCGCTGGCCCGTCTGGACGGGCAGGTCGTGGGCATCGTCGCCAACCAGCCCGGCCACCTCGCCGGTGTCCTGGACATCGAGGCCTCCGAGAAGGCCGCCCGCTTCGTCCAGATGTGCGACGCCTTCAACATCCCGATCGTCACCCTGCTGGACGTGCCCGGGTTCCTGCCGGGTGTGGACCAGGAGCACGGCGGGATCATCCGCCACGGCGCGAAGCTGCTCTACGCGTACTGCAACGCCACCGTCCCCCGGATCTCGCTGATTCTGCGCAAGGCGTACGGCGGCGCCTACATCGTGATGGATTCGCAGTCCATCGGCGCCGACCTCACCTACGCCTGGCCCACCAACGAGATCGCCGTCATGGGCGCCGAGGGCGCCGCCAACGTGATCTTCCGCAAGCAGATCGCGGACGCCGAGGACCCCGAAGCCATGCGCACCCGCATGGTCAAGGAGTACAAGGCCGAGCTGATGCACCCCTACTACGCGGCCGAGCGGGGTCTGGTGGACGACGTCATCGACCCCGCCGAGACCCGCGAAACCCTCATCGCGGCCCTCTCGATGCTCCGCAACAAGCACGCCGACCTGCCCTCCCGCAAGCACGGCAACCCGCCGCAGTAAGGAGACCAGCCACCATGAGCACCGACACCCTGCTGCGCGTCGAAAAGGGCCACGCCGCCCCCGAGGAACTCGCCGCGATCACCGCGATCCTCCTCGCCCGCGCCGCCGCCACCCCCGAGATCCCCGCCCCCACCCGCTCCCAGGCCGGCTGGCGCCGCCTGGAACGCACCCCGGGCTTCCGCGCCCCCCACAGCTGGCAGGGGTGACGCCTGCCGGTTCAGCCGTCGATGGGGAGGGCGAGCGCCATGCGCTCCTCCCGGGCGTAGACCCGCCCTCCGCCCGGGTCGGCGGCCAGGGCGACCGCCGTCGTCGGGTAGCGCCACAGCGGCTTGTGGGAGCGGACGTAGACGGCCCGCAGGCCGATCTTGTCCATGGTGAGGACGAGCCGGCCGACCACCACCGGTGCGACGTCGCCGTCTGCGGTGGTGTCCTTCAGGGGCTCCTCGGACCAGAGCGCGACGCCGGTGCGGGCGTCGACGGCGACGATGCCGCGGGCGCTCTCGACGACGTAGACGACCCCCTCGTGGACGGTCGGGATTCCGTAACGGCGCATGCCGTACGGCTTGTTGCCCATGTCCCGGCCCTCTCCGAAGGACCACGCCGTCGCGCCGTCGATGAGCCGCAGCGCCTGGAGGGAGTCGGCGCCGATGTAGACGTGGTCCTCGTCCGTGGCCAGGGCGTAGGGCAGCGCGCCCGTGACGGACAGCCCGGTCTTCTCCCAGCGCATGGCGCCGGTGGCGGTGTCGTGCAGGGACAGGCCCAGGGATTCCCCCGCCTCCGAGCGGCGGCACAGCAGGAGGCCGCCCTTCACGACCTTGCCGCGGACGAGGGCGGGTGACGACTGGCGCTCGAAGGGCGCCGCCGTCTTCTGGCGCCACAGCTCGCGGCCGGATTTCAGGCTCGCGGCGACGAGGAACCACTCCGCGCCGGCGGCCGCCTTGGCCGACAGGTACGCCGTGTCCCCCTCCACGCACAGGAGTTGGGCCAGCTTGTGGTTCCCGTCGAAGGCGTCGAGCGTGACGGACGGCTTCCCGTTCAGGCCAACCGGCGGAACCCGCCCGACGGCGAGCGCCCCCGCCCGGCCGGCCTTGGCGGCCTCCGCGTCCGGCTCCCGCAGCGCGTACAGCTCCTTGCCGTCGGTGGCCATCCGCCAAGGGCTCTGGAGGTCCTGCTGCCACACGAGCGCGCCCGTCTTCGGCTCGACCTTCCGGGCCACCAAGCCCGCGGCCAGGACCGGTCCGTCGCCCACCCACAGCGGGACGAAGTCCGCCGAGGTGCCGGCCAGGGAGATCTTCCACAGCGAGGCGGGCGCCTCCGCGAGGGCCGGTGGCTTGGCGTCCGTAGGCTCGTCGGGCCAGGCCCACACGGCCCCGGCGGCGGCGAGCGCCGCCGCGCCGAGCACGCCGCCGCCGACCGAGAACAGCCGGCGGCGCGACATCCCGGCAGCCACGACCGTCGTCGGCTCCCCGGCGGGAGCCGCGAGACGGCCCGGCGGCTCCTGCCACACCGCCGCACTGCGCCGGGTGATGTCCGCGAGCACCGGCTGGGGCAGCCCGTCCGCGAACACGCCGTCGCCGGGCGTGAGCAGCCGTGCCAGCTCGGCCGTCGTGGGCCGCAGCGCCGGGTCCTTGCTGAGACAACGGGCCAGCAGCGGCGCCAGTTCCGCCGGTACGCCGGACAGATCGGGGTCCGCGTACCGCACCCGGTAGAGCAGGTCCGCGGCCTGACCGCCGCCGAAGGGGCCGTGTCCGGACGCCGCGAAGACGAGTACGCCCGCCAGCGCGAACACATCGCCGGCCGGTGTGTGTTCGAGCCCGCCGGCCTGCTCGGGCGACATGTAGGCCGGGGTGCCGGCCGCGGCGCCGACCGAGGTGAGCCGCTCGTCGCCGAGGGCGCGGGCGATGCCGAAGTCGATGACCTTGGGGCCGGTGGCCGTCACCATGATGTTGGACGGCTTGAGGTCGCGGTGCACCACGTCCGAGCGGTGCAGCTGGCCGAGCGCGAGGGCGAGGTCCGCGCCGAGGGACCGGACGCACGCCTCGGGCAGCGGCCCGCTGATCCGGACCGCCTCGTCGAGCTGCGGCCCGAGCACGTACTCCGTGGCCAGCCAGGGCGTCGCGGCCAGCGGATCGGCGCCGAACACGCGGGCCCCGTACCGGTCGCCGATGATCCGCGCCGCGTCCGACTCCAGCCGGAAGCGGGTCCGGAAGGAGGTGTCGGCGGCGATCCGGGTGTGCACGGTCTTGAGCGCGACCGTACGCCCGCCGGACGAGCGGGCCAGGTAGACCGTGCCCATGCCGCCGCTGCCGAGCCGGGCCAGCAGCCGGTAGCCACCGAGGTCCTGCGGATCGTCGTGCGTGAGCGGGGTGAAGGGTGCCGGGGCGAGGGGCATCGGGGTCAGCGCACCTTCTGGGTCGCGGCGAACGCCTGCTGGGGGACGGGTAGTTCCGCGGCAAGGAGCGCGGCGGACTGGGAGGCGAGCGCGGCCACCACGCGGCCGGGCAGGGGCGGGGGAGCGGCGTGGTCGAGGACCGTCGCCGTCGGCGGGGACGGGGATGCCGGGCCGGGAACGTGTGCGGCCGGGAGGGATGGGGATGTCGGGCCGGGAACGTGTGCGGCCGGGAGGGATGGGGATGTCGGGCCGGGAACGTGTGCGGCCGGCAGGGGCGGGGATGCCGGGGCGGGGACGCGTGCGGCCGGCAGGGAGTGCGCAGCCAGGTCGAAGCCTGCCGTGGCCGGCAGTCGCGGATCCCGCGCCGCAGTGCCACCGGCGGGCGAAACGGCCGCTGCCGGTCCCGCCTGCCGCGCAGGACCTGTCCGTCCCGTCGCTTCCGCCGGCACGGCGAGCTCGCGCAGCAGTTCCTGGGCCGAGCCGGGGCGGTCCGCCGGGTCGCGGGCCAGGCAGGCCCCGACCAGGCGCCGCAGCCCTGCCGGGAGTTCGCTCTGCTCCGGCACCGTGTAGCCGGTCGCCGCGTACGCCAGTACGGCCCCCAGTGCGAAGAGGTCAGCGGCCGGAGTCCAGGCGGCCGCGCCCGAGGCCTGTTCCGGGGCCAGGCAGCCCGGGTCGAGCCCGGCGAGGCCCGCCCGCGCGGCCCCGAAGCACGTCAGCAGCGGCCCGCCCGGCGTGACGAGCACGGCGGCCGGGGACAGCCCCGCGTGCGTCACCCCCTGCGCGTGCGCCGCGGCCAGCCCCTGCGCGAGCCCGGCGCCGAGCCTGCGGACGGTGTCCTCGGGCAGCGGGCCGCCGTACGCGGCGAGCGCCTCCGGCAGCGGCAGCGCCGGGGTGTAGGGGGCGGCGTACCAGGGGAAGCCGGCCGAGCCGCCCACCTCCGAGACGTTCAGGAACCCCGGTACGGACAGCCGCCGGGCGCCCTCGGCCTCGATCGCCCACCGGGACGGATCGGCGCCGACCGGCGGCACGCAGAGCAGGACGGTCCGCTCCCCGTCACCGCCCCGCGCGAGGTAGCGGCGTTCGGGAACGGTCCGCCCGGCGGACTCGGCGTCGAGCCGGGCCAGCGTCGCGTACGGCCCGATCTGCGACGGGTCGTCGTGGCGTAGGCGTTCCATGCGCGTGCTCTCCCGGGTCGTTGTCCGGCCCCGAGCCTAAGCGGTGATTGCGAGGTCGCCCGGCGCGGGGTCAGCCCACGGTCGGCATGGCCGTGAGGTTCCCGTCGTTGACGAGGAACACCCGGTTCCCGACACCGGACATGGCCCAGGGCCCGCTGGAATCGGCCGCCCAGGTCCAGAACCGTTTGCCTTCGGTGCTGGAGTAGGCCGAGACCCCCCGCCCCTCGCCCTCGACCGCCCACAGCGTCTGGCCCTGGAGCACGAGGGGGGTGTGCGGAAGCGGGCCCCGGGCGGCCCGGCCGCGTGCCGGGAGCTCCTGGCCCTCGGTGGTGAAGGCGGCCAGCGTCGTCCCGTTCGCGCAGACCAGGTTCTTGCCGTCCCGCATGGGGGCGCCCCAGCCGCCGGCGCCCTGGCGCGGGTCACCGGTGGCGGCCGCCTTCCACAGTTCGTCGCCGCCGACCATCTTGCGGGCCGTCAGGGTGCGGCCGCCGAGGTAGACCCTGTAGTCGATGGTGCCGGGGGTCTTGAATTCCACGACGAGCGGGTCGATGGCGGAGTTCGCCTGGCCTTGGATCTCCCAAGTCTTGGTCCCGGACTGGTTGTAGAAGGAGCGAACGGTGCCGTCGGCGCCGAAGACGACGGCGGTGCCGCCTCCCGCCGCCGCCTTGGGCCCCGCGCCCGCCACGGCGGTCGCCGGCAGCGGCACCGTCCACTTCACGGTCTGCAACTTCAGGTCGATCGCGCGCAGTCGGCCGCCCTGGGTCACCACGTAGAGGAACTCCTTGTCCGCGGTCAGGATCCGGCTGACCTCGGCTCCCGGCATCGACCACTGGAGCTTGCCCGTGGAGGCCTCGTGGACGCGCAACGCCCCCTGCCCGTCCGCCGCGGCGAACAGGGGCTCATCCAGCGCGAGGAGGCCGGCGGCCGGCGTGATGTCGGCCATGCGCCACTTCTCCCGGCCGTCGCGCGTCAGCCGGGCCGCCAGCCCGCCGTCCTTGGCTGCGAACATGACCACGTCGCGCAGCGACAGCGGGGTCATGACCACCCCGTTCTCCGCCTTCGCCGCCACCGGCAGCGGCCCCCACAAGGGTTCCGGCGCCTTGCCGGACTGCGCGGCGGACAGCGCCAGCGGCTGCGCGTCCGTCGCCACTCCGGGCACGTTGGGCGCCTTGGGTTCGCCGCGAAGCAGCCACCAGGCCCCGGCGCCGCCGCCCGCCGCCAGGACCCCGCCCGCGGCCAGTGAGGTACGCAGCAGCCGCCTGCGGGAGAGGCCGGTTCCGGGCTCCTGTACGAGGAGCGTGGCCTGCCGCTCGGCCTCGGTGCCGCGGCGGGCGATGTCCTTGGCGAGCGGCCCCGTACGCCAGACGCGGTCGGCTCCGCGCGGTGGGGCGAAGGCGCCGCCGATCTGGTCGGGGGTCGGGCGGTACGCGGGGTCCTTGGCGAGGCAGGGCGCGATCAGAGCCAGCAAGTCATCGGGAATCCCCGCGAGTTGGGGCTCGCCGTGCACCACCTCGTACTGGACGGCCGCCACGTGCGTCCCGTCGAAGGCGCGCCGCCCGGTCGCCGCGTACGTGAGCACCGCGCCCAGCGAGAACACGTCCGCGGCCGGACCCACCCGCTGGCCGAGCACCTGCTCGGGGGCCCCGTAGCCGGGGGTGACCGGGACCTGGCCGGTGGTGGTGAGGGTCAGCCCGTGCTCGGGGCGCGCGATGCCGAAGTCGATGACGCGCGGTCCCGCCGCCGTGAGCACGATGTTGGCGGGCTTCAGGTCGCGGTGGACCAGCCCCGCCGCGTGGATGTCCCGCAGGGTGGCGGCGAGGGAGGCGGCGAGGGCGCGTATGCCGTCCGGGCCGAAGGGACCGTACCGCTGGACGGCGTCGTCGAGGGTGGGCCCGGACAGGAACTCGGTGGCGATCCAGGGCCGGTTGCCGTCCTCGCTGCGCGCGTTCAGGACGCGGGCGACGCCGGGGCTGGTGACGGCCTGGGCGGTGTGCGCCTCGCGGACGAAGCGCTGGGCGAGGTTCGGGTCGTGGGCCAGTTCCGGCAGCAGCACCTTGACCGCCGCGGTCCGGCCGTCCGCGTCCCGGCCGAAGTAGACCTTGCCCATGCCGCCGGCGCCGAGCACGCCGAGGAGGCGGTAGGGGCCCAGCCGGACCGGGTCGCCGGTGCCGAGAGGTTCCATGGGGTGCTGCTTCCTGTCTGGGTTGGGCCGGGCCGTGTCAGCGTTCGACGGGCAGGCCGGTCGGTTCCTTGATGCGCTTCATGATGATCTGCGAATTGACCTCGGTGACCCCCGAGAGGGCCGTCAGCTGCTCGATCCACAGGCGTTCGTACGCGCGCAGGTCCGCGACGGCGATGCGCAGCAGGCAGCCCGGGCTGCCGAAGAGACGGTAGGCCTCGATGACGTCGGGGATGTCCTGGAGGGCGGCCTCGAAGGCCTCGACTGCGGCGCGGTCGCGGCGCACCTCCACCGAGACGAGCACCTCGAAGCCGCGGCCCACCGCCTCGGGGGAGATCACGGCGCGGTAGCCCTGGATCACCCCGTCCTGTTCCAGCTGCCGCACCCGGCGCATACAGGGGGAGGGGGTGAGCCCCACGCGCTGGGCGAGCTCCTGGTTGCTGAGCCGGCCGTCCGCCTGGAGCTCGCGCAAGATATCCCGGTCAATGGCGTCCATCACGCAATTATCACCCACTGAATGTTACAGCGGGGGTCAAAGACGCAATCGCGTTGCGCGTAGATCTCCCTATCATTGCTGCTTTCAGCACATACGTACGAGGAAGGGCGGCCACGGACCATGGGACGGATCGTCGTCATCAGCACCGGTGGGACGATAGCCAGCCGCTGGCAGGGCTCCGGATTCGCCGCGGACGCCGACGGCAGCGAGGTCATGGCCACGGCGCCGCTGCCCGAAGGCATCACCGTCGAGCTCGTGGACCTGTTTAGCGTGAACAGCCCCCGGCTCACCACGGCCCACCAGCTCACCCTGCTGCGTACCGTGCACGAGGTGCTCGCCGACCCGGGCGTCGACGGCATCGTCGTCACGCACGGCACCGACACCCTCGAGGAGTCGGCGTTCCTCGTCGACCTGCACCACCACGACCCGCGCTCCGTCGTGTTCACGGGCTCGCAGCGGCCCATGGGCACCGCCGACGGGGACGGGCCGGGCAACCTCTACGACGCGCTGCTCACCGCCGCCACCACGCGCGGGCTGGGCGTGCTGATCGCCTTCGCGGGCCGGGTGCACGCCGCCCGCGGCACGGTGAAGACCCAGGCCGTGGACCTGGACGCGTTCGCCGACCCGTCCAAGGAACTCTTCGGGAAGATCGGCTTCGGCAAGGTCACCGTCCTGCGCGCACCCCAGCGGCCCGAGCCGCTCCCGCTGCCCGCGATGCCCGAACTCCCGCCGCGCGTGGACGTGGTGGTGCACCACGCCGACGGCGACCCGGTGCTGCTGAACGCCGCCGTCGAGGCCGGCGCGCGGGGCATCGTCCTGGTCGGTACGGGCGCGGGCAACGCGACCCCGGAGATCGTGGACGCCGTCAAGGCGGCCATCGGGCGCGGGGTGCTGGTCGCGCTGACCACGCGGGTCGTGGCCGGGCCGGTCACCGAGATCTACACCCACGGCGGCGCCGTGGACCTGGTCGCGGCCGGGGCCGTGCCGACGGGAACGCTGCGGGCCGGCCAGGCGCGCATCGCCGTCCTCTCCGCCCTGCTGGGCGGAGAGGACCCGGCGGAACGGACCCGCCTGCTGCGCCGGACGCTCTCCGCGGCCGGACCGGTCCTGGTGGAGGCCTAGGGTCCGTGGTGAAAGTGCTGTTCACAGCCATTCGTTGAGGGCTGGGTCCGCCGTCTCAGACGGTGGTGCAGCCCGGGAGAGGCGTCGTCGAGGAGCAGTCGTTCGGGTTGTTGGCAGTGATGGAGTTGCCGAAGAGCGTCATGTTGCTGAAGTTGTAGATCCCGCCACCCGACAGGGGGCCGCCCTGGGCGGTGTTGGCCGTGATCGTCGAGCCGACCACCCGGGCGTGCCCGAAGCCGAGGATGCCGCCTCCCAGCTGGGTGGCCGTGTTGTTGCGCACCGTGCTTCGGAACACGGTCGCCCCCGTCGCCTCCCCCGGGCCGATGGCGATGCCACCGCCGTACTTGCTGGTGTTGTCGTGCACCGTGGTGCTGTTCACCGTGGTCACGCCGAGGAAGTTGGCGATGCCGCCGCCCGCTTCGGCGGCGGTGTTGTTGCGTACCGTGCTGTTGCTCAGCGTCAGCGTGGCGCCGTTGTTGAAGAGACCGCCGCCATTGTCGGCCGTACCGCCGGTGAGGGTCAGCGCGGTGAGCGAGACCCGGACCGTCGTGGGGCCGTTGACGGTCAGGGTCCGGCCCGCGTTGTTCCCGTTCAGCGTCGCGCCGGAGGAGCCGACGAGGCTGAGGCTCTTGCCGATCGTGAAGTTGCCGACGCAGGTCCCCCGGACCAGCAGGGTGTCACCGGCCGCCGCGTTGTTGATCGCGGTCTGAAGGTTCTGGGCCGGGCAGTTCACGAGGATGAAGGCGGCTGAGGCCGGGGACGCCGCGGCCAGCCCGGCTGCGGCGGTCGTGACCGCCACCGTCAGGGCCGGTGCCAACCGGCGCCACGGCATTCGGGGTCTGCGCATGGCTGTCTCTCCTGTCCGTCCGCCGGACCGTCCGGCACGGGAGATCCCTGCCCGAGCGGGTCGCACGAGGCAACCTGGGTACGGCACCGCTCCCACGAACGCACGACGACGACCACTGGTGTGGGCTAGAGTCCGTTGTGAAAGTGCCGGTCACAGCCATCGGCCTCGGCCCGGGCGCAGCCCGGCGATACGCGTCGGTAATGTGGTTGTCGGGACGGGCGCGGCGCTGACAAGATCCGCGCCATGCCTACCTTGCCCGCCGCCGACGGCACCGAGCTCGCCTATCACGTCTTCGGTGACGGGCCCCCACTGATCTGCCTGCCCGGCGGCCCCATGCTCGCCTCCTCCTACCTGGAGGAACTGGGCGGACTGTCCGCGCACCGCCGGCTGATCGTGCTGGACCTGCGGGGGACCGGCAGCTCCGCGATACCGCAGGACCCGGCGACCTACCGCTGCGACCGGCTCGTCGACGACGTGGAGGCCCTGCGCGAGCACCTGGGCCTCGAACAGATCGACCTGCTGGCACACTCGGCTGGCGCGAACCTCGCCGCGCTGTACGCCGCCCGGCACCCGAAGCGCATCGGGCGGATGGCCCTCATCACCCCGAGCGTCTTCGCCGTCGGCATCGAGGTCACCGGAGAGACGCGGCTCCGGGGCGCGCGGCGCCACTCGCACCAGCCGTGGTTCGCCCAGGCCCACGCCGCCCTCGAAGCCATCCTGGCCGGACAGCTGACCCCGGAGAACTGGAACGCGATCGAGCCGTTCTCGCACGGCCGTTGGGACGCCGAGGCGCAGGCCCGCAAGGCGGCCGAGGACGCCCTGCGGAACACCGAGGCCGCAGCCGTCTACGGCAGCGAGGGGGCCTACGATCCGGCCGCCACCCGGGCCGCGCTGGAGGAGTTCGACCGCCCCGTCCTCCTGCTCGCCGGCAAGAGCGACCTGGGCGCCATGCCGGAGGTCGTGGCCCGCTACGCGGAGCTGTTCCAGGACCCCCGGCTGGTCGTCCAGCCCCGCGCCGGGCACTTCCCGTGGCGCGACGACCCGGCGGCCTTCACCGCCGAGGTCGTTCAGTTCCTCGGCTGACCCGACGCGAAGGCCGCCAGGATCCGGTCCGCCGCCGAGGTGGCGGTGGTGGCGCCGGCCCGGACCGACTCCTCCAGGGCCGGCGCGAGATCCCGTACGGCCGGGTCCGCGCGCAGCCGCTCCAGCAGTTCGTCGCGGACCATCGACCAGGTCCACTCCACCTGCTGGGCGGCCCGCTTCGCCGCCAGCCGGCCGCCCGCGTCCAGCAGGGTCCGGTGCTGTTCGAGGCGGCTCCACACCTCGTCCAGCCCGGCCGACTCCCGGGCGCTGCACGTCAGCACCGGCGGGGTCCACGCCGCGTCGGCGGGGTGCATCAGGCGCAGCGCGCCCGACAGTTCACGGGCGGCGGCCTTCGCGTCGCGCTCGTGCGGGCCGTCCGCCTTGTTCACCGCCAGGACGTCGGCCAGCTCCAGGACGCCCTTCTTGATGCCCTGCAACTGGTCGCCCGTACGGGCCAGGGAGAGCAGCAGGAAGGAGTCGACCATCCCCGCCACCGTGGTCTCCGACTGGCCCACGCCGACCGTCTCGACGAGGACCACGTCGTAGCCCGCCGCCTCCATGACGATCATCGATTCCCGGGTGGCCTTCGCGACCCCGCCCAGCGTCCCCGCCGACGGCGAGGGCCGGACGAAGGCCGAAGGGTCCACCGACAGGCGTTCCATCCGCGTCTTGTCGCCGAGGATGGAGCCGCCCGTACGCGTGGAGGAGGGGTCCACGGCCAGGACCGCGACCCGGTGGCCCAGCCCGGTCAGCATCGTGCCGAACGCGTCGATGAAGGTGGACTTCCCGACGCCCGGCACGCCGCTGATGCCGATCCGGCGCGCGTTCCCGGCGTGCGGGAGGAGCTCGGTCAACAGCCGCTGGGCCAGGGCCCGGTGGTCCGCCCGGGTGGATTCGACGAGGGTGATGGCGCGCGCGATGTGCGCGCGCTTCCCGTCGAGCACGCCCTTCACGTACACGTCGATGTCGATCTTCGGGGGCATACTCCCGGCCGCCTACAGCTCGTGGCCCAGGTCCGCGGCGAGCCGCTTCACCAGGTCGTGGGCCGCGTCCGGGATGACCGTTCCGGGCGGGAACACCGCCGTCGCGCCCATCTCCAGCAGCGTCGGGACATCGGCCGGCGGGATGACCCCGCCCACCACGATCATGATGTCCTCGCGGCCCTCCTCCGCCAACTGCTCCCGCAGCGCCGGTACGAGGGTCAGGTGGCCGGCCGCCAGCGACGAGACGCCCACCACGTGGACGTCCGCCTCGACGGCCTGGCGGGCCACCTCCGCCGGGGTCTGGAACAGCGGGCCGACGTCCACGTCGAAGCCCAGGTCGGCGAAGGCGGTCGCGATCACCTTCTGGCCGCGGTCGTGCCCGTCCTGGCCCATCTTGGCGACCAGGATGCGCGGACGGCGGCCCTCCGCCTCCTCGAACCGGTCGACGAGGGTACGGGTGCGCTCCACGGACGGGGACTCGCCTGCTTCGGTGCGGTACACACCCGAGATCGTACGGATCTGGCTCGCGTGTCGCCCGTACACCTTCTCCAATGCGTCGGAGATCTCACCCACGGTGGCCTTGGCGCGCGCCGCGTCCACCGCCAGCGCGAGGAGGTTGCCGTCGCCGCGCTCGGCCGCGTTCGTCAGCGCCCGCAAGGTGTCCTGGGTGACCGCCTCGTCGCGCTCCTCGCGCAGCCGCCGCAGCTTGGCGATCTGCTGGGCGCGCACCGAGGAGTTGTCGACCTTGAGGACCTCGATCGCCTCGTCGTTCTCCACGCGGTACTTGTTGACGCCGATCACCGGCTGGCGGCCCGAGTCGATCCGGGCCTGCGTACGGGCCGCGGCCTCCTCCACGCGCAGCTTCGGGATGCCCGCGTCGATGGCCTGTGCCATGCCGCCCGCCGCCTCGACCTCCTCGATGTGCTGCCAGGCCCGCCGCGCCAGGTCGTACGTCAGCTTCTCGACGTACGCGCTGCCGCCCCACGGGTCGATGGACCGGCAGGTGCCCGACTCCTGCTGAAGCAGCAGCTGGGTGTTGCGGGCGATGCGCGCCGAGAAGTCCGTCGGCAGCGCGAGCGCCTCGTCGAGGGCGTTGGTGTGCAGCGACTGGGTGTGGCCCTGGGTCGCCGCCATCGCCTCGATGCACGTACGCGTCACGTTGTTGAAGACGTCCTGCGCGGTCAGCGACCAGCCGGAGGTCTGCGAATGGGTGCGCAGCGACAGCGACTTGGCGTTCTTCGGGTCGAACTGCTTGACCAGGCGCGCCCACAGCAGGCGGGCCGCGCGCAGCTTCGCGACCTCCATGAAGAAGTTCATGCCGATCGCCCAGAAGAACGACAGACGCGGCGCGAAGGCGTCCACGTCCAGCCCGACCGCCTGCCCGGCGCGCAGGTACTCCACGCCGTCGGCGAGGGTGTACGCCAGCTCCAGGTCGGCCGTGGCACCGGCTTCCTGGATGTGGTAGCCGGAGATGGAGATCGAGTTGTACCGCGGCATCTTCTGCGAGGTGAAGGCGAAGATGTCGGAGATGATCCGCATCGAGGGCTTGGGCGGGTAGATGTAGGTGTTGCGGACCATGAACTCCTTGAGGATGTCGTTCTGGATGGTCCCGGCGAGCTTGTCGGGGGAGACGCCCTGCTCCTCCGCCGCCACGATGTAGAGGGCGAGGACCGGCAGCACCGCGCCGTTCATCGTCATCGACACCGACATCTTGTCCAGCGGGATCCCGTCGAACAGCTGCCGCATGTCGTAGATCGAGTCGATCGCCACGCCCGCCATGCCGACGTCGCCGGTGACGCGCGGGTGGTCGCTGTCGTAGCCGCGGTGCGTCGGCAGGTCGAAGGCCACCGACAGGCCCTTCTGGCCGGAGGCCAGATTGCGCCGGTAGAAGGCGTTCGACTCCTCGGCCGTGGAGAAACCGGCGTACTGCCGGATCGTCCAGGGCTGGTTGACGTACATCGTCGGGTACGGGCCGCGCAGATACGGGGCCACGCCCGGGTACGTCTGCAGGAAGTCCAGGCCCTCCAGGTCCCGGCCGGTGTACAGCGGCTTGACGCCGATGCCCTCCGGGGTCTCCCACAGCAGGTCCGCGGCCGCGGTGCCGGTGGACTCCTTCACCGAGGAGCGCCACTGGTCCTCGGAGACACCGGCGGAGGCGGCGGGGCCGAGCGTCAGCTCGGAGAAATCGGGGATGCTCATGCGCGCACTCCCATCCGGTCGAGTACGGAGGACAGCACGGCGACGGCGTCACAGCCGGCGAAGACGTACTCGTCCACGGAGGCTTCCGCGGTGCCGGGCCGTCCGGCCAGGAACACGGTCGTGGCGCCGGCGGCGCGCAGCGCCCCGGCCACCGCCTCGGCCTGCTCCTCGTACAGCGCGTCGCTGGAGCACAGCACGGCCATGCCGTCGGCGCCGCTCGCGGCGTAGGCCGCGGCGGCCGTCTCCGCGTCCACGGAAACGGGGTCGTGCACGGGCTCTATGCCGCCCGCCTGGAAGAGGTTCGAGGCGAAGGTGGCGCGCGCGGTGTGCGCGGCCGCCGGACCCAGGGCGGCCAGGAAGATCCGCGGCCGGGCGCCGCTAGCCGCCAGGTGCGCGTCGCTCCGGGCGCGCAGGGCCTCGTACGCCTCGTCGCGCCGCACCCGGGGCAGCCCGCCCGAGGGAGCCTCGGGCGCGGGCTCCCGTACGACCGGCTTCTCCGACAGCAGCGGGAACTCGCTGACGCCGGTGATCGGTTCGCGGCGCTTGGCCAGCTTCTTCGACCGCGCGGCCCAGGTGGCGGCGAGGCGCTCGGTGACCAGTCCGGAGCGCAGGGCGGCGGCCAGGCCGCCGGCCTTCTCGATCGTCCGGAAGAACTCCCAGGCGGCGTGCGCGAGTTCGTCGGTGAGCCGCTCGACGTAGTACGAGCCGCCGGCCGGGTCGATCACGCGGGCCAGGTGCGACTCCTCCAGCAGGACGGTGGAGGTGTTGCGGGCGATGCGGCGCGCGAAGGCGTCCGGCAGGCCCAGCTCGTGGTCGAAGGGGAGCACGGTCACCGAGTCCGCGCCGCCCACGCCCGCGGCCATGCAGGCCACGGTGGTGCGCAGCATGTTCACCCAGGGGTCGCGGCGGGTCATCATCACCGGCGAGGTCACCGCGTGCTGGAGCTGGGCACCCGCCTCCGGGGCCCCCGAGGCCTCGGCGATACGGGCCCACAGCCGGCGCGCGGCGCGGAACTTCGCGATGGTGAGGAACTGGTCGGCCGTGGCCGCGTAACGGAACTCCAGCTGCCCGAGCGCGGCTTCGACGCCCAGCCCGGCCTCGGTCAGCGCACGCAGGTAGGCGACACCGGTGGCCAGGGACAGGCCCAGCTCCTCGGCGGCGCTGCCGCCGGCCTCGTGGTACGGCAGGGCGTCCACGGTCAGGGCGCGGATCCCGGGGTAGTCGGCCGCGGCCGCCTCGGCCAGCTCGACGGCGTCGGCGAGGGGGAGGGCCTCGCCGGTACGGGCCTCGTGGCCCAGCGGGTCGGCACCGAGACTCGCGCGGACGGCTGTGGGGTGCGTCCCGCGCTCGGCGCACAGGGAGAGGAACGCCCGTGCGGCTTCGGCGTATTCGGCTCCGGCGTCCAGGGAGACCGGGGCGAGGTCGAGGTAGACCCCGTCCAGTGCCCGGGCGAGGCCGTCGACCGGGATGCCGCCGCGGCCCACGGTGAGCCACAGCGAGGTGACCCCGTTCTCCAGATCGGCGAGGGCCGCCTCGTTCACGCGTACGGGATCGGAGCCCGCGAGGCGCTGGCGCACGTCCCAGCCGTTCGCGGTGGTGCCCTCCGGCTTGCCGGCCCGGACAAAGGGGGCGAAGCCGGGGAAACCGGTGTCGGGGGCCGACCCGTCGGGCGGCGCGGTGTACAGCGGGCGGGTGGTGAGCCCGTCCTCGAGCGGGGTGGACAAAGCGTCTTCTGCGGCCTCGCCGGAGGCTTCCTTGCCCGACTTGCGCAGTACGCCTTCTACAAGGCGCTGCCACTGCTCATGCGTCGCGTCAGGGAACTCGGCGGCCAGGGAGAGCCCGTCGTCAGGCAGGACCGTCATGGCTCGAATGCTAGGGGGGCCGCTCAGGCGGGCACCATACCGCCGGGTGTGATCTCGCCCTCTCATGACATACTAAAAGGATCACGGAATACCCGGCTGAGCAGCGTCGTTGCGGCTGCCTCGGGGAGTACGGCCGGACCGGCGTGCGGGGTCACGATCCGCTCCGGGTCCTCGCGGACGTGGGAGAGCGCCGTCGCGGCGCCCCGGATCTCCTCCAGGTACCGCTCGTCCAGAACGCTCGCCGGCTCGGTCACGACCATGGCCGCCGGATTGAAGACATCCAACAGAAGCGCCGCCGCGCGGCCCACGGCGCGGGCGCGCTCGCGCGGCAGCCGGTCGGCGCGCGGATCGCCGGTCGCGGCCGCGTCCACGAGCAGTGGAACGGACGGAGTCCCGGGGGATGGCCCGGCGCCTGGACCACCCGGCGCAGGACCCTTCCCTGCACCACCGGATCACGGTGGGCGGCCTGGACCGGGTGCGGACCCGGCCGTACGGGACGAGGCCGGGCTGGTGGGCCGCGGGCTGCTCGGCAGCTACCGGCGGGAGATCGGCTGGGGCGAGGGGCGTACGCCCGGGGCGCTGCGGGCGGTCGGCCCGTCACTGGCACAGGCGGGGCCGCCGATCACCTCGTGAGCGAGGGGCGGTCCGCGGCGGACCGCCCCCTGCGCTCGGCGCCGAGCGAGCGCAGGTAGTCGTGGTTGTGGGCGCCGGCCGTTCCGATACCCGCAGGCCGAGGGCGACCGCGATCTGCACGCCGAAGGAGCCGGTACCGCCCGCCGCGGAGTGGATGACGACGGTCTCGCCGGCCTTGAGGCCCACGCGGGTGAGCGACTGATAGGCGGTCAGTCCGGCCAGCGGGATGCCCGCGGCCTGCTTGAAGGTCAGCTCGCGGGGCTTGCGGGCCAGCGTCCGGACGGGGGCGGAGACCAGTTCGGCGTAGGTGCCGAGCTGCACCCTCCCCCAGCTACCGCCGGGAGGTGCCCCCGACCTTGCGGACGTAGCCGTACACCTCGTCGCCGACGGCGTGGTCGAAGGTGTCCGGACCGACCGCCTCGACGATGCCGGCGACGTCCCAGCCGGGTATGACCGGGTGGCGCACTTCGAGGATCGGGTCGAGGTATCCGGCGGCGAGCTTCCAGTTCACCGGGTTGACCCCGGCCGCCTTGACGCGGACCAGGACCTCGCCGGGGCCGACCTTGGCTCCGGGGCGTCAACGAGCGTGAAGGTCTCGGGAGTTCCGTATGCGCTGTACGTGATGGCCTTCATGATCGGCATCTTATAGCCCTACCCCTACCCCGTATCCCTATATCCACACCCTTCAGGCGGGCAGGGTGTTGCGGTGCGAGCGCCGCCGGGCAGCGCTGAAGAGGGCCTGGATCTGGGCGCCCGACTGCTCGACGTCGTCGAGGGGCGAGGGGAAGGGCAGCCGTACGTCGCGGTGGCCGCGCCGCTCCTCCAGCCGCAGGGTGATCCCGTAGCGGTCCATGGCCACCGGCAGCGCCCGGAGGACCGCCGTGGCCGGCATCGGGTGCACCAGGCGCAGCAGCAGGGTGACGAGGTCCGGGTGGTCGTCGAGGAGGTGCGTGAGCATGCCCGCCTCGTACGGGGCCAGCGGGTCGGGGCGGGCCGCGTCGAGCTCTTCGAGGCCGACGTACGCGAAGCCGTCCGCGGTCTCCAGGACGGCCTGGCCGAATTCCACGCAGGTGGAGTCGGCCTCGTGGCCGTACGGGGTCAGCAGGCGGCCCAGCACGGTGACGCGGGCGCGCACCCGGTCCCGTACGGGGGTGGGCGCGACGTCGGTGAACTCCAGCCGGATCGCGGGCCGGTGCTCGGCGTCCCCGCCGGGCTCGGCGGGGTGCAGGTGGAGGCGGCCCATGGGGTCCGTGCCGTCGAGGTGGCGGACCTCGGTGCGCAGCCCGTCGGTGACCACGGTCAGGGAGTGGGCGGCGGCCAGGATCGAACGGATGCGTTCGGCGTCGGTGGGCCGGGCGGCGGGGGTGGCCGGGGCGGCCGGGGTGGCGGGGGCGCCGGACATGCGCATGCGGATCTCTCCATCGTCCCGAAATGCGGGCGTCGTGGTTAGGTATGCCTAACCTAACCTACTCCGCCTCTCGGGGGGTAGCCCGGATGGTTCGTGTCGCTGTTGGGCTGAACGGGTGAAACGCGAGAGGATGGGGGGATGCACATGAAGCGCGCGGCCGAGGCGGCCCGGTGAGCAGGTACGACGTCACCGACGAACAGTGGGAGGGGCTCGCGCAGGTGGTCCCCCTGCGCAGCCGCAACGAATGGCCCTCGCGGGTGGACCACCGCACGATCCCCACGGCGCCCGGGGCGTCGGCGGCGGAACAGCGGCGCTTCGTGGTGCTCCGGGTTCAGATCTTCGCCGACGCGCGGGAGGTGGCGGAGTACCTGATCGCGCAGATCCCGGTGCTGCTCGACCTGACGGGCGCGGACAGCGAAGTGGCCAAGCGGATCCTGGACTTCAGCAGCGGCGTGGTCTTCGGGCTCGGCAGCGGAATGCACCGGGTGGACCGCAACGTCTTCCTGCTGGCGCCCGTCGGCACCGAGGTCGAGGGCATCGCGGCCGCGGCCGTCCCCCGATCGTAGGAAGGTCCCGACGCCGGAACGGTTCGCCGGCCCCCCGCAGGGCCCGGCGACCCGTACCGTCCGGCGCATGAACCCCCACCCCACCCCCACCGCGTTACCCGAAGCCCCCATCGCCTCCCGCCGAGCCGTCGTGGCCCCTACCGCCCCGGTGCCCCGCCCGGCGGGCGAAGCCCCCGCGCACCCGGGGCCCGCTGCCGGGGCCCGGGTCCCCGCAGTTCCGGCGGTGGCCGTGCCCGCCCCGGCCGCCCTGGTGCCCCGCCCGGCGGGCGAAGCCCCGACGGGGCGGGATCCGGGCAGCGAGGCCCCGGTGGTTGCGGCGCCCGCGGCCTCCGCCGCGCCGGACATCCCGACGCCCGCCTCCGCCCTCCCGGCGGCCTCCGCTGTTCCGGCTGCGGTCGTGCCGGCGCGGGTCGGGTCCGGTGGCCCCGGGAGGGCCGCCGATCCCGCCGGGCCCGCGCAGCGGACGCCGCAGCACCGGCCCGTGGTCACCGAGTTGCGGCTCTCCGCCTTCGGACCGCACCGCGGCGCGGCCTTCCCGCTCGGGCCCGTCACCCTCCTCGCCGGGCCGAGCGGCAGCGGCAAGTCCCAGGCGCTGGCCGCCTACCAGGCCCTGGCCGTCCTGGGATCCGGCGCCACCCTGGACCGGGCCTTCCCGGAGCCGGCCCTCCGCATTCCCGACCTCGCCGTCCCCGACTCCGGGCGGCGGCGCGGATTCCGCATCGGCTGTACGGTCGACGGCCCCGCCGGGCCGGTCCGGCTCGACCTCGCGGTCCAGGCCGAGCCCGACCTGCGGATCGTCGGCGAACGGCTCTCGCAGGACGGGCAGGTCCTGCTCACCACCGCCCTGCGCGACCCCGGCCGCCGCTCCGTACAGGCGGCCTGGCTGACCGGCGGCGCCACCGGCGTCACCCGGGCCCCGCTCCCCGACGACCGGCTCGGCACCGCCCTGCTCCCGCTCCGCGTGGCAGGGGCCACCGCCGGCCAGCGGCAGGTCCTGGCCGCGGCCGAGCAGGTCGTCGTGGCCCTGCGCTCGGTGTTCCCCTGCGACCCGGACCCGGAGCGGATGCGCGCACCCGTCCCGCCGGGGGAGGGCCGGCTGCGCGGCGACTGCGCCAACCTGGCCGACGTACTGCGCCGGACCCGCCACGAATGCGGCACCCGGCACGGGCTGCTGACCGCGGCCGCCCGTACCGCGTGCACGGGACCCGTCGCCGGACTGGAGGTACGGGCCCCCGCGGGCGGACCCGTCACGGCGGTGCTCGACCGCGGCCCCGCCCGGCCCGCCACGGAACTGGCCCGCCTCGGCGCGGGCGAGCTCCGCTTCCTCGCACTGGCCCTGGTCCTGCTGACCGGCCCGGGGGTGCTCGCCATGGACCCGGCCGCCGAACTGCTCTCCGCGCAACAGGCGCTGACGGTACTGGCCGACGGCCTCGACCGCGGCCTGGACCGCCGCCAGGGCGCGGAACTCCTCCGCCTGGCCCAGCTGGCCTGCGCGCACGGCCACGTCCGGCTGGCGGCAGCGGTGGGCGAGGACCTCGCGGACCTCGCCCGAGGCCTCCCGGGCATCACGGTGGTAGACCTGACCCCATGAACCAGGCGAACGAGACGCACCAGGCCCCCGGACCGCATGGCGAACGGCTCGCGCAACTCCAGCGCCGGCTGGCCGATTTCGCGGCGGCGCGCGGTTGGGGGCCGTACCACACGCCCAAGAACCTGGCGGTGGCGCTGAGCGTGGAGGCGGCCGAACTGGTCGAGATCTTCCAGTGGCTGACCCCGGAGCAGTCGGCCGCGGTCATGGAGAAGGCGGAGACGGCCCACCGCGTGGCCGACGAGGTGGCCGACGTGCTCGCGTATCTGCTGCAGTTCTGTGAGGTTCTCGGGGTGGATGTGCTGGATGCGCTCGCCGCGAAGATCGAGAGGAACGAGCTCCGCTTCCCGGTGACGGGCCCTCAGGCACCAAATCGTCACTCTTCGGAGTGATGGACTCTTCCACAATCACGTTTGTGTCCACATTTTCCGAATACCCCTGGCTTTACTGACTCGTTGCCCTCACTCTGGGTAGTGGTGAGAACGGCGGGATGTCGTGCGGACGGGGGACGGCATATGGATGCGGTACGGCTCATCGCGGCCGGCCGGCACGCGCTGGCACAGAGCGGGGCTGCGTGGGACATCGTGGGCGAGGCCTGGCAGGCCCAGGCGCTCGCGCAGGGCGTAGGGGGTTATCTGGCGGTCACCGGGCCGCCGGAGCTGAGATCGGAGGCACGAGGACTGGGGGAAGCGGGAGGCAGAGGGTGTGGGGTGATCGACCGGGCGGCCCTGCGCGGAGAGGGCAGCGCGCCCGAGTATCCGCCGCGGGCGGCCCAGCTGACGGAGGTGTCGGATCTGCGGCAGGCGCTGCTCGGACTCCAGGCGCTCCTCGGCGAAGTGGGCATAGCCCTGGTCGGGGTGGCCTGCGGGACGGACGACGAGGCGCTGTACTGGCAGTGCATAGAGTCGATCGACGCGGCGGACGAGTCGAGCGACCGGGTACGGGCGCTCCTGCGCCGGATGGCGGTGCGCGAGCGGGGTTCCGCGTCGGGCGTGGCCTGAGCGGGCGATACCGGGCGATACGGGTGATCTGGCTGGGGTCCCGCCGCGCGCGGCGGGACCCGCACGGTCAGTACGACCGGTAGGAGGGGCGCTCGCTCTCGGCGGCGCGGCTGCCGTGGCTGCCGGTGGTGGTGTCCGGGGTGCCCGGAGCACGGTCCGTGGAGGACTGGAGGTCGGCGTCGAGCTGCGAGAGGTCGGCGTTCAGCGCCGCCATCAACTCTTCCATCTGCTGCAGCAGGCCCTTCGGCGCGCCGCCCTGGGCGGGTGCCGCGGACTCCTGGCACGCATGGTCGTGTGCTGCCTGTCCGGTCTGTCCGTCCTGTCGGCAGGTCTCCGGCACGGACTCATGGGACATGGCGGCCTCCTCGGCCCTGGCCCTTCCGATGCGGAAGGGGGCGGTGGACGCACCGGCGAAAGGCCGCCGGCGCGCGGGCCGGGCGGTCCGGCTCCGTCCGAGCCAACGATCCCCATCCGGGCTGGTCACTGGCGGGGCCTGCGGTGGGCCGTCCGGTTGACGCAGATTCACCCTGCCGGGGTGGGACGGGGGAGCCGCCCCGGTGTGGCTCGGCGAGGCAGGATGGGTGCATGGATCTTCGCATTTTCACCGAGCCCCAGCAGGGCGCGAGCTACGACACCCTCCTGACCGTCGCCAAGGCCACCGAGGACCTGGGCTTCGATGCGTTCTTCCGCTCCGACCACTATCTGAAGATGGGTTCGGCCGACGGCCTGCCCGGCCCCACCGACGCCTGGATCACCCTCGCCGGCCTCGCCCGCGAGACCCGCCGGATCCGGCTGGGCACGCTGATGACGGCCGGCACCTTCCGGCTGCCCGGCGTCCTCGCCATCCAGGTGGCCCAGGTCGACCACATGTCCGGCGGCCGGGTCGAACTGGGCCTGGGCGCGGGCTGGTTCGAGGAGGAGCACAAGGCGTACGGAATCCCCTTCCCCGCGGAGCGGATGGCCCGGCTGGAGGAGCAGCTGGCCGTCATCACCGGCCTGTGGGCCACCGAGGTCGGCGCCACCTTCGACTACGCGGGCAGCCACTACCAGGTGGAGAACTCGCCCGCGCTCCCCAAGCCCCTCCAGGCCAAGGTGCCCGTCCTCATCGGCGGCCACGGAGCCCGGCGCACTCCGCGGCTCGCCGCGCGGTACGCGGACGAGTTCAACATGCCGTTCGCGTCGATCGCCGACAGCGAGCGGCAGTTCGGCCGGGTCCGGAAGGCCGTCGAGGAGGCCGGGCGCAAGGCCGACGACCTCGTCTACTCCAACGCCCTCGTGGTCTGCGTGGGCAAGGACGACGCCGAGGTGGCCCGCCGGGCCGCCGCCATCGGCCGTGAGGTGGACGAGCTCAAGGCCAACGGCCTGGCCGGCTCCCCGGCCGAGGTCGTGGAGAAGATCGGGGCCTACGAGGCCATCGGCTCCTCCCGCGTCTACCTCCAGCTGCTCGACCTCGACGACCTGGACCACCTGGAGCTGATCTCGGCCCAGGTGCTCTCCCAGCTCGGCTGAGCCGGAAGGACACACCCGTGCCGCGCGCGTCCGGCCCGCTCGCCGAAGCCCTGGCCCGCAGGACGGTGCTCCTGGACGGCGGGCTGAGCAACCAGCTCGCCGCCCAGGGCTGCGACCTGTCCGGCGGCCTCTGGACGGCCCGGGTGCTCGCCGAGCGCCCGGACCAGGTGGAGGCCGCCCACACGGCGTACGCGCGGGCCGGCGCCGAGGTGCTGATCACCGCGAGCTACCAGATCGGCTACGAGGCCTTCGCCGCCCGCGGCCACGAC
Organism: Streptomyces sp. NPDC048337; assembly: GCF_043201175.1. Lineage (NCBI taxonomy): Bacteria > Bacillati > Actinomycetota > Actinomycetes > Kitasatosporales > Streptomycetaceae > Streptomyces > Streptomyces sp. NPDC048337. The sequence goes on from NZ_JBICYR010000010.1 coordinate 22,537, forward strand.
CGCGCCGCCACCACCGCCCTGCTGCGCCGCAGCGTCGGCCTCGCCGCCCGCGCGGCCGACGCCGCCGACCACGAGGTGTGGGTGGCCGCCTCCGTGGGCCCGTACGGTGCGGTGCTCGCGGACGGCTCCGAGTACCGCGGCCGGTACGGCCTGAGCGTGCGCGAGCTCGCCGCCTTCCACCGCCCCCGCATCGAGGCCCTGCTCGCCGCGGGCCCCGACGTCCTCGCGCTGGAGACCATCCCCGACCCTGACGAGGCCGAGGCCCTGCTCACCGTCCTCGCCGAGACGGGCGCCCCGGCCTGGCTCGGCCTCACCGTCGCCGCCGGCCGCACCCGCTCCGGCGCACCCCTCCCCGAGACCTTCGCCCTTGCCGCCCGATCCCCGCAGGTCATCGCCGTAGGCGTCAACTGCTGCGACCCGGCGGACGTCCTGCCCGCCCTGGAAGCCGCGGCCGCCACCACCGACAAACCTCTCCTGGCCTACCCCAACGACGGCTCCGTCTGGGAGGCTGCCACCGGCACCTGGCACGCCCCCGCCACCCCGTCCCCCTGGCCCACCGACGCCTGGCACCGCACGGGCGCCCGCCTCATCGGCGGCTGCTGCCGCATCGGCCCCGACCGCATCGCGGAGTTGGGCGCCGACGTCCTCGGCTACTGACGCCAGTGCTTGTCCCGACAGGTGTAGATGCGCCCGTTGTACGTGCCGGTGGCTCCGGCGGGGGAGCAGAACGCGCCGGGCTTGATGGTGCCGACGCTGCCCGACCCGCCCGAGGAGCTGCCGGAGCCCCCCGAGGAGCTGCCCGAGTCGCCGTTGTCCGCCGTGGGCGTGGGCGTGGGCGTGGGCTTCGGGCGCAGGAGGGTGCCCTTCTCGGTCGGGCACGTCGTACCGGCCGCGACGAGGTGGACGGTCGCCGGGACGGACTTCGAAGCGAGTGCAGTGCCCGCCGCGGGCTCCTGGAAGCAGACGACCCACTTCGTGTGGTCGGCGGCCGGCGTCACGTCCTCGTACGCGCTGCGGGCGGTCAACTCGGTGTCGAGCAGGGCCTCCACGGCCTTCTCGGCCTCGGCGAAGGGGGTGCCGACGACCGAGGGCATCACGGGGGTGGGGGTCGGTGACGGCGTCGCGGCCGCCGGCGCCGAGGACTTGGGCGCGACCGTCGCCGTGACGGCGGTCGTGGACTTGGCGTCGTCGCCCGTCTTCTTCGCGGAGTCCGGGGACAGGAGGAACACCAGGAACCAGAGGCCCGACAGGACAGTGGCGATGATCTTCTGCTTCTGGTTCCACTGGCTCACCCAGGCCAGTGCGATGCCCGCCGGGGGAAGCAGGATGAGAGCGGCGATGATCAGCGCCGGGTGCTGCCACCAGCGTCGTATCGGCTGCCAGGGCGTGTGGGCGTGAGGCGGAGGGTACACGGGGCTCCAGAGCGCAGAGGGAGAACAGTGGTGTTCGAGCCAGAGCAGAGTGTCAAAAGGTGACGGCTCTTGTGCGGGAAATGTGAAGATCAGTTCCGTGTCCGTTCGGACGGCGTTCGGTGGTCCGTGACGGCGCGCGTAAAACGCGTTGGCCCCGTGACCAGCCTCAACACATACTCGGGCGTGTGTTCCTGACGATCTCCACCACCGGTTCCCCTGAACGACCCGCGACCGATCTGGGCTTTCTGCTGCACAAGCATCCCGGGAAGGCGCAGGCGTTCTCCACCTCCCACGGCACCGCGCACGTGTTCTACCCCGAGGCCACGGCCGAGCGGTGCACGGCCGCGCTGCTGCTGGAGGTGGATCCCGTCGCGCTCGTGCGGCGCGGGCAGGGCAAGGGGCGGGGCGGGGCGCCCGATGCCGCGCTCGAGCAGTACGTCAACGACCGGCCGTACGCCGCCTCCTCACTGCTCGCCGTCGCGCTCAGCGGGGTGTTCCGCACCGCCCTGAAGGGGCAGTGCGCCCTGCGCCCGGAGCTCCCGGAACAGGCGCGGCCGCTGCGCGTGGAGATCCCCGTGCTGCCCGCGCGCGGCGGGGCGGAGCTGGTGCACCGGCTGTTCGACCCGCTCGGCTGGGACCTCGTACGGGCCGAACCCGTGCCTCTCGATCCGCAGTTCCCCGAGTGGGGGGATTCGCGGTACGTACGGCTCGTCCTGGAGGGCCGGCTGCCGCTCGCCGACGCCCTGCGCCAGCTGTACGTCCTGCTGCCCGTGCTCGACGACGCCAAGCACTACTGGATCGCCCCCGACGAGGTCGACAAGCTGCTGCGCGCCGGAGAGGGATGGCTCGCCGCCCACCCGGAGAACGGCCTGATCAGCTCCCGCTACCTGGCCCGCCACAAGCGGCTGACCCAGGACGCCCTGGCGCGGCTGGAACTCGTCCGCCTCGCCGAGGCCGACGGCAGCGAGGTCGAGGAGATCGACAACGCCGTCGACGAGAACCGTGATACCGAGGAGCGGCCCGTGCCGCTCGCGGTGCAGCGGCGCGAGGCGATCCTCGCCGCGCTGCGCACGGCCGGAGCCGCCCGCGTCCTCGACCTCGGCTGCGGGCAGGGCCAGCTGGTGCAGGCGCTGCTGGGGGACCCCGCGTACACCGAGATCGTCGGCATGGACGTGTCCGTGCGGGCGCTGAACCTCGCGGCCAAGCGGCTGCGGCTGGAGCGGCTGGGGGAGCGCCAGAGCGCGCGCGTCCGGCTGATCCAGGGCTCGCTCGCCTACACCGACAAGCGGCTCGCCGGCTATGACGCGGCCGTCCTCAGCGAGGTCATCGAGCACCTGGACCCGGAGCGGCTGCCCGCGCTGGAGTACGCGGTGTTCGGCTCGGCCCGCCCCCGCACGGTCCTCGTCACCACCCCGAACGTCGAGTACAACGTCCGCTGGGAGACCCTGCCCGCCGGGCACGTCCGGCACGGCGACCACCGCTTCGAGTGGACCCGCGAGGAGTTCCGCGCCTGGGCCGGGCAGGTGGCCGCCCGCCACGGGTACGAGGTCGCCTTCGTGCCCGTCGGAGACGACGACCCCGAGGTCGGCCCGCCGACCCAGATGGCCGTGTTCACCCAGACCGACGCCACCACTACCGACACCACCGACACCCCGAAGGAGGGCGAGGCAGCATGACCAGCAGCACCGAGAGCCACCGCGTACTTCCCGTGACCGACCTCTCCCTCGTCGTCCTGATCGGGGCCACCGGATCGGGCAAGTCCACTTTCGCCCGCAAGCACTTCAAGGCCACCGAGGTCATCTCCTCCGACTACTGCCGCGGCCTGGTCTCCGACGACGAGAACGACCAGAGCGCCAGCAAGGACGCCTTCGACGTCCTGCACTACATCGCGGGCAAGCGCCTCGCCGCCGGCCGGCGCACCGTCGTCGACGCCACCAGCGTCCAGGCCGACGCCCGCCGGCAGCTGGTGCAGCTCGCCCGCGCGCACGACGTCCTGCCCATCGCCATCGTCCTCGACATGCCCGAACAGGTCTGTGCCGAGCGCAACGCGGCCCGCCCCGACCGGGCCGGCCTGCCGCGCGCCGTCATCCAGCGCCACCGCCGCGACCTGCGGCGCTCGCTGCGCGGCCTGGAGCGCGAGGGCTTCCGCAAGGTGCACGTACTGCGCTCCGTCGAGGAGGCGGAGAGCGCCGAAGTCGTGCTGGAGAAGCGCTACAACGACCTCACGCACCTCACCGGACCCTTCGACATCGTCGGTGACATCCACGGCTGTTCCTCCGAGCTGGAGACCCTGCTCGGAAAGCTCGGCTACGAGGACGGAGTCCACCCCGAGGGACGCACCGCCGTCTTCGTCGGCGACCTCGTCGACCGCGGCCCCGACAGCCCCGGCGTGCTGCGCCGCGTCATGGGCATGGTGAAGTCCGGCAACGCCCTGTGCGTGCCCGGGAACCACGAGAACAAGCTCGGCCGTTACCTGAAGGGCTCCAAGGTCCAGCAGACCCACGGCCTCGCCGAGACCATCGAGCAGCTCGGCCACGAGCCGGAGGAGTTCGTCGAGGAGGTGCGGGAGTTCATCCGCGGCCTCGTCAGCCACTACGTCCTCGACGGCGGCAAGCTGGTGGTCTGCCACGCCGGCCTGCCCGAGAAGTACCACGGCCGGACCTCCGGCCGGGTGCGTTCGCACGCCCTGTACGGGGACACCACCGGCGAGACCGACGAGTTCGGCCTGCCCGTGCGCTACCCGTGGGCCGAGGACTACCGCGGCAAGGCGGTGGTGGTCTACGGGCACACCCCGGTCCCGAACACCTCGTGGATCAACAACACCATCTGCCTCGACACCGGTGCCGTCTTCGGCGGGAAGATGACCGCCCTGCGCTGGCCCGAGCGCGAACTGGTCGACGTACCGGCCGAGAAGGTCTGGTACGAGCCGGCCAAGCCGCTGGCCGCCGAGGCGCCGGGAGGCGCTGCATTCGATTTGTCACGGGGCGGCCGCCCGCTGGACCTGGCCGACGTCCAAGGGCGCCGGATCGTGGAGACCCGCCACCTGGGCAACGTCAACGTGCGCGAGGAGAACGCGGCCGCCGCGCTGGAGGTCATGAGCCGCTTCGCCGTGGACCCGCGGCTGGTCCCGTACCTGCCGCCGACCATGGCGCCCACGGCCACTTCCCGGGAGGGCGCCCGCGGCGGAGCCGCTGATGAGGGCTTTCTGGAGCACCCGGCGGAGGCCTTCGCGCAGTACCGCAAGGACGGCATCGCCCAGGTCGTGTGCGAGGAGAAGCACATGGGCTCCCGCGCCACCGTCCTGGTCTGCAAGGACGCCGACGCGGCCCGTGAGCGCTTCGGTGTGGACGGCCCGACCGGTTCGGTCTACACCCGCACCGGGCGGCCGTTCTTCAAGGATCCCGAGGTCACCGAGGAGGTCCTGGCCCGGCTCCGCGCGGCGGTCGCCGACGCCGGTCTCTGGGACGAGCTGGACACGGACTGGCTGCTGATCGACGGCGAACTCCTGCCCTGGTCCCTGAAGTCGGGCGGCCTGCTGCGCAATCAGTACGCAGCCGTGGGCGCGGCCTCCGGCGCCGTCTTCCCCGACGCCATCGCCGCCCTGGAGGCGGCCGCCGGCCGGGGTGTCGACACCGGCGACCTGCTGGAGCGCCAGCGCGGCCGGGCCGCCGACGCGGTGGCCTTCACCGAGGCCTACCGGCGCTACTGCTGGACCACCGACGGGCTGGACGGCGTACGGTTCGCGCCGTTCCAGCTGCTGGCGGCGGCCGGGCGGTCGCTGGCGGCCGTACCCCACGACGAGCAGCTGTTCTGGCTGGACCGGCTGGTCGCCGCGGACGAGGCGGCGGGCACCGGACTGCTCCGCAGTACCGGCCGGATCCTGGTGGACACCGCCGACGAGGACTCCGTACGGGCGGGCACCGACTGGTGGCTGGAGCTGACGGCCGCCGGCGGCGAGGGCATGGTCGTCAAGCCGCTCCAGGCCTACGCCCGGGACGGCAACGGCCGCCTGGTCCAGCCGGGGGTCAAGGTGCGCGGACGCGAGTACCTGCGGATCATCTACGGTCCCGAGTACACCCGCCCCGACCACCTGGAGAGGCTGCGCGAGCGGTCCCTCGGGCACAAGCGCTCCCTGGCCCTGCGCGAGTACGCGCTCGGGCTGGAGGCGCTGGACCGGCTGGCAGCCGGGGAGCCGCTGTGGCGGGTCCACGAGGCCGTCTTCGCGGTGCTCGCCCTGGAGTCGGAGCCGGTCGACCCCCGGCTCTGAACCGTCGGGCACCTCGGGTCCCTCGGGCACCGGGTAAAGCGCCGGGTAAAGCGAAGGCCCCCGTACGGCCGCTAATTAGGTCGTATGGGGGAACTTTCGGGGAGAACTCCGGGAAACCCACCGGCGGGATCGTTCATCCAGGGGCAGCGGAATGTCCGCGACCCTGGAAGGACGGAACGTCACCTATGAAGATGACCGCGCGCGGAAGCATTGCGGCGCTCATGACCTGTATGGCCGCGGCCGGCGCGGCCACCCCGGCCGTGGCCGACTCGGTGCCGGTGGGTGTCCCGCTGGACGCCGTGAAGACCACACTGGGCGTGGACACCCCGCGCCTGGCCACCGGGGTGCCGGTGCCGATCGTCGGAGCGCCCGAGGCGCCCCGCTTCCACAAGGGGGAGATGCTCCCCACCCCACTGCTCCCGGTGCTCCCGATCGGCACCGAGCTCGGCAAGACCCTCGTCACCTCCCCGGTGCCGAACCTGCTCGGCGCGCCGGAGACCGACGGCGAGGGCTCCCTGGAGGCTCCGGCCACCGACCTGCTGGCCCGCACTCCGGGCCTGGTCGTCGGCGGCCTGCTGACGATGCCGGACGCCTCGAACTCCGGGGTGCCGAACCTGAAGGCGCCCGAGCTGGGTCTGATCGCACCGGAGCTGACCGGGGCACCGGAGGCACTGGTCGGCCTCGCTCTGCCCCGCTGAGCAGACACCAGGTCAAAAGGCCGCCCGGTCTGCGAACGTGTACGGCATGGGATTCCATGTCGATTCCGAGACCGGGCGGCTTCGCCGCGTCATCCTCCACCGGCCCGACCTGGAGCTGAAGCGGCTCACACCGAGCAACAAGGACGCGCTCCTCTTCGACGACGTGCTGTGGGTGCGCCGGGCCCGCCAGGAGCACGACGGCTTCGCGGACGTGCTGCGCGACCGGGGCGTGGCGGTCCACCTCTTCGGCGACCTGCTGCGCGAGGCCCTCGACATCCCGGAGGCGAGACATCTCGTCCTGGACCGGGTGTTCGACGAGAAGGCGTACGGGCCGCTCGCCACCGACCACCTGCGGGCCGCCTTCGACGGGCTGGGCTCGGCCGCGCTGGCCGAGGCGCTGGTCGGCGGGATGACCAAGCGCGAGTTCCTGGAGCGGCACGCCGAACCGGTGTCGGTGCGCTTCCACGCCATGGAACTGGACGACTTCCTGCTGGGGCCGCTGCCCAACCACCTGTTCACCCGGGACACCTCCGCATGGATCTACGACGGGGTGTCCATCAACGCGATGCGCTGGCCGGCGCGGCAGCGCGAGACCGTCCACTTCGAGGCGATCTACCGGCACCACCCGCTCTTCACCTCCTCCGGGGCCTTCCACTACTGGTCGCAGGGGCAGGCGGACTACCCGTCGACGATCGAGGGCGGGGACGTGCTCGTCATCGGCAACGGCGCGGTGCTCATCGGGATGAGCGAACGGACCACCCCGCAGGCGGTGGAGATGCTGGCGCGGGGCCTGTTCGCGGCCGGGTCGGCGACGAGCATCGTGGCGCTGGACATGCCGAAGCGGCGGGCCTTCATGCACCTGGACACGGTGATGACGATGGTGGACGGAGATACGTTCACTCAGTACGCGGGCCTGGGCATGCTGCGCTCCTACACGATCGAGCCGGGCGACGGGGCGAGCGAGCTGAAGGTGACGGACCACCCGCCGGAGCACATGCACCGGGCCATCGCGGCGGCGCTCGGACTGGACTCGATCCGGGTGCTGACGGCCACGCAGGACGTGCACTCGGCGGAGCGCGAGCAGTGGGACGACGGGTGCAACGTGCTGGCCGTGGAGCCGGGGGTGGTGGTCGCTTACGAGCGGAACGTGACCACCAACACCCACCTGCGGAAGGAGGGCATCGAGGTCATCGAGATCCCGGGCAGCGAGCTGGGCCGGGGCCGGGGCGGACCGCGGTGCATGAGCTGCCCGGTGGAGCGCGACGCGGTGTCCTAGGCCGGCCGGGTGCGGGGGAGCGGGCGCGGTGGGCGGTGCGGACCGGTGGGGCGGCGCGGTGCGGTGCGGTACCCGTGGTGGTCGCATGAGGCAGCGATCACTTTTCTGTATATCAATGCAGTGGATCGTATAGACTTCCAACATCCCCTGTCACCGTGACGCTGGAGCGACCCCATGGCCACCGACCTCGCAGGCCGCAGTTTCCTCAAGGAGCTCGACTTCACCGCCGCCGAGTTCCGCGGCCTGATCGAGCTCGCCGCCGAGCTCAAGGCGGCCAAGAAGGCCGGTACCGAGCAGCCCGCGCTCCGGGGCAGGAACATCGCGCTGATCTTCGAGAAGACCTCGACGCGCACCCGCTGCGCCTTCGAGGTCGCCGCCGCGGACCAGGGGGCCCGCACCACCTACCTCGACCCCTCCGGCTCGCAGATGGGTCACAAGGAGTCCGTGAAGGACACCGCCCGGGTGCTCGGCCGGATGTTCGACGGGATCGAGTACCGGGGCGACAGCCAGGACGCCGTCGAGGAGCTCGCCGCGTACGCCGGTGTGCCCGTCTTCAACGGCCTCACCGACGACTGGCACCCCACCCAGATGCTGGCCGACGTCCTCACCATGACCGAGCACTGCGCCAAGCCGCTGGAGCGGATCTCCTTCGCCTACCTCGGCGACGCCCGCTTCAACATGGGCAACTCCTACCTGGTGACCGGCGCGCTGCTGGGCATGGACGTGCGCATCGTCGCGCCGCGGGCCTACTGGCCCGCCGAGCCCGTCGTCGCGGCGGCGCGCGAGCTCGCCGCGCGGAGCGGGGCCCGGATCACCCTGACGGAGCAGATCGACGAGGGCGTGGCCCAGGCCGACTTCGTCATCACCGACATCTGGGTGTCCATGGGCGAGCCCAAGGAGGTCTGGGACGAGCGGATCGCGGTCCTGTCCCCGTACGCGGTGACCATGGACGTGCTGCGCGCCACCGGGAACCCGGACGTGAAGTTCATGCACTGCCTGCCGGCCTTCCACGACCTCGGCACCAAGGTGGCCCGGGAGATCCGCGAGCGGCACGGGCTGGAATCGCTGGAGGTGACGGACGAGGTGTTCGAGTCCGCGCACTCCGTCGTCTTCGACGAGGCCGAGAACCGTCTGCACACCATCAAGGCCGTGCTCGTCGCCACGCTCGCGAAGCCCGGCGCATAGTCATGCCGTAGAGCGGGCCGATGATCAGACCGCGGCGGGCCGCGCCGGCAGGGTGAACCACACCGCCTTGCCGTGCGCGGTCGGGCGGTGGCCGCAGGCGGAGCTCAGGGTGCGGATCAGCAGCAGGCCGCGGCCGTGCTCCTGCCAGGGGTCGGGATGGGTGTCGTCCGGTCGGGCCGCGAGATCGCCGGGCGGCCGCGGATCGCCGTCGTGCACCTCGACCTGGCAGCCGCTCTCCAGCAGCTCCACGACCAGTTCGATCGGCGCCCCGGAGCTGGTGTGCTCCACGGCGTTGGCGACCAGTTCGGCGGTGAGCAGCTCCGCCGTGTCGCTGTCGGCGGGCTCGTCGATGTCGGCCAGCGCGGTACGGACGAGGGCGCGGGCGATCGGTACGGCGGCCGCCGTGTGGGGCAGGGCGATCCGCCAGGCGGAGGCGTCGGGCATGGGCGTACCGTCCCTTCCGGGAGGCGAGGCGAGGCGAGGCAGGGGGTGGAGGGGGAGAGCTCCTGGTTTCAACCATACGAAGTCGAAATCCACCCCTGTAGGGCACCCCGACGCAGCCGCGAGGGACCACGGACGCCGCAGGTTCGGGACCTTCGGTGCGTCTGGCGTCGCGGGCCACCCGGATGTCGCGCTTCTGTGACGGCGGTCACGATCCAGTGATACCGTCGTGGATGTGAGCCCCTTCACCGGTTCCACAGAAGCGACAGAACGGTGGCAGCACCTCCGGGTGACCCGGCAGGACGGCGTGGCCACCGTCACCTTCGACCGCCCCGACAAGCTGAACGCGCTCACCTTCGGCGCCTACGCCGACCTGCGCGATCTGCTGGCCGAACTGTCCCGTGAGCGTTCCGTACGCGCCCTCGTGCTCGGCGGCGAGGGGCGCGGCTTCTGCTCCGGCGGGGACGTGGACGAGATCATCGGCGCCACCCTCGCCATGGACACCGCCCAACTCCTCGACTTCAACCGGATGACCGGCCAGGTCGTCCGCGCCATCCGCGAATGCCCCTTCCCGGTGATCGCCGCCGTGCACGGGGTGGCCGCCGGGGCCGGAGCCGTCCTCGCGCTCGCCGCCGACTTCCGCATCGCCGACCCCAGCGCCCGCTTCGCCTTCCTCTTCACCCGCGTCGGCCTCTCCGGCGGCGACATGGGCGCCGCCTATCTGCTGCCCCGCGTCGTCGGCCTCGGCCACGCCACCCGCCTGCTGATGCTCGGAGAGCCCGTACGGGCGCCCGAGGCCGAGCGGATCGGCCTGCTGTCCGAGCTCACCGAGGAGGGCAAGGCCCACGTACGGGCCGCGGAACTCGCCGCGCACCTGGCGGCCGGCCCCGCCCTCGCCTACGCGCAGACCAAGGCGCTGCTCACCGCCGAACTCGACATGCCGCTGGGCGCGTCCGTGGAGATGGACGCGGCCACCCAGGCCCTGCTGATGAACGGCGAGGACTACGCGGAGTTCCACGCGGCCTTCACCGGGAAGCGGCCGCCGCAGTGGAAGGGCAGGTGACCGGATGTCCGCGGACGCCCTGCGGGTCGCCGTCGTCGGCGGGGGACCGGGCGGGCTCTACGCCGCCGCGCTGCTGGCCCGCCAGGGCCACACCGTCGAGGTCTGGGAACGCGGCGCGCCGGACGACACCTTCGGCTTCGGGGTGGTGCTCTCCGACGAGACCCTCGGAGGCATCGAACGGGCCGACACCGTCGTCTACGCCGCCCTGAGCGCGGAGTTCGTGCGCTGGGACGACGTGGACATCGTCCACCGCGGCCGGATGCTGACCTCCGGCGGCCACGGCTTCGCCGCCCTCGGGCGGCGCCGGCTGCTGGAGATCCTCCACGAGCGCTGCGCCGGACTGGGCGTCCGGCTCCGCTTCCGGACCGGGCCGGTCGCCGCCGAAGCCCTCTCCGCCTCGTACGACCTGGTGGTCGCGGCGGACGGGGTGCACAGCGCGGCCCGCGAGGCCGGGGCCGCGCACTTCGGGCCGACGGTGACGAGCGGCCGCTGCAGGTACATCTGGCTCGCCGCGGACTTCGCCTTCGAGGCCTTCCGCTTCGAGATCGCGGAAACCGAGCACGGGGCGATGCAACTGCACGCCTACCCCTACGCGGCCGACGCCTCCACGGTGATCGTCGAGATGCGGGAGGAGGTGTGGCGGGCGGCGGGCCTCGACCTGTGCGACGAGACCGAGTCGGCGGCCCGCTGCGGCAAGATCTTCAGCGAGGCCCTGCGGGGCCGGCCGCTGCGCGGGAACCGCTCGGCGTGGACCGCCTTCCGCACCGTCGTCAACGCGCGCTGGTCGCACGGCAACGTGGTCCTGCTCGGCGACGCCGCGCACACCGCCCACTTCTCCATCGGCTCGGGCACCAAGCTCGCCGTGGAGGACGCCCTCGCGCTCACCGAAGCGGTGGCCGCGGAGGCGGACGTACCGGCGGCCCTCGCGGCGTACGAGGCGGCCCGGCGGCCCGCGGTCGCCAGCACGCAGCGGGCGGCGGCCGCCAGCATGCGCTGGTTCGAGGAGATCGCCGGCTACGTGGAACAGCCCGCCCGGCAGTTCGCCTTCAACCTGCTCACGCGCAGCCGGCGGGTCACCCACGACAACCTGCGGCTGCGCGACGAGCGGTTCACGCGCGCGGTGGAACGGGACTTCGGCTGCCCGGACGAGGCGACCCCGCCCATGTTCACCCCCTTCACGCTGCGGGGACTGACCCTGCGCAACCGGGTCGTCGTATCGCCGATGGACATGTACGCGGCCGAGGAGGGCGTCCCGGGGGACTTCCACCTCGTGCACCTGGGCGCCAGGGCCCTCGGCGGGGCGGGGCTGGTGATGACGGAGATGGTCTGCGTCAGCGCCGAGGGCCGGATCACCCCCGGCTGCACCGGGCTGTACAACCAGGAGCAGGCGGCGGCCTGGCGGCGGATCACCGACTTCGTCCACACCTCCGCGCCCGGGACCGCGCTCGGCGTCCAGCTCGGGCACTCGGGGCGCAAGGGCTCCACCCGCGTGATGTGGGAGGGGATGGACGATCCGCTGCCGCACGGCAACTGGCCGTTGGTGGCCGCCTCGGCGCTGCCCTACCGGCCGGGCGTCTCGGCGGTCCCGCGCGCCCTCGCCGAGGCGGACCTGCCGGCGCTCCGCTCCGAGTTCGCGGCGGCCGCCGTCCGCGCCGCCGACTGCGGGTTCGACCTGCTGGAACTGCACTGCGCCCACGGCTACCTGCTCTCCGGGTTCCTCTCCCCGCTGACCAACCGGCGCACCGACGCCTACGGCGGCCCCCTGGAGAACCGGCTGCGCTTCCCGCTGGAGGTCTTCGACGCGGTCCGCGCCGTCTGGCCCGCGGACCGCCCGATGACGGTCCGGCTCTCGGCCACCGACTGGGCGCCGGGCGGCACCTCACCCGAGGAGGCGGTGGAGATCGCGGCCGCGTTCGCCGCCCACGGCGCGGACGCCATCGACGTCTCGACCGGCCAGGTCGTCGCGGACGAGGTCCCGGAGTACGGGCGCTCGTACCAGACCCCCTACGCCGACCGGATCCGCAACGCGCTGGGGGTCCCCGTCATCGCGGTCGGCGCCCTCTCCTCCTGGGACGACGTCAACTCCCTGCTCCTGGCCGGCCGCGCCGACCTCTGCGCCGTCGGCCGCCCCCACCTGTACGACCCGCACTGGACCCTGCACGCGGCCGCCGACCAGTCCTACGAGGGCCCGGCCGCCCCGTGGCCCGCCCCCTACCGCGCGGGCAGCCGCAAGCCGCCCACGGGACGCGGCTGAGCCGTCTACGCCGGTACGACCTCGGCGCGGTCCTCGACCGGGGTGTAGCCCAGGCGCAGGTAGACGCCGTTGCTGGTGGGGTTGGCGAGGTCCGTGAAGAGGAGGACCTCCGAGGCGCCGGACGCGTACGCCGCTTCGCTCACCGCGTGCGTGACGCCGGCGGCGTAGCCGCGGCCGCGGAGCGCCGGCGGGGTGTAGACCGGGCCGACGCGGGCGGCCGAGCCGATCGGGCGGTTGAAGGAGGCCAGCGAGACCGGGGCGCCCTCGTGCTCCCAGAGCAGGATGCCGCCGTACGAGATGCGGTCGCGCAGGACCGCCTCGGAGGCGGAGCCAGGCACGTCGGCCTCGGCGTTGAAGGCGTCGATCCACTCGACCAGCAGCGGCAGGTCCGCCTCGGCGGCGAGCCGGGCCCCTCCGGCGGGCGCCGGGTCCGGGGGGAGCAGCCCGGCCAGCCGGTACAGGCGGATCTCCTCCGCGTACCGGGTGGGCCGCCCCCAGGCGTCGGCCAGCGCCTCCGCGTCCGCGCGGCGGGCGTTGATCCCGTGGAGCCCGGCGAGCAGCGGCTCGGTGGCGAGGGCGGCCCCGAGCTCCCGGACCGCCTCCTCCGGCACCGCGCTGAGGAGCAGCGGGAACGGCGGGGTGCACAACAGGCCCCCGGCAACGGTTCCGTCGGCTCCGGTCCACCAGCCGAAGAAGGGCGCGTCGGAGCCGTAGGCGGCGATCCCGCGCCGCTCCAGCGCGTCAGCCACGGTCAGCAGGGTCGTATTGGAAACGGGCTGCGCGGCCACGGCCGGTCCCGCCGCGGCCAGATAGGCCGTCAGGTCTGAAGTGAAGGTCCAGGTCATGGCCCATCGTGGCGCGGCCCGGGACCTCCGCCCACCCGCTTTTTGGCCATGACCGGGGCGTTCACGGTTGCGCGAACTGTCCGCCCAAGTCCCGCAGCCGGGCGTGCAGTTCGGCGAATACGGCCGCCGCGCGGTCGCCCGGCCAGTCCGCCGGGAGCAGGCCGCGCGGCAGGCCCGGGTCGGCGTACGGGAGGCGGCGCCAGCTGTCCAGGGCGAGCAGATAGCCGCGGTACGCCTCCTCCGGGGTCGGGTCCGGGCCCGACTGGAGGGCGCGCAGGGCCGGTTCGTGCAGGTCGAGGAACTCCTCGTGCTGCTTGGCCAGGGAGGTCAGGTCCCACCAGCGGGCCACGGCCTCCGCCGTCGGCGCGAAGCCGAGGTGGGCGCCCCGGAACAGCTCCACGTACGGGGTCAGGTGCAGGCGCTCCAGCGTGTGCCCCGTCTCCTCCGCCAGCCCGGCCGGCGCGATCCACACGCCCGGCGCCACCGCGCCGAAGCCGAGCCGGGTCAGCCGGGAGCGCAGCAGGTGCCGCTTGTGCCGCTCCTGCTCGGGGACGGAGAACACCGCCACCAGCCACTCGTCGGAGGGCGGCGGGCCGCCGTAGATCCGCCGGTCGCCGTCGTCCAGCAGCTGCCGCGCCTCCTCGGAGAGCTCGTACGCCGCCGAGCCGTCCGCCGCGCGCCCGGGCAGCAGGAAGCCGCGCCGCTTCAGCCGGGACACCGACGAGCGGACCGACGGGGCGTCCACGCCGGCCGCGCCCAGCAGGCGGATCAGCGCCGACACCGGGACCGGGCCCTCGAAGGCCCGCCCGTAGGCTCCGTAGAACGTGACGATCAGGGATCGCGGGGTGTGCTGCTCGACCACGGGTTCACTCTAGATCGCGCAGCCGGAAGCGTTGCAGCTTGCCCGTCGCGGTCCGGGGCAGGGCCGGCACGAAGACGAAGGAGCGCGGGCACTTGTGCGGGGCCAGCTCGCTCCGCATGAAGGCGCGCAGGTCCTCCTCCGTGAGCACCACACCCTCACGCGTGACGGTGTACGCGACCACGATCTGTCCCCGTCGCTCGTCCGGGCGGCCCACCACCGCGGCCTCCACCACGTCCGGGTGGCGCAGCAGGGCTTCCTCCACCTCCGGGCCCGCGATGTTGTAGCCCGCCGAGATGATCATGTCGTCGGCGCGGGCGACGTAGCGGAAGTAGCCCTCCGGATCACGCACGTAGGTGTCGCCGGTCAGGTTCCAGCCGTCCCGTACGTACTCCCCCTGCCGCGGATCGGCCAGGTAGCGGCAGCCCACCGGGCCGCGCACCGCCAGCAGCCCCGGCTCGTTGTCCGCGACCGGCCGGCCGGAGCCGTCCACCACCCGGGCCTGCCAGCCCGGAACCACCCGTCCGGTCGTACCCGGCCGGATGTCCTCGTCGGCGGCGGAGATGAAGATGTGCAGCAGCTCCGTGGCCCCGATGCCGTTGATGATCCGCAGGCCGGTGCGCTCGTACCAGGCCTGCCAGGTCGCGGCGGGCAGGTTCTCCCCGGCCGAGACGCAGCGGCGCAGCGCGGAGAGGTCGTACACGCCCACGTCGTACGGGCCCAGCGCGTCGAGCATCGCCCGGTAGGCGGTGGGCGCCGTGAACAGCACCGTCACCCGGTGCCGGGCGAGGGCGGGCAGCAGGT
The DNA here is from genome assembly GCF_043201175.1 of Streptomyces sp. NPDC048337. Lineage (NCBI taxonomy): Bacteria > Bacillati > Actinomycetota > Actinomycetes > Kitasatosporales > Streptomycetaceae > Streptomyces > Streptomyces sp. NPDC048337. The sequence goes on from NZ_JBICYR010000010.1 coordinate 37,641, forward strand.
GCCGCGGCGTCGCCTCCTCCAGCAGCAGCGCGGACGCGCCCGCCCGCAGCGGGAAGACGACCAGCCCGCCCAGACCGAAGGTGAAACCGAGCGGCGGACTGCCCGCGAAGACGTCGTCCGGGCGGGGACGCAGGACCGTACGGGAGAAGGTGTCGGCCACCGAGAGGAGGTCGCGGTGGAAGTGCATGCAGCCCTTGGGGCGCCCGGTGGTGCCGGAGGTGAAGGCGATCAGGGCGACGTCGTCCGCGGAGGTTTCCACGGCCGGGTAGGGCACCCCGTCGTGCCGCTCGGCCAGCCGCAGCAGATCGTCCGGGTCCTCGCCCCCGTACGCGGTGATCCGCAGCCCCGGGACCTCGGCCTTGACCAGGTCGTCCAGCGCCCCGGTGTGGCACAGGGCGTGCCCCACCCGGGCCATCGCGCAGACCGTTGCCAGCTCCTGCGCCCGTTGCTGGGGCAGGACGGTCACCGCCACCGCGCCCGCCTTCATCACCGCGAGCCAGCACGCGGCGAGCCAGGGGCCGGTCGGTCCGCGCAGGAGCACCCGGTTGCCGGGGACCACACCGAGATCGACAGTGAGCACGTGGGCGAGGCGGTCCACGCGCCGGCGCAGCCCGCCGTACGTCCACATCTCGCCGGCGGCGCCGCGGAAGGCCGGGCGCTCGGGCCCGAACCGTTCGATGGTGGCGTCCAGCAGCTCGGCCCCGCAGTTCAGGCGATCGGGATAGGCCAGTTCGGGCAGCTCGAAGAGGAGTTCCGGCCAGCTGTCGGCGGGCGGCAGATGGTCGCGGGCGAAGGTGTCGGCGTGAGCGGATGGCTTGAGTTCCAAGGCGGGTTCGCCCCCTTGCAACGGTCCGGGGTATGGGTTGGAGCCGGCCGTGCCATTACGCTGACGAGCGTATCGTGATGGTGACGGCAGTCAACAGGACGCGATAGAAGCGGGGACATTCGGATGACCGGATTCGCGCTCGGGGCGGACCAGGAGGCGTGGTGCGGGCAGTTGCGCGCACTGGCGGCCGACCGGCTGAGGCCGCTGGCCGAGAAGGGGGAGCCGGGGCGGGTCAACCGGCCCCTGCTGGCGGAGCTGGGTGAGCTGGGCCTGCTGGAGCGGGTGTTCGCGTCGGGCGCGCTGGACCTGTGCCTGCTGCGCGAATCCCTCGCCTACGGCTGTACGGAGGCCGAGACCGCCCTCGCCCTCCAGGGACTCGGGGCCCACCCGGTCCTGCGGGCGGGCAGCGGGGCCCAGCGGGAACGCTGGCTGCCGGCGGTGCGCGCCGGGCGGGCGGTGGCGGGCTTCGCGCTGAGCGAGCCGGGGGCGGGCTCGGACGCGGGGGCGCTGGCGCTGGCGGCCGTACCGGAGCCCGGCGGGCGGGGCGGGTGGCGGCTCAGCGGGGAGAAGTGCTGGATTTCCAACGCCCCGCAGGCGGATTTCTACACCGTGTTCGCCCGAACGGGTGAGGGCCCGGGGGCGAAGGGGGTGTCCGCCTTCCTGGTCCCGGCGGACCGCCCCGGCCTCTCCGGAGAACCACTCGACATGCTGTCCCCGCACCCCATCGGCTCCCTCACCTTCGACGGCGTCCCGGTCACCGGCAAGGACCTCCTCGGCGAGCCGGGGAGGGGCTTCCGGGTCGCAATGGACACCCTGAACCTCTTCCGGCCGAGCGTCGGCGCGTTCGCGGTGGGGATGGCCCGGGCCGCGCTCGACGCCACGCTCGCCCACACGGCCGACCGGGCCGCCTTCGGCGGGACGCTGAGCGACCTCCAGGCGGTGGCGCACCGGGTGGCCGAGATGGCCACCCGCACGGAGGCGGCCCGGCTGCTGGTCTACGCGGCGGCCGGGGCCTACGACCGGGACCCCGCCTCCCCGGAGGTCCCACGCCGCGCGGCGATGGCGAAACTGCTGGCCACGGAGACGGCCCAGTACGTGGTGGACCACGCGGTCCAACTGCACGGGGCCGTGGCCCTCCGGCGGGGCCACCTCCTGGAACACCTCTACCGGGAGGTGCGGGCACCGCGGATCTACGAGGGGGCGAGCGAGGTGCAACGCGGCATCATCGCGAAGAGCCTGTACGGGCCCCTGCGTGCAACGGCGGCGACCCCATGACGACCCCCGACGACGACACGACCGCAATCCGGCGGATCAACCCCCCGACCCTCTCACCCCCGACGGGCTTCTCCCACGCGGTGGCGGCGACGGGCACCCGGCTGCTCTTCCTGGCGGGCCAGACCGCCCTGGACGGCGCGGGCAAGGTGGTCGGGGACACCCTGCCGGAACAGTTCGAGGTGGCCCTGACCAACCTCCTGACGGCCCTGGCCGCATCGGGCGGCACCCCGGCGGACCTGGCGCGGGTGACGGTGTACGCGGTGGACGTGGCGGCCTACCGGGAACACGCCCCCGAACTGGGCCGCATCTGGCACCGCCTGGCGGGCCGCGACTACCCGGCGATGGCGGTCATCGGCGTGGTCCGCCTCTGGGACGACCAGGCCCTCCTCGAACTGGACGGCACCGCGGTCCTCCCGTAGAAGACAACGGAAAATCTCGGGTTCCTCTGCTGCATGGCCGGGGGTAGTAGCCGAAGCGCCGCTGCCCCGTCCCCTCCGGGGTTTCCGGGGAGACGGGGCAGCGCTCATCGGTCAGCTGTCAGCCGTTGGCCCCCAGGGGTGAGGCGAGGCCGGAGGCGAGCCAGCGTTGTGCGTTGGAGTTGTTGCAGTCTCGCAGTTCGAGCTGAGTGCCGTTGTCGAGGCGGGCGTTCGGGAGGTCGAGGCAGCGGCCGGATATCGGGTTGTAGAAACCGCTGGTGGCGGTGGGGAGCCATTGCTGGGCTCCGTAGCCGTTGCAGGTCCAGAGCTGGATCCGGGTGCCGTTCGCCGTGCCGTTGGCCATGGCGTCCACGCACTTGCCCAGGATGCGGAGTTCGCCGCCCTCGTGGATCTCGAATTGCTGGGAAATGCCGCCGTTGTTGTTGCAGTCCCAGATGTGGATGGGGTTTCCGTCCGCGGTGCTGCTGGCACTGTCATCGGCGCACTTGCCGCTGTTCACCGCCGAGACCAGATCGGTGCGGGTCGCGGAGGGGACGGTGGAGTGGTTGTAGACGGCGATGTTGCTGATCCGGCCGTTGAGATAGGAGGCCGGCTTGCTCTGGTCCTTGAAGCGGCCCAGGACCAGGGGACCGGTGGCGTTCCATGCGTTGGCCTTGGGGTGGTGGCCGGTGCCGGCCAGGGTGCCGTTGACGTACAGGGCGATCATGCCCGTCCGGTCGTCATAGGTGGCCGTGAGCTGGGTCCACACGCCGACCTGGACCTTCGCGGCGTCGTTCATGGTGATGGTCTGGTCGTAGTCCCAGGTGTCGGTGTCCTTCTTGGACATCCCGAACCGCCAGGTGCCGTCCTGGTCGTGCCAGAGCATGAATCCGCTGGTGTGCTGTCCGTCCTGGCTGAGGACGACGGAGCGCTCCTTGGACTTCACCCAGGTGGAGACGGTGAAGCTGCGGGTGGTGTCGACTCCGGGGCCGGCAGCGGTGACCGTGCCGGTCTTGCCGTCGAGTTCGACGACCTTGGTGGCGGTGCCGGCGACGGTGTCGTCCACCCTGGCGGCGCCGGTGGCGCTGAGTGCCCCGTTGTTTCGGCCGCGCAGGTCGAACGCGGTGGTTCCGTCGGGCTCGTTGAGTTTCCAGGAGCTGGTGGAGATGCGGGCGTCGCCCATGGTGTGTCCGGCGGCGAAGCCGGTGACCATGCCGGCTGTGGCCCAGCCGTTCCAGGTGCGGAGCCGGTGGAGGCTGTCCAGGGCCCAGAGGTCGGGGATGCCGTCGGCGTTGGTGTCGCCGGAGGAGCCGATGACGGGGTGGGTGGCTGCCGTGACGCCCGAGCCGATCCTGGTGCGCTTGGTGTGGTCGCCGAGGGCTGCGGGGTTTCCGGCGACGTTGGCGTACTGGTAGACGTCGCCGGTCGTGTTGTCGCGGGCCCACAGGTCGGGGAGGCCGTCACCGGTGGCGTCGCCGGGGGCGATGAGGGTGAGGTTGTCCCAGCCGGTGGGGCTGAGGACGAGCACGACCGGATCGCGCAGCCCGCCGGTCGCGCCGGTGCCCTGGAAGAGCACCAGTGAGCTGTTCTTGCCGTCGTTCTCCACGGTCAGCAGGTCATTGCGAGGGGTGACGCCGCCTGCTTCCGGGAGTGCGTCGCCCACGGCGAGGATTTGCTTGACCCGGGTCCAGTTCTCGGCGTACTCGGTGCCGCAGGGCTGGCCGGTGGTGGCGACGGTGCAGTCGTCCACGTAAGGCCGCTGGACTGTCAGGGCCTTGGAGGCGTGGTAGTAGAGGCCGCCGTTCGCTTCGAGGCCGCCCTGGTTGAGGGAGTTGCGGTAGAGGGTGAGCTGTCCGTCTCGGTAGGTCCACAGGTCGTCGATGCGGATGCCGTTGCCGCCGCGGTGGGTGGTGAGGGTGCCGTTGCCCCAGCCCTTGCCGCCGGGGCTGTTGGCCACGTTGGAGGCGATCACGCCGGCGGACGCCGGGTCGGTGGCGGTCGGGTAGACGACGAGGTCGCCGTTGTCCGCGGGCGCGATGAGGTCGACGCGTTCGTCGCCCGTGATGTCGCCGAGGGTGGTCTTGGCGTTCGGGTTGTCCGGAACGTAGAAGGCGTAGGTCTGCTGCTGCGAGCGGTTGCCCGCACGGTCCACGGCCTGGACGCGCAGGATGTTGGTGCCCCAGGTCGTGGGGGTGAGCGGGATGGCCGCGCTGCCGTCGGCGGCCGGGTCGACGCGGTTGGCGCCGCCCACCGGGATCGTGGAGTTGAAGGCCCACTCGTAGTACAGGACACCGCTGAGGGGGTCGCTCGCCTTCACGTTGAAAGTGCCGCTCTGGCCGATGTACTTGGTGGAGCCGGGCAGGGTCCCGGACGGCGGGTACTCGGCGGAGGTGACGACCGGGACGGACGGCGGCTGTGTGTCCATGGTGAACGTGCATCCGGTCACGGAGTTCACCGACATCATGTCGCCGTCACCGCCGCGCACGCGCCAGGAGTAGGTGTGGCCGTCCACCAGACCCGTGGGAGTCCGCCGGTGTTTGATGAATGGGGTTCTGGTGATCACAGCCGCTTCCACTGAGTCAGTCAGCTGTCTACACGCTGCCTGGCAGGGGGTCGCGGGCGCAGCTGCCCTGTCTGTTGCATTCAATCTTCGCGACTGCGCCTATCGGATCTATCAGTACTCTATGGACCGCAGCCCCGTTACTCCTGGGGCGGGTTTCGGTCCGACGGTGATCCGTTTGGCTGCGGCCTTGGTGGGTGGTGTTCTAGGCATTTCGTGCATAAGTAATCTGCTTGGCTGAGGGGTCGCAGATTCAAGCGCCACCTGGATCCGTCCCGGCGGGGAGCTTGCCTTTAGCTCCGTTGCATCCTGTGCGTAGCCATCGTCGGAGTCGGACCGGACGGGTGGACCGTGCGCGGCGACGGGGTGGGGGCCAGGCCCCGCGCAGCGGCGAGCGGCCCCGCGGGGGGCGGCTCGGGCCGGGCCCCCGCGGAGGTACGGCCCGAGCGGCGTGGCTGCGGTGTTAGCTCCGTGCCCGGCGGCGGTATTCGTTTGTCGGGACGCCGGCTACGCCCCAGTCTTCCAGGGCTACCTCGTCGATGAGGACGAAGGTGGTTGCCGGGTCCTTGTCGAGGACCTTGACCAGCAGGTCGGTGACACCCGCGATGATCTCGGCCTTCTGGGCGGCGGTGGCGCCTTCGCGGGTGATCTTGACGTTGACGTACGGCATGGCGGATTTCCTTTCGGAGTGGGGTGGTTGGGGGTGTGTGCGGGTGGTCAGCGGCGGCCGGTTACGTGGCCGCCGTCCACGCGGAGGGCGTGTCCGGTGACGAAGTCGGCGCCGGCCAGGTACAGGACCGCCTCCGAGACCTCGGAGACCTCGCCGACCCGGTTCAGCAGGTGGATCCCGCCGAAGGAGTCCACGTCGGAGTCCGCGTGCAGCGGGGTGCGGATGACGCCGGGGGCGACGAGGTTCACACGGATGCCGTCCGCCGCGAGTTCGGCGGCCAGGCTCGTCGTCAGGGCGTGCACGCCCGCCTTGCTGACCACCGGCGCGGAGGCCGGGTAGCCCGCGATCGCGTGGTCCACCAGGACGGTGCCGATGTTGATGACGCTCCCGCCGCCGCCCTGGGCGCGCAGTGCCCGTACGAAGGCCTGGGTGGTGAGGTAGGTGCCCTTCAGATTGCCCGTCAGGTAGCCGTCGAGCTCCTCCGCGGTGACCTCGGTGAACGGCTTGGGGGCGAAGGTGCCCGCGTTGTTGACGAGGACGTCGACGCGGCCGAAGCGGTCGAGCGCGGTACGGACGAGCGCCTCGCCGGTCCGCGGATCGGCGATGCCGCCCGCGACCCAGGCGGTCCGCTCGGGGTGGCCCAGGCCGGCGGCGGCCTTGGCCAGGCGGTCGGCGTCCCGGCCGCCCAGGACGACGTTGGCGCCGCTCGCCAGGAAGGCGCGGGCGATGTCGAGGCCGATGCCGCTGGAGGAGCCGGTGACGAGCGCCGTGGTGGGGGTGGGGGTACTGGTGTCGGTCATGGGGTGGGTGCCTTTCCGGGCCGTTCTTGATGGTTCGTCGTGCTGACACCGGAAACGTATGGGGGCTCAAGGCATAAGACCACGACGTAGTTTGGAGCATGTGATAATCCCCGGTTATGGATGTGGATCTGCGTGACCTGGAGCTGCTGGAGGCCACCGCCGAGGCCGGCTCGCTGACCGCCGCCGCCGAGCGGCTCTACGTGAGCCAGCCCGCCCTCAGCCAGCGGCTGACCCGCCTGGAGGCCCGTCTCGGCATGCGCCTCTTCGACCGCAAGGGCCGCCGGCTGATCCCGAACCCCGCCGGCCGCCGGCTGCTGGTCGCCGCCCGCCAGATCCTCGGCGAACTGGAGTCGGCCTCCCGCGACCTGCGGGAGATCCGCGACGGCCGCGACCGGCGGGTCCGCTTCGCCGCGCAGTGCAGCACCACCTTCCCCTGGCTGCCGCCCGTGCTGCGCGCCTTCCGGGAGCGCGAACCCGACACCGAGGTGCGGATCGAGACCGTTCCCGACGACGCGCCGATCCCGGCGCTCCTCGCCGACGTCATCGACGTCGCGCTCGTCACCAAGCCGGACCTGCAGATGGACCGGGTGTCCCTGACCACGCTGTTCGACGACGAGATGGTGGCCGTGGTGCCCGCCAGGCATCCCTGGGCCTCCCGGAAGCACCTCACCGCACGGGACTTCGACGGCGCCGACCTTGTTCTCTACGACTTCTACGACCAGAAGCGCATCCCGTCGATGCCGCTGCCCCTCCCCGTCGGCGCCCGCCCCGCCCGGATCACCACCATGCCCGTGGTGACGGACCTGGTGGTCGAGATGGTCGCGGGCGGTCAGGGCGTGACGGTGCTGCCGAACTGGGTGGCCGCCCCGTACGTGGCCTCGCACGACCTCGCCCTGGTCCGCCTCGGCGCCCGGCCGCTGACCCGCACCTGGTACTGCGCCACCCGGCCCGGCCCCCGCACGCCGCATCTGGACGCCTTCGTCGAGGAGCTCGTATCGCGGCTCAAGCGCCCTGATCAGCCCGAGCGGCACTTGCGTTGAAGTGCGCTCCAGCGCCTAGCGTCTGGGCCACGACCATCGTGAAGGGGAGAACGTGCGGTACACACTGTTCGGCAGGACCGGTCTGCGCGTGAGCGAGCTGAGCCTCGGCACCATGACCATCGGCGACGGCCTGGAATGGGGATCCGACCGCGAGACCAGCGCGCGCATCGTCGACGCCTACGCGGACGCGGGCGGCAACTTCATCGACACGGCGAACATCTACTCCGACGGCAGTTCGGAGCGGATCCTCGGTGAACTGCTCGAAGGGCGCCGCGAGGAGTTCGTACTGGGTACCAAGTACACCTGCGCGACCCGGGAGGGCGACCCCAACGCGGCGGGCAACCACCGCAAGAACCTGGTGCGGTCGGTGGAGGACAGCCTGCGGCGGCTGCGGACCGACCACCTGGACATCCTCTGGGTGCACGCCCGCGACAACTTCACCCCGGTCGAGGAGGTGATGCGCGCGCTCGACGACCTCGTACGGACCGGGAAGGTGCTGTACGTGGGGGTGTCGGACTGGCCGGCCTGGGAGATCGCGCAGGCCAACACCCTCGCAGAGCTGCGGGGCTGGTCGGCCTTCGCCGGCTCGCAGCTGCGCTACAGCCTGCTGGAGCGGACCCCGGAGCGCGAACTCCTGCCGCAGGCCCGTGCGTTCGACCTCGCCGTACTGGCCTGGGCCCCGCTCGCGGGCGGCAAGCTCACCGGCAAGTACGGCCGGGGCGGGACGGGCCGGATGGACGTCTGGGGCGTCGCGCCGACCCCGCAGGAGGAGGAGGTCATCGCCGCCGTCGTGGAGATCGCCGAGCAGGGCGGCTGGACCCCGGCCCAGGTGGCGCTGGCCTGGCTCCTCGGCCGCCCCGGGAACATCGTCCCGATCATCGCGGCCACCCGCGAGAGCCAGCTCGCCGACAACCTCGGCTGCCTCGACGTCCGCCTCGACGCCGATGCCGTCGCCCGCCTGGACGAGGTGAGCGCCGTACCGCTCGGGTTCCCGCACGACTTCGTACGGGAACCCGCCGTCGTCAAGACCGTCTACGGCGACCGCTGGGCCGGGATCGAGGACCGCCGCAGCACGCACCGTCGTACGGCGACCGACGTCCTCTAGCCGGCCAGCCGTTCGACGTCAGCCGTTCAGCAGGCGGCCCATCCACTCCTCGATCCCGTCCACCGTGCGCGGCAGGGCGCCCGACATCAGGCGGGCGCCGTCCGCCGTGATCACCAGGTCGTCCTCGATGCGGACCCCGATCCCGCGCAGTTCCACCGGGAGGGTCTCGTCGTCCGGCTGGAGGTAGAGGCCCGGTTCCACCGTCAGGACCTGGCCCTCCTCCAGGACGCCGTCCAGGTAGGTCTCCGCCCGCGCCTTCGCGCAGTCGTGCACGTCCAGGCCGAGCATGTGCCCGCTGCTGCACAGCGTGTACCGCCGGTGCAGGTCGCCCTCCGCGTGCTTGAGGACCCCCCACTCCGCGAGGCCTTCCGCGATCACCCGCATCCCGGCCCGGTGGAAGTCCCGGAAGCTGGCCCCCGGGCGCAGGGCCGCCATGCCCGCGTCCTGGGCGGCCAGGACCAGCTCGTAGACCTGCCGCTGGACGGGGGAGAAGCGGCCCGAGAGCGGCAGGGTGCGCGTGATGTCCGCCGTGTACAGGGTGTCCGTCTCCACGCCCGCGTCCAGGAGCAGCAGTTCGTCCGCGTTCAGCCGGCCGTCGTTGCGGATCCAGTGCAGGACGCAGGCGTGGGCGCCCGAGGCCGCGATCGTGTCGTAGCCGGTGCCGTTGCCCTCCGCCCGGGCACGCAGGCCGAAGACCCCCTCGATCCACCGCTCGCCGCGCGGATGGGCCAGGGCGCGGGGCAGCGCCCGTACGACGTCCTCGAAACCCGCCGCCGTGTGGTCGACCGCCAGCTGGAGCTGCTCGACCTCCCACGCGTCCTTCACGAGACGCAACTCCGAGAGAGCTGCGGCCAGTTCGGTGTCCGTTGTGGCGTCGCGGCCGGCCGGGGAGCCGAGCGCGTCCAGGTGGGCGCAGCGGATGCCGGTGAGGCGTTCCGCCTCCGCCAGGTCGGCGCGGCGGCCCACCCAGAACTCCCCGTACCGGCGGTCCCGGTAGAACTCCTCGTTCCCGGCCACCCGCGGCGAGCGCGGCCGCAGGTACAGCACCGGCTCGTGCGCGTGCGGCCCCGACGGCTCCATGACCAGGACGTGGCCCACCTGGTCCTCGCCCGTCAGGCCCGTCAGCCAGGCGTACGCGCTGTGCGGGCGGAAGCGGTGGTCGCAGTCGTTGGAGCGGACCTTCAGCTCGCCGGCCGGGATGATCAGCCGCTCGCCAGGGAAGCGGGCCGAGAGCCGGGCCCGGCGGGCCGGGGTGACGGCGTATCCGGGGACGCGGGCGGAGTCGGGCAGCGGGGAGGCAGCCCAGCCGTCCGCCATGAATCGGGACAACTCCGGAGATACCGGCAGGTCGTGGCTGCCCGTGTGGAGGCGGGGGGAGGTGTCGGACACGAGGGCTCCCTCAAGAAGGTGCGAACTGATGGGCGCACAGGTCTTGTCAGTGCAATTTCACATTACTATGTTACAGCTCACACCGCGGCACGTTAATCCCCGTCAAACGCCGTGTGACCCGGGGCAGTTCACCCACCCCGGGGCCGTTCACGCACGACCCCCCACCTCACCCTCTCCAAACAGGAGTCCTCGGTGTTCAAGCACAGAGCTGTGCGTTCGTCCCTCCTCGCCTCCGCCGTCGCCGTGACGCTCGTCGCCACCGCCGGCCAGGCCGCCACGCAGGCCGCGGAATCGGGGACCACCGCCGCCGTCGCGGGCAGCGCGACGGCGCACGGCGCCTTCGCGGGCGCGCCCGCCGCGAACCCCTTCGACGAGGTCGACCGCCTCGCCCACCCGCAGGAGCCGAAGCCGGCCTCCGCCCTGGCCCCCGGCGGCGCGGCCGTGACCGGGCAGGTCCCCGGCGCCGTGACGCCGGCCGCCGCGCCCGCCGCGAGCACCGAGAAGAGCCGCGCCGCGGCCCAGGCCGCCCCGACGGCGCGGAGCCTCGCCGTTGCCGTCCCCTGCACGCTCGACGGGATCACGGGCCTGTCCCCCGAGCAGTTCGCCGACTTCCTCGCCGACCAGGCCGTCCTGGCCGACGGCTGCCTGCGCGGCCTCATCTGGACCTGGGACGCCCGCCTGGCCCCCGTCATGTCCGACGCGCACGTCCAGGCCGTGTCCCGCCGGATATCCGGCCTGGCCGCCGCCCACGACGGCCGTAACTCCTCCCATCTGGAGGAGATGTTCACCTACCTGCACGCGGTCGCCTACCACGACTACTCGCGCTCCGAGATCGACATCACCGACGCCCCGACCGTGGACGCCATGCGCCAGGCCATCGCCGACTTCGGCAACGCGGCCCACACCTTCGATGTCACGGCCTCCAATGCCCGGACCCTGCGCGAGGCCCTCTACGCCGGCAGCGCTCCCGGTCTGCGCCAGCACCAGCTCGGCCTCATCAAGAAGGTCCTGGCCACCATGGACCCGGCCCACCCGGCCACCCACCTCGACGCCAACTGGGCCGGCGCCGCGCTCGCCGCCCTCTCCGTCAACTATCTCGGCGTCTACCCGGGCAACCAGGACACCGCCTTCCACGCGGCGGTCGCCGCCGACCCCGCCTACCGGGCCGCCTTCAAGGCCTTCTCCGGCCATACGCACCTCAAGGGCACCGCCAACGCCTGGGTGGTGCGCGACGCCCTCAGCGAGTACGGCCGCTTCGGCCAGATCGACGGCCTCCGCGACCAGACCGTCGCCGACCTCGGCTCCCTCCTCGGGCCCGTCAAGACGGACTGGGGCAACGGCAGCGAGCCGTGGGCCAAGATCGTGTCCTGGCTCAACACCTACGAGGCCTGCAAGCCCTACGGCGTGTGCAAGGAGGACATCGAGAAGATGCTCTTCCCGAACACCTACACCTACGACAACGGCGGCATCAAGGTCCGCACGGCCCTCGACCGGGCCACCGTCGACCAGCTCTACTACGCGAGCAAGCAGGTCAAGGCGCAGTACCACCGCGTCCTCGGCACCGACCAGCCGCTCGCCGGCGACCCCAACAGCTCCCTGAACATCGTGCTGTACGCCTCCCGCGCCGACTACGTCACCTACCAGACGATGCTGTACGGCTACGGCACCAACAACGGCGGCATGTACATCGAGAACGGCGCCACCTTCTACACCTACCAGCGCCGCGTCCCCCAGGACTCCTCCCTCACCCTGGAAGAGCTCTTCCGCCACGAGTACACGCACTACCTCAACGGCCGCTACGCCGTCCCCGGCTTCTTCGGCGAAGGCCCCTGGTACGAGGGCGACCGTACGACCGCCATGGACGAGGGCACCGCCGAGTTCTTCGACGGCGCCACCCGCGACAACGGCATCGCCGTCCGCAAGTCCCTGGTCAAGGGGATCATCAACGACACCGCCGGCGGCGGCCCCCGCATGTCGGTCGAGCAGCTGCTCCACGCCACCTACGACGGCGACGGCTTCCGCTTCTACAACTACGCGGGCACGTTCTTCGAGTTCCTGTGGACCGAGAAGCCCTCCCTGCTGCGCGAGATGTACACGCACCTGCGGAACGACGACGTGGCCGCATACGACGCCTGGCGCCACCGGATGGGCTCGGACACCTACCTCCAGCGCGACTACGACCGCTTCCTGGACGCGCAGATCGCCAAGGTGGACCAGCTCTTCGTCCCGAACACCTCCTTCACCCCCAACGAGCGGCTGCGCGACTCGGCGCTCGCGAACGTGAAGTCGTCCTTCGCCACCGCCACGTACAACACGCCGGACTGCGTCGAGAACGGCGACGCGGGCAAGCGCCGCTTCACCTGTACCGGCCGGATCACCGCGAACCTGAAGAACTGGCGCAGCGACGACCAGAACTTCAAGGACATGTCCGAGACGGTCGACTACTTCATCCTCGACCGGGCCGGCGCGGCCTCGAACAACCTGGCCGACATGAACTGCTCCTTCGGCGCGCCGGAGATCTGGTCCAACAAGGTCGCCGCGACGTCGAGTTACAGCTGTGAGGGCCCGCTCCGCAGCTGATCCGTGCCGGACCGGTCCCGGACCCGGGACCGGTCTGGGCAGCCCCTAAAGAATGTGACATATTACTGCCGTGCTCAAGACACACACTCCCGACGTCGTGATCATCGGCGCCGGCGTCGTCGGGGCGGCCTGCGCGTACTACGCGGCCCGCGCCGGACTCTCCGTGGCCGTGGTCGACCGCGGCCCGGTGGCGGGCGGCACGACCGGCGCCGGCGAAGGCAACCTGCTCGTCTCCGACAAGGAGGCGGGCCCCGAACTCGACCTGGCCCTCCTCTCCGCCGGGCTCTGGCGAGAACTCGCGGCCCTCCTCCCGCAGGAGATCGAGTACGAACCCAAGGGCGGCCTCGTCGTCGCGCCGGACCAGGCCTCGCTCGAAGCGCTGCGGAGCTTCGCGGAAGGCCAGCGCAAGGCCGGAGTCGAAGCGGCCGAGGCGGGCGCCGACGACCTCCACACCCTGGAACCCCACCTGGCCCCGGGCCTGGCCGGCGGCTTCCACTACCCCCAGGACGCCCAGGTCCACCCCGCCCAGGCGGCGGCCCGCCTACTGGCGGCGTCGGGCGCCGAGCTCCACCTGGGCGAGGAGGTCACGGACGTCCTCCTGGACCAGGCGGGCTCCGTAAGAGGTATCCGCACCCCCCAACGCGAAATCAACTCTCCCTCGGTAGTGAACGCGGCGGGCACATGGGGCGGCCACATCGCCTCACTCGCCGGGGTCGATCTCCCGGTCCTCCCGCGCCGGGGCTTCGTCCTGGTCACGGAACCCCTGCCGCGCGTGGTCCGGCACAAGGTCTACGCAGCCGACTACATCGCGGACGTCGCCAGCGGCTCGGCGGCCCTCCAGTCCTCGGCGGTCGTCGAGGGCACCCCCACGGGCCCGGTCCTGATCGGCGCCACCCGCGAGCGCGTAGGCTTCGACCGCACCCTCTCCACGGAAGCCCTGCGCCGCCTCGCCTCCCAGGCGGCAACCCTCTTCCCCTTCCTGGCGGACACACGCATCCTCCGCACCTACCACGGCTTCCGCCCCTACCTCCCGGACCACCTCCCGGCCATCGGCCCGGACCCCCGCAGCCCCGGCCTCTACCACGCCTGCGGCCACGAGGGCGCCGGCATCGGCCTGGCCCCGGTCACCGGCACGCTCATCGCGGCCGCCCTCACCGCAACCGAACCCGCCCTCTCCCTAACCCCGTTCCGCCCGGACCGTTTCACCACCCAGGGGTCGGGGACGGGGTGGGGTGTCGTCCGGGACTAAAACGAGATGAATTCGGCGCACGCTCCCGTCCGGCAGAGCCGACCCGGCAAGGTCGCCGAACATCGAAGCCCGTCCCGGACGACACCCCACCCCGGCACCGACCCCACCGAGGAGACCCCCTGATGCGAAGCCCCCGCTCCCTGGTCGGCGGCACCCCGAAATCGGCGTACAGCATCACCTTCGACGGCCGCGAACTCCCGGCGCAGGAGGGCCAGTCCGTCGCCGCCGTCCTCTGGTCCACCGGCATCCTGTCCTGGCGCACCACCCGCGACGAGGGGGCGCCCCGCGGCGCCTTCTGCGGCATCGGCAACTGCTACGACTGCCTGATCACGATCAACGGCCACCCGAACCAACGCGCCTGCCTGACCCCCGCCCACCCCGGCGACACCATCACCACCCAGGAGGGCACGGGCCATGCCGACCTCGCAGTCTGACCCAGGCACCCCGGCGGGGCCGCCCAAGCCCGCCGCAGCCAAGGGCACCCCGGCCCAATCCGCCGAGCCCGCCGCAGGCGCCCCGGCAGGCGACCCGGCCGATCTCGCCGTCATCGGCGCCGGCCCCGCCGGCCTCGCAGCCGCCGTCAGCGCCGCAGGCCTCGGCCTGCGCGTCACCCTCCTTGACGCGGCCGAGCAGCCCGGCGGCCAGTTCTACCGCCGCCCGGCGCCCGGCCTCGGCGCCGCCCACCCCGAGGCCCTCCACCACGGCTGGGCCGCCTTCGCCACCCGCGAAGCCGCCCTGCGCGCCCACGAGTCGGCCGGCCGGATCACGTACCTCCGGCTCCACCACGTGTGGACGGTGGTCAGCGACGGCGACCACTGGACCCTGCACGCGGTGGCCGGCCCCAACGAAGAGGCAGCGACCGTCCGCGCCAAGCGGATCCTCCTCGCCACCGGCGCCCACGAGCGCCAACTGCCCTTCCCCGGCTGGACCCTGCCCGGCGTCGTCGGCGCCGGCGGAGCCCAGGCCATGCTCAAGGGCGGCCTGGTCCTCCCCGGCCGCCGGATCGTCGTCGCCGGCAGCGGCCCGCTCCTGCTCGCCGTGGCCGGCTCGCTGGCCGCCGCAGGCGCCACGGTCCCGGCCGTAGTCGAGGCGGCGACCTACACCGCGTACGCGAGCAGCACGACCACCCTCCTCCGCAACCCCGCCAAACTCGCCGAAGCCGCCCTCCACGGGGGCGCCCTACTAAGGAACGGCATCCGCCTCCTCGCCCGGTCCGCCGTCGTCGAGGCGCACGGCACCGACCGCGTCGAAGCCGTCACCGTCGCCCGGCTCGACCGCGACTGGCGCCCCCTGCCCGGCACCGCCCGCCGCATCCCGTGCGACGCGCTCGCCGTGGGCCACGGCCTCGTGCCCCAGCTGGAGCTCGCCACCGGCCTCGGCTGCGCCACCCTCCGCACCCCCGACGGCACGGTGGCCCTGGACCTCGACGCCGGTCAGCGCACCTCCGTCCCCGGGATCTGGGCCGCCGGCGAGACCGGCGGCATCGGCGGCGCCGAACTCGCCCTCACCGAGGGGGAGATCGCCGCGCACACCGCCGCCGGGCGGCCGGTCCCCGCCACCCTCGCCCGCCGCCGCGCCCGACTGCGCGCCTTCGCCGGCGCGATGGCCGCCGCCCACCGCCCGGGCCCCGGCTGGACCGGCTGGCTGCGGGACGACTCCGTCGTGTGCCGCTGCGAGGAGGTGCCGGCCGGCCGGATCCGGGAGGCCGCCGAAGACCTCGGCGCGCGGGACGCCCGTACGGTCAAACTCCTCACCCGGGCCGGGATGGGGTGGTGCCAGGGCCGGATGTGCGGCCCGGCCGTCGCCGCCCTGGCCGGAGAGCAGCCGGCCCCCGACCGGCGGCCGTTGTCCTGCCCGGTCCCGCTGCGCCACCTGGCCGAACTTCCGCCGACCGACGGCTGATCGGGTCCGCCCGGACCCTTGTGGCCGCCTCACACCCACTAGTAAAATGTCACACACCACACTAGGGAGTCACCTCATGACCCACGCGCCCACCCCCGCGCCCGTCCCCACCCCCCTGCCCGGCGCCGACACCCGCACCCGCCCCTGGCACGGGATCATGGTCGCCACCGCGCTCCCCCTGCGCGAGGACCTCACCGTCGACTACGACGCGTACGCCGAACACGTGGCCTGGCTGATCGCCAACGGTTGCGACGGCGTGGTCCCCAACGGCTCCCTCGGCGAATACCAGACCCTTACCGACGAGGAGCGGGCGCGCGTCGTCCGTACCGCCGTCGAGGCCGCCGGTGACGGAGCCCGCGTCATGCCCGGCGTCGCCGCCTACGGCAGCGCCGAGGCCCGTCGCTGGGCCGACCAGGCCGCCGAGGCCGGGGCCGGCTCCGTACTGCTCCTGCCGCCCAACGCCTTCCGGGCCGACGAGCAGACCGTACGCGCCCACTACGCCGAGGTCGCCCGGGCCGACCTGCCCGTCGTCGCGTACAACAACCCGTACGACACCAAGGTGGACCTGACCCCCGCCCTCCTCGCCCGCCTCCACGGCGACGGCTCCATCGTCGCCGTCAAGGAGTTCAGCGGGGACGTGCGCCGCGCCTACGAGATAGCCGAACTCGCCCCCGGCCTCGACCTGCTCATCGGCGCCGACGACGTCCTGCTCGAACTCGCCCTCGCGGGCGCGGTCGGCTGGATCGCCGGCTACCCCAACGCGCTCCCGCGGTCCTGCGCCACCCTGTACCGGGCCGCGGTCGGCGGCGACCTCGCCACCGCCCTGCCGCTCTACAAGTCCCTGCACTCCCTGCTCCGCTGGGACTCCAAGACCGAGTTCGTCCAGGCCATCAAGCTCTCCATGGACCTGGCCGGCCGCCCTGGCGGCGCCACCCGCCCGCCGCGCTTCCCGCTCACCGGCGAGACCGAGGCGGCCGTCCGCGCAGCCACCGAAAAGGCCCTGGCCGAGGGCCTCAACTAGCCCGTCTCAACAACCCGTCCGAGGGGGGACACGATGCGCACACGCCACATCTACCACGCGGTGGACTCGCACACCGAGGGCATGCCGACCCGGGTGATCACCGGGGGAGTCGGGGTGATCCCCGGCGCCACCATGGCCGAGAAGCGGCTCCACTTCATCGAGCACATGGAGCACCTCCGCACCCTGCTCATGTACGAGCCGCGCGGGCACTCCGCCATGAGCGGCGCCATCCTCCAGCCGCCCACCCGCCCCGACGCCGACTTCGGCGTCCTCTACATCGAGGTGTCCGGCCTGCTGCCCATGTGCGGGCACGGCACCATCGGGGTCGCCACCGTCCTGGTCGAGACCGGCATGGTGCCCGTCGTCGAACCGGTCACCACCGTCCGGCTCGACACCCCGGCCGGACTGGTGAGCGTCGACGTCCGGGTCGAGGACGGGGCGGCCACCGCCGTCACCCTCACCAACGTCCCCTCCTTCTGCGTCGGCCTCGACCTGAAGGCCGAGGTCCCCGGCTTCGGCACGGTCACCTACGACCTCGCCTACGGCGGCAACTTCTACGCCTTCGTCGAACTCGACGCCCTGGGGCTGCCCTTCGACCGGGCCCGCAAGGACGACCTGCTCGCCGCCGGGCTCGCGATCATGGACGCGATCAACGGCTCGGGCGACCGCCCCGTCCACCCCGAGAACCCGTCCATCGCCGGGGTCAAGCACGTCTACCTCGCCGCCCCCGGCTCCGACGCCCGCCGCTCCCGGCACGCCATGGCCATCCACCCAGGCTGGTTCGACCGCTCGCCCTGCGGTACGGGGACCAGCGCGCGCATGGCCCAGCTGCACGCCCGCGGCCTCCTCGCCCTCGACACCGACTTCGTCAACGAGTCCTTCATCGGCACCGAGTTCACCGGCCGCCTGGTCGCGGAGACCACCGTCGGCGGACTCCCGGCCGTCGTCCCCACCGTGACCGGGCGGGCCTGGATCACGGGCACGGCCCAGTACTTCCTCGACCCCACCGACCCCTTCCCCGGAGGCTTCCTCCTGTGAACACCGTCCGAACGGTGGACTACCACACCGCGGGCGAGCCCTTCCGGATCGTGGCAGAGGGCCTCCCGCCCGTCCCCGGGGACACCGTCGCCGAGCGCTGCGCCACCGCCATCGGCCCGGGAGGTTCCGGGACCGCTCCGCGCCGGGGCGCGCTGGACGACGTACGGCGGCTGCTCGTGCAGGAGCCGCGCGGGCACGCCGGGATGTACGGGGGGTTCGTCGTGCCCCCGGACGACGACGGGGCCCACTTCGGCGTGCTGTTCTGGCACAAGGACGGCTACTCCACCGCCTGTGGCCACGGCACCATGGCCCTCGGGGCGTGGGCCGTGGACACCGGCCGGGTCGCGGCCCCGGACGACGGGGACGCGCAGGTGCGCATCGACGTGCCGTCCGGGCGGGTCACCGCCACCGTGCACCGGGGCGGCGGCCGGACCACCGGGATCACCTTCCGCAACGTTCCGGCGCGGGTGGCCGCCCGCAAGGTGCCGGTCGCCACCACGCTCGGGCTCGCCGAGGTGGACATCGCGCACGCCGGGGCCTGCTACGCCGCCGTCGCCGCCCGCGACCTCGGCCTGGACGTCTCCCGGGCCGCGCTGCCCGACCTGGTCCGCGCCGGCCGGGAGATCCGTGCCGCGCTGGCCACCCACCCGGCCACCTGGCATCCCGGCGGGCCGCTGCTCTCCGGGGTCTACGGGGTGATCCTCCACGAGGAGCTCCCCGACACTCCCTTCGGGCCGCACCAGCGCAACGTCACCGTCTTCGCCGACGGGCAGATCGACCGTTCGCCCTGCGGCTCCGGCACCTCGGCGCGGCTCGCGCTGCTGGCGGAGGACGGGCGGCTCGGCCCGGGCGAGGACCTGCTGCACGAGTCGGTGGCGGGCACGGTGTTCACCGGCCGGATCCTGCCGGGCGGGGTCACCGAGGTCACCGGCAGCGCCTACCGCACCGGTGAACACGCCTTCACCGTCGACCCGTACGACGTCCTCGGGACGGGGTTCCTCCTGTGAGGCGGCCCGACGCGGAAAGGCCGGCCGAGCCGCAGCCGTCAACGGGGGAGCCCGCTCCGCCGGAGCCCGCCGCGTACGGACTGCGGCAGTTGGACGCCGCCGCCATGGCCCGGCTCCTCACCCCGGCCGCGGCCGCCGACGCGCTGGCCGCCGCGCTGCGGGACGGCCCGGATCCCGAGAACCATCCGCCGCGTACGGCGCTCGCCGTGCCCGGCGGGGAACTGCTGCTGATGCCGGCCGCGTCCGGGGCGTACGCGGGGGTGAAGATCGCCGGGGTCGCCCCCGGGAACCCGGCGCGCGGCCTGCCCCGCATCACCGGGAGCTACCTCCTCCTCGACGGCCCCACCCTGCGCCCGCTGGCCCTCCTGGACGGCGCGGCCCTCACCGCGCTGCGCACCCCCGCGGTCTCGGCCCTCGCCCTGCGGTACCTGGCCCCGGCCGGGCACCCGCTGCGGCTGGTGCTCTTCGGGTCGGGCCCGCAGGCCTATGGCCACCTCGAAGCGGTGCTCTCCGTACGGGAGTTGGCCGAGGTGGTGGTGGTCGCCCGGCAGCCGCCCGGGGCCCGGAAGCTGGTGGCGCACGCCGAGACCCTCGGGGCGCCCGCCCGCACCGGGACCGCGGGGGACGTGGCCGACGCCGACCTGGTGGTCTGCTGCACCACGGCCCGTGAACCCCTCTTCGACGGGCGGCTGGTCGGGGCGGGGGCGGTGGTCGTCGCGGTCGGCTCGCACGAGCCGGACGCCCGCGAGACCGACACCGCCCTCATCCGGCGCTCCGCCGTCTACGTGGAGTCGCGCGCGGCGGCCCTGCGCGAGGCCGGGGACCTGCTGGTGCCGGAGGCGGAAGGGGCCATCGGGCCGGGTCACATCACCGGCACCCTCACCGACCTGGTGGCCGGGCGGATGCCGGCGGCCGGGCCGCCGGGTTGTCCACAGGTCTTCAAGAGTGTGGGCATGGCCTGGGAGGATCTTGCCGTGGCGGTCGCGCTGTTCGAGACCGCCGGGGCGAACAGCGAAACGTGACATTGTACGCTGTTCCTCCGCCCATCGGTGGGGTAAGGGGTCTCGGAGGAAAAGCAATGGGTGACCTGAAGCAGCACAGTCTCATCAAGGCCCAGGAACGGCTCCGCGACCAGGTCGGCCACGCCCTCCGAGCAGCCCTCATAGCGGGTGAGCTGCGCCCGGGCAGCGTCTACTCCGCACCGGGCCTCGCGGCCGAACTCGGCGTCTCCGCCACGCCGGTGCGCGAGGCCATGCTCGACCTGGCGCGCGAAGGCCTGGTCGAGCCGGTCCGCAACAAGGGCTTCCGGATCACCGAGGTCAGTGAGCGCGACCTCGACCAGTACACCGAGCTGCGCACGATGATCGAGGTGCCGACCATCGGCCGGATCACCAAGATCGCCACGACCGAGCAGCTGGAGGCCCTGCGCCCCATCGCGGAGGAGATCGTCTCCAGCGCCCGCGAGCACAATCTGATCGGCTACCTGGAGGCGGACCGCCGCTTCCACCTCACGCTGCTCGGACTCTCCGGCAACGACCGCCTCGTCGAGACCGTCGGCGACCTGCGCAAGCGCTCCCGGCTGTACGGGCTCACGGGCCTGGACGAGGCCGGCAAGCTCGTCTCCTCCGCCGAGGAGCACATCGAGCTGCTCGACCTGATGCTCACCGGTGACGCCAAGGCGGCGGAGGCCTGCATGATGCGCCACCTCGGCCACGTCCGCTCCCTCTGGGCCCAGGGGCGCGACGAGCCGGTCGGCCGCACCCCGGGCGGCCTCGGCTCGGGACTCTGACGCCGGAGGCGAACCTCCGGTCACGGCAATACGGTCTCGGCGGACGGGAGCGGACTGCGTAAGCTTCCGCGGGGGCGTGGGCACCTCGGTGCCCGCGCCCCTTCACTCTTCTCTTCTGCCGACACGGGGACAGAACTTGATATCGAAGCTGATGCGCCGCGGGCGCGCCGCACTCGCCGTCACCATCGCCACCGGAGCCCTGCTCGCGGTGTCCGCGCCGGCCCAGGCCGCCGCCGCGCCGCCCGTCACCGCCGCCGGCGCGGTGCTGCTGGACGGCACCACCGGGACGGAGCTCTTCTCCAAGGACGCCGACACCAAGCGCCAGATGGCGAGCACCACCAAGATCATGACCTTCATCACGGTCACGACCTCGCCCGGGATCGACCTCAACCGGACGGTCCCCATCCAGCAGGAGTACCTGGACTACGTCGTCCGCGAGGGCGCGAGCACGGCCCACCTGAAGGCAGGCGCCACGCCGACCGTCCGCCAGCTGCTGTACGGGCTGATGCTCCCGTCGGGCTGCGACGCCGCCTACGCCCTCGCCGACGCCTTCGGCTCGGGCGCCACCACCCAGGCCCGTACGGCCGACTTCGTCGCGAAGATGAACGCCAAGGCGAAGGCGCTCGGCATGACCAACACGGTCTACGACTCCTTCGACGGCATCTCGCCGACCGGCAACAACCTCACGACCCCGCGCGACCTCGCGAAGCTCACCAAGTACGCGATGACGGGCACCACCTTCAAGAGCGTCGTGAAGACCGCGTCGTACAGCAGCGGCGGCACCTCCACCGACGCCACCTGGAAGAACAGCAACCTGCTCCTCCAGCCCAGCCCCACCGGATACGCGTACCCCGGCGCGATCGGCGTCAAGACCGGCACCGGCACCGCGGCCGGCAAGTGCCTCGTCTTCTCCGTGACCCGCAACGGCAAGACCGTCATCGGCGTCCTCCTGAACGACGAGGAGCGTTACGCGGATTCGATGGCCCTCTCGGACTGGGCGCTCGGCTCGGCCACCGGCTCCAAGGCCGCGGTCCAGCGCAGCAACACCGACCCGATCCCGGACGTCCTGGACTGACGGTGGGGACCTCCCGCCTCCCGGATCCGGCGCAGCCGCGCCGCCCGGGACGGCGGGCGGTCCGCTGCCCGCCCCCCAACACCCTCTGAACCGAGGGGATTTGGACACGGCTGAATAACGGCGGTGCAAACCCCTTGTCAGTACAATTTCACATTACTATGTTACCGGTCACATCCTAGAGCGCGGCCCTTCACTGGAGTGACCATGACCAAGCGCACCCAACTCGCCCTCGCCACCGCCCTGGTGGCCGCACTCGCACTCGGCGCCTCGGGTTGCACCGACACCAAGAAGGGCTCCGCCGGCGCGGGGGGCGCCAACCCGGCCGCCGCCAACGACGGCAAGACGCTCGGCGGCACCCCGGTCAAGGGCGGCACCCTCACCGTCCTGTCCAACCAGGACTTCGCCCACCTCGACCCCGCCCGCAACTGGGTCATGCCGACCATGGACTTCGGGACCCGGCTGCTCTACCGCACGCTCGTCACCTTCAAGGCCGAGCCCGGCAAGGGCGGCAGCGAGCTGGTCCCCGACCTCGCCACCGACCTGGGCACCCCCTCCAACGGCGGCCGCACCTGGACCTTCACCCTCAAGGAGGGCGTGAAGTACGAGGACGGCTCGGCCATCAAGGCCCAGGACGTCAAGTACAACGTCGAGCGCTCCTTCGCCCCCGACCTCACCGGCGGCCCCGACTACGCGGCCCAGTACCTGGCCGGCACCGAGGGCTACAAGGGCCCGCTCCAGGGCAAGCACCTCGACTCGATCAAGACCCCGGACGACCGCACGATCGTCTTCGAACTCAAGCGGCCCGTCGCCGAGTTCTCCGCGACCGCGACCCTCCCCACCTTCGCCCCCGTGCCCCAGGCCCAGGAGAAGGGCACCCAGTACGACGCCCGACCCTTCTCCTCCGGCCCGTACAAGATCGAGTCGTACGACCGCGACAAGAAGCTGGTCCTGGTCCGCAACGAGCACTGGGACGCCAAGACCGACACCGTCCGCAAGGCCTACCCGGACCGGTTCGTGGTCGTCATGGGCCTCAAGGGCGGCCAGATCGACGACCGGATCATCGCCGGGGAGGGCGCCGATGCCTCCGCCGTCCAGTACGCCGACATGCGGCCCGAGAGCGCCCCCAAGGTGCTGCCCAAGGCGGAGGTCAAGGCGCGCCTGCTCGCCGAGTCCCAGGGCTGCACCGAGATGCTCTACCTGAACAACTCCCGGGCGCCCTTCAACGACCCCAAGGTCCGCGAGGCCATGCAGTACGCCGTCGACAAGGAAGCCGTGATCACCGCGGGCGGCGGCCCGGCCCTCAACGAGGTCGCGACCGCCTACCTGCCCCCGGCCCTCTCCGGCGGCAAGCAGGCCGACACCCTGAAGATCGCCCCGGCCGGCGACCCGGCCAAGGCCAAGGAACTGCTCAAGGCCGCGGGCAAGGAGACCCTCAAGGTCTCCCTCGCCGTCTCCACCGGCGACAAGGCCAAGGCCGAGGCCCTCCAGCAGGGCCTGGCCCGCGCCGGCATCGAGGTCGTCGTCGACACCGTCGACCCGGGCGCCTACTACGACGTCATCGGCGACCTGTCCACCACCCCCGACATGACGCTCACCGGCTGGTGCCCGGACTACCCCTCCGGTTCCACCTGGATCCCCTTCGTCTTCGACGGACGCACCATCAAGGAGAAGGGGAACCAGGGCAACTACAGCCAGTTCCGCGACGACGCGACCATGAAGCGGATCGACGAGATCAACGCCATGGCCGACGCCAAGCAGGCCAACCAGGCCTGGATCGACCTGGACGCCGAGCTGATGAAGAAGTCCCCCTCCATCCCGATCCTGCTGGAGCGCAAGCCGCTGCTCGTCGGCCCGAACATCGCGGGCGCCTACGGCCACCCGGTGTGGACCGGCACCATCGACTACGGCACGGTCGGCCTCAAGGACCCGTCGAAGAGCCAGGGCTGAGGAATCCGGAGCCCGACACCATGACCACCACCGCACCGGTCCCGGACGACCGAGCAGCCCCCGACCCTGACGCCGCCCCGACCCCGGCCGCCGCCCCGACCCCGGCCGCCGCCCCGACCCCGGGCGCCGCACCAGCCCCGGGCGCCGCCCCGACCCCGGCCGCCGCCCCGACCCCGGCCGCTGCACCAGCCCCGGACCCCGCTCCGGCCCCCGGCACCGCCCCGGCCCCCGGCGCCTCCACAGCCCGGCCCGCGGCAGCGCCGGCGGCGCACGGCAGCAGCCCCTGGCAGCTCGCCCGGCGGGAGCTCGGCCGCCGCGCCGCCGTCCGCGTCAGCCTCTGCCTCGTCCTCCTCTTCGTCCTGATGGCCGCCACCGCCCCCTGGCTGGGCGCGCTCGGCGGCTGGTCCCCCGAGGAGTTCGACAAGACCGCCATCGACCCCTACCTCGGCGGCCAGCCGCTCGGCTCCCTCGGCGGGATCAGCCCCGAGCACTGGCTCGGCGTCGAACCCGTCACCGGCCGCGACCTGTTCGCCCGCGTGGTCCACGGCGCCCAGGTCTCCCTGCTCATCGCCTTCGCCGCCACCGCCATCGTGGTCCTCGCGGGCACCTCCGCCGGGATCGCCGCCGGCTACTTCGGCGGCCGCACCGACGCGGTCCTGTCCCGGCTGATGGACCTGACCATGTCCTTCCCCAGCCTCATCTTCATGATCGCCATGCTGTCCGTGGCCAAGGACGTGAACCGCATCGTCCTCATGACCGCCGTCATCGGACTCTTCGGCTGGCCCGGCGTCGCCCGCGTCGTCCGCGGCCAGACCCTCTCCCTCAAACACCGCGAGTACGTCGACGCCGCCCGCGTCGGCGGATCGAGCTCCTGGCGGATCCTGACCCGCGAGATCCTCCCCGGCGTCCTGGGCCCGGTCATCGCCTACACCACCCTGCTCATCCCCGGGATGATCAGCACCGAGGCGGCGCTGAGCTACCTCGGCGTGGGCGTGCGCCCGCCCACCCCCTCCTGGGGCCAGATGATCGCCGAATCCGTCGCCTTCTACGAGACCGACCCCATGTACTTCGTCATCCCGAGCGTCTTCCTCTTCCTCGCCGTGCTCGCCTTCACCCTGCTCGGCGACGCCCTGCGCGACATCCTCGACCCGAGGGGCGGCCGTACGTGATCCTCTACCTCGCCCGCCGGCTGCTCGCCCTCGCCGGGGTGCTCCTCGCCATCGCCGCCGTCACCTTCCTCATCTTCTACGTCCTGCCCTCCGACCCGGCCGCGGCCGCCTGCGGCAAGACCTGCAGTGCCGAGCGGCTGGCCGACGTACGCGAGTACCTCGGCCTCGACCAGCCCCTGTGGCGGCAGTTCGCCGACTTCCTGACCGGGATCTTCACCGGCCGCACCCTCGGCACCGGCCAGTACGCCGTCGCCTGCGACTTCCCCTGCCTGGGCTACTCGTACGAGAACTCCCTGCCCGTGTGGGACCTGCTGATGGACCGGCTCCCCGTCTCCGCCTCCCTCGCCCTCGGCTCCGCCGTGCTCTGGCTGGTCCTCGGCCTCGGCGCCGGCGTCACCGCCGCCCTGCGCAAGGACACCGCCACCGACAAGGCCCTGATGGTGGGCGCCGTCGCGGCCGCCTCGCTGCCCGTCTACTTCACCTCGGTGATGCTCATCTACGGGGTCATCCGCATCGCCGGCCTCCTGCCCTACCCCAGCTACCAGGCCTTCACCGACGACCCGCTCGCCTGGGCCGCCAACCTGCTGCTGCCCTGGACCGCGCTCGCGCTGCTCTACGCCGCCATGTACGCGCGCCAGAGCCGCGGTTCGATGATCGAGGCGATGGCCGAGCCCTACATCCGCACGGCCCGCGCCAAGGGCATGCCCGAACGCACCGTCGTCGTCAAACACGGCCTGCGCTCCGGGATGACCCCGATCCTCACCATCTTCGGCATGGACCTCGGCGGACTGCTCGCCGGAGCGGTCATCACCGAGTCCATCTTCGGACTCCCCGGCATCGGCCGACTGTTCTACGGCGCCCTGGTCAGCTCCGACCAGCCCGTCGTCCTCGGGGTGACCCTGCTCGCCGCCTTCTTCATCGTCGTCGCCAACCTCGTCGTCGACCTCCTGTACGCCGTCATCGACCCGAGGGTGAGGTACTGATGGCCGCCGCTCTGCTCGAAGTGCGCGACCTGCACGTCACGTTCACCACCCCGCGCGGCACCGTACGGGCCGTCGACTCGCTCGGCTTCACCGTCGAGGCCGGCCGCACCCTCGGCATCGTCGGAGAGTCCGGCTCGGGCAAGTCGGTCACCTCGCTCGCCGTCATGGGCCTGCACCGGGGCGCCGAGGTCGGCGGCTCCGTACGGCTCTCCGGGCGGGAGCTGACCGGACTGCCCGAGCGGGAGCTCGCAAAGGTGCGCGGCCGCCGGATGGCCATGATCTTCCAGGACCCGCTCTCCAGCCTGCACCCCTACTACACGGTCGGCGAGCAGATCGCCGAGCACTACCGGGTGCACTTCAAGGCCGGACGGGCCGCCGCGCGTAAACGGGCGATCGACATGCTCGGCGAGGTCGGCATCCCCGAACCGGCCCGCCGGGCGGGGGAGTACCCGCACCAGTTCTCCGGCGGCATGCGCCAGCGCGCCGTGATCGCCATGGCCCTGGCCTGCGAACCGGAGCTGCTGATCGCCGACGAGCCCACCACCGCTCTCGACGTCACCGTGCAGGCCCAGATCCTGGAGCTGATCGCCCGGCTCCAGCAGGAGCGCGGCCTCGGCGTCGTGATGATCACCCACGACCTGGGCGTGGTCGCCCGCGTCGCCCACGAGGTGCTGGTCATGTACGGCGGCCGGGCCGCCGAACAGGCCCCGGTCGACGACCTGTTCGTGGATCCCGCCCACCCCTACACCCGGGGGCTGCTCGACTCGCTGCCCCGCCTGGACACTGCCGACGACCTACCGCTGCCCTCCATCCCCGGCTCCCCGCCCTCCCTGCTCGCGCCCGCCCCGGGCTGCGCCTTCGCCCCGCGCTGTCCGCGCGCCGCCGAGCCCTGTGGCGACGTACGGCCCGAGCTCCTGGCCTACGGGGAGCCGCAGGCGGAGCGGATGGTGGCATGCCACTTCGCCGGCGCCCGTACCGCCGAGGAGGCGGCCCGATGACCACGACGAGCTCCGAACCCCTGCTGTCCGTACGGGACCTCACCATGGCCTTCCCCGGGAAGCGGTCCGCGACCGGGCGCCGGGGGGCGCCCGTGCGCGCCGTCGACGGGGTGTCCTTCGACCTGGCCGCCGGGCAGACCCTCGGCCTGGTCGGGGAGTCGGGCTGCGGGAAGTCCACCACCGGCCGCATGATCGTGCGGCTGCTGGAGCCCACCTCGGGCCGGGTCACCTTCGAGGGGAAGGAGATCGGCCGGCTCTCCCCGAGCGCCATGCGGCCGCTGCGCAAGAACATCCAGATGGTCTTCCAGGACCCGCACTCCTCCCTCAACCCCCGCCAGACCGTGGCCCGGATCATCTCCGACCCGCTGCTGGTCCAGGGCTGGAGCGCCGCCGACGCCCGCGGCCGCGCCGCCGAGCTCATGGAGCTGGTCGGCCTGATCCCCGAGCACATCGACCGCTACCCGCACGAGTTCTCCGGCGGCCAGGCCCAGCGCATCGGCATCGCCCGCTCGCTGTCCACCAGCCCCCGGCTGATCGTCGCCGACGAGCCCGTGTCCGCCCTCGACGTCTCCGTCCAGGCCCAGATCGTCAACCTCATGGAGCGGCTGCGCGCCGAACTGGGCCTCTCCTACGTGTTCATCGCGCACGACCTGTCGGTGGTCAAACGGGTCAGCGACCGGGTCGCCGTCATGTACCTCGGCCGGATCGTCGAGATCGGGGACAAGAAGTCCCTCTACGAGAACCCCCAGCACCCGTACACCCGGGCGCTGTTGTCCGCCGTACCGCTGCCCGACCCGGCGGCGGAGCGGCGGCGGGAGCGGATCGTGCTGCTCGGCGACCCGCCGAGCCCGGCCGCTCCACCCCCGGGCTGCACCTTCCACCCGCGCTGCCCCAAGGCGCGGGAGATCTGCCGCACCGAGCGGCCGTTGCTGCAGCTCGCCGCCTCCCGCGAGGTGGCATGTCACTTCCCGGGTGACTGACGGGGATCCACGGGAAGAAGAGGGCCCCGGAGCCAATGGCGTCTCCGGGGCCTTCGGGTTTCCTTGCCTACAGGCCCAGTTCGCGGCGGAAGTACTCCAGCTCCAGCGCCATGATCTTCTCCCGCGTCCCGCCGGGGGTCATGTGGGTGACACCGGGCAGCGCCAGCAGCTGGTGCGGGCGGCCCGCGTCCGTGAGGGCCTGCGACAGGCGCAGGGTGTGGGAGGGGTGGACGTTGTCGTCGGCCAGGCCCGTGACCAGCAGCAAGGGGCGCTTCAGGTTCGGGGCGTCCGGGATCAGCGAGTCCCGCTCGTACACCTCCGGGTGGTCCTGGGGGAGGCCCAGGTACCGCTCGGTGTACGCAGTGTCGTAGTGCCGGAAGTCGGTCGGCGCGGCCCCGGCCGCCGCGGCGTGGAAGACGTCGGGGCGGCGCAGCACCGCCAGCACCGCCAGCGCGGACAGGTAGCCGCCGTAGGACCAGCCGCGGATGCCGACCCGGCCGAGGTCGAGGTCGGTGTGGCGGGCGGCGAGCGCGTGCAGGGCCGCGACCTGGTCCTCCAGGGTGACCTCGGAGAACCCGCGGTACATGGCGTGGGTGAAGGCGGGCGAGACGTACGGGGTGCCGCGGTTGTCGATGGTCACCACCGCGAAGCCCTGGTCGGCCCACCACTGGCGGGCCTGCCAGCGGCGCGGCTCGGCGGACACGTCCTGGAAGCCGGGGCCGCCGTAGCTGTCGAGGAGTACGGGCAGCCGCCGGCCGGGGACGTGGTCGCGGGGCAGCACGAGGGCGGTGGGGACGCCGTGCTCGGTGACCCGCTCCAGGACCGGGACCACCCGGTAGGGCAGCGGCTCCGACAGGTCGGCGGGCGTGAACTCCCGGCCGTCCGGGGTGCGTACGGTGCGCCGGATCCCGTCGGCGTCGGCGGAGGTCAGCAGCAGCGCCCCCGCCGAGGCCTGGACGCTGTGCACCCCCGGCCCGGCGGCGAGCGGGGTCGACTCCCCGGTGTCGGGGTCGATCAGCAGCACCTGCTGCTCGGCGGGGTCGCGCTGCCCGGCCGTGACCAGCAGCCGGCCCTCGTGGACCCCGGCGACGCCGCGGACCTGCAGCCCGTCGCCGGTGAGGAGCACGCCGTCGACCGCGAGGGCGCGGGCGGCGCCGCCGGTGGTGTCGGTGGCGGTGAGCATCCGCCCGTCGGGGAGGCGGGCCGGGGTGCCGGGGACCAGGGGGTCCACCCACTGGGGGTGCGCGGTGCGGGACAGCTCCCGGGTGCGGCCGGTGGCCGGATCGGCGGACAGCAGCAGCACGGTGCGCTGCAGCCGGTCCTGGACGGTCAGCAGGATCTCCGTCTCCGACTCCCAGCCCGCGTCGGAGACGTACGGGTAGGCCTGCGCGTCCCAGTCCAGGAGTATCCGGGTGCCGTCGGGGCCGAGCACCCACAGCTGGACCCCGGCGTTGGGCCCGCCCGCCTCGGGATACGCGAAGTCCGCGGCGGGGAGCTCGGGGTGCGCGGGGTCGGCGAACCAGCGTCGCTGGAGGGCGGTTTCGTCGACGCGGGCGGCGAGCAGGGTGACCCCGTCGGGGGACCACCAGTGGCCCCGGGCGCGGTTCAGCTCCTCGGCGGCGGCGAACTCGGCCACGCCCCAGCGGGCTCCGTCGTCGGGGCTGACCCGGCCGCCGGGGGAGACGTACAGGGCGTCGTCGGCGACGTAGGCGGTGCGGGAGCCGTCAGAGTTCGGGCGGGGGTCCCAGGCGGGCCCGGCGGCCGGGAGTTCCCCGGGCTTCGCGGTCCCGTCGGCGGTGACCCCGTAGAGCCGCCCGTAGAGCGCGAAGACGGCGCGCCGGCCGTCGCCGGAGAGCGCGTACGACCCGATCCCGGCGGCGACCAGGCGGGTCCGCTCGCGCAGCCGGCGCTCGACGGCGGGGAGGTCGCCGGGCTCGGGGCACAGCTCGCGCGGGTCGGCAAGCCGGGACTCGGTGCCGGTGGCGGTGTCGAGCACCCAGAGGCTGTCGAAGGGGTCGGTGGCACCGCCGGAGCGGAGGAACCAGAGCAGCCGGCCGTCGTCCCCGAAAGCGAAGGCGCGCGGGGCGCCGTGGGTGAATCGGGCCGTGCTCGCGGAGAGCCTGAGGAAGTCATCCATGATCGTAGTTTGACATGTGAAATGTCACATAGACTAGGCCGTTCGAGTGGTGGCCCCGGAGGCGCGGGCTTAGCGTCGAGAGGGTGGACGGGAACGCATCGCCGACCAGTAACGGGACCGACGGCAAGGTCCGAGGAAGCGGAAACGGGCTGGCGCTGTTCGTCATCGCCTCGTGCCAGCTCATGGTCGTTCTCGACATCACCATCGTGAACATCGCGCTGCCGCACATCCAGAGCGCCCTCCACTTCTCGACCGAGAGCCTCTCCTGGGTCGTCAACGCCTACACCCTGGCCTTCGGCGGCCTGCTCCTCCTCGGCGGCCGCGCCGGCGACATCCTCGGCCGCAAGCGCGTCTTCATCTTCGGCGTCCTGCTCTTCGGACTGGCCTCCCTCCTCGGCGGACTCGCGCAGAACGCCGGCCAGTTGATGGGAGCCCGCGCGCTCCAGGGCGTCGGCGGGGCCATCGCCTCCCCCACCTCCCTCGCCCTGATCACCACCACCTTCCGCGAAGGACCCGCCCGCAACCGGGCCTTCGGCGTGTTCGCCGGCGTCTCGGCAGGCGGCGGCGCGATCGGCCTGCTCGCGGGCGGCGTCCTCGTCGAATGGCTCAACTGGCGCTGGGTGCTCTTTGTCAACGTCCCCATCGCGCTGCTCATCGCCGTGCTGGCCAGGAAGGTGATCCGCGAGTCCGAACGCCACCCCGGACACTTCGACCTCGCGGGCGCGCTGCTGTGCACCACCGGAATGGTCGCGCTCGTCTACGGCTTCATCCGCGCCTCCCAGGACGGCTGGCGCGACGGCTGGACGCTCTTCTCCTTCGGCGCCGCCGTCGTCCTGCTGACCCTGTTCATCCTCAACGAGAAGCGCTCGCCGCAGCCGATCACCCCGCTCCACATGTTCGCCGACCGCAACCGGGCCGGGACCTACGGGATCATGCTCATGCTCGCCTGCGCGATCTTCGGCATGTTCTTCTTCCTCACCCTCTTCGTGCAGATCGTGCTGGGCTTCAGCCCGCTGCGCGCCGGCCTCGCCTTCCTCCCGGTGAGCGCGGTGGTCGCGGTGGGCGCCGGCATCACCTCCCAGCTCCTGCCGAAGTTCGGGCCCAAACCCTTCATGGTCACCGGTGCGCTCTGCTCGGCGGCGGGCCTCGCCTGGCTGACGCGGACCGACGTCCACTCGACCTACCTGGGCAGCATCCTCGGCCCGCTCCTGATCTTCGGCCTCGGCATGGGCCTGCAGTTCGTCTCGCTGACCCTGATGGCCCTGTCGAACGTCCCCGACCGGGAGTCGGGCGCGGCGTCCGGGCTGCTCAACTCGATGCAGCAGGTCGGCGGTTCGCTCGGCCTGTCGATCCTGGTGACCGTCTTCGGCACGGCCAGCCGCAACGAGGCCAGGGAGCAGGTGGCGGGCTTCCTGCGCACGGCCACCCCCGAACAGAAGGCCTTCTTCGCGCGCACCAAGCAGTTCCCCAAGCCGTGGAGCGACCAGGTGCTCACCTCCGGCATCAGCGCGGCCTTCATCGTGGCGGCCGCGTTCACCCTGGCCGGAGCGGCGATCGCGCTGCTCGTCATCCAGGTCAGACCCTCCGACCTCGAACGACTCAAGGGCAACCACACGCCGACCACGGTCTAGGGGCGACCGGCACGACCGGCACGACCGGTATCGGACCCGGTGAGCGCGGCGCGCAGCCGGGCCGCGTCCGCCCGGGTGTTCATCCGCAGGGCCAGCCAGGAGCCGTCCGCGAAGCCCAGGTCGACCCGGGTCGGGCGGCGCCGGAGCCACGGGACGCTGCGCAGGGCGCAGGCGGCGGTGTGGGACTCGCGGCCGGGGTCGCCGCGCCCCCAGGGCGGCCGGGCGGTGACTTTGCCCGTGATCGCGGTGAAGGTTGCGTGCGGGCCACGGGTCTCGCAGCGCCAGTGCGTCCAGTGGAAGCCGTGCAGGGCCAGGGCGAGCCGGCCCGCCTCACCCGTCCAGCCGCCGCGCAGCGCCGGGCCGTGGAAGAGCCGCCCGACCAGGCGGCCGGCCCGCTCGAAGGGGTCGACGAGTGCCGACACCGCGTCGGCGAGGTCGTCGGGCAGCGCGGTCAGGAAGCGGATGAGGAAGAAGCCGCCGATCCGGCGGAGCAGCCGCTCCGGGGCGGGCGAGCCGGGCAGTATCGCACGCGCTGGCCGACGTACGTAAGGGGACAAACGCCCCGGAATCTCCTCATCCATCGGCCCATGATGGCCGCCCGGCCCCTACCCGTCCACCCTCCTGACCCGGCAGCGCGCCGGGCCGTCCGTCCTCAGGGTGATGCCGGCGCTGACCGGGATGTCGGTGTCCACGGCCTCGAACTCGTACGCGCGCAGGACCATCGCCAGTGCGATCACCGACTCCAGCATCGAGAAGTGCTGTCCGATGCAGGCGCGCGGGCCGCCGCCGAAGGGGAACCAGGCGTAGCGCGGGCGGCCGGCCTCCGCCTCCGGGGTGAAACGCTCCGGGTCGAAGCGGTCCGGGTCGGGCCAGTAGCGCGGGTGGCGGTGCGTCACCCACGGTGCCAGTATCACGTCCGCGCCGGCGGGGACTGCGTGCCCGCCGATCTCGGTGGAGGCGACGGCCTTGCGGCCGATGACCGGGGCGGCCGGGTAGAGCCGCATGGCCTCCTTGAGCACCTGGGTGAGGTACGGGAGCCGGTCCAGGTCGGCGGCCTCGGGCGTACGGTCGCCCAGGACCCGGGAGATCTCCTCGCGGGCCCGGTCCTGCTGCTCGGGGTGGCGGGCGAGCAGGTGCAGGGCGAAGGCGAGGGAGGTGGCTGTCGTCTCGTGCCCGGCGAGCAGGAAGATCAGCACCTGGTCGCGCAGCTCGTCGGCGTCGAACTCCCCGTCGTCCGAACTCTTCGCGGCGGCGAGCAGCGTCAGCAGGTCCTCGCCGGAGCCGTCGCCGTCGGTGGCGGCGCGCCGCTCGGCGATGATCCTGTCGCACACCCCGTACAGCTCGTCCATTGCCGCGGCGGCCCGCTTGTTGGCCGGGGTCGGCCAGGTGCGGGGGAAGTTGGCGGGGGAGTAGCCGCGGCGCAGGCAGTACTCGGTGATGACCGGAAAACACCGGTCGACGACGTCGACGGTGGCCTCGACGTCGGTGCCGAAGAGGATCCGGGCGACCGCGCGCAGGGCGAGCCGCATCATCTGCTCGGAAACGTCGACGACACCGTCCGCCTTCTGCTCCCACCCGGCGAGCACGGAGGCGGTCTCGGCGGCCACGGCCTCGGCGTAACCGTCCACCCGGCGCCGGGTGAACAGCGGCTGGACCAGCCGGCGCTGGCGCAGGTAGTCCTCGTCCTGACTGGTCAGCAGCCCGTTGCCGAAGGAGTCGCGGACCTCCTGGTAGAAGGGGTTGTCCTTGCGGAAGTTGGCCGACTCCGAGGCCAGCACCTGCTGCGCACCCTCGGCGGAGAACACGCAGTACAACTCGGCACGCAGCCCGGGCGGCCCGGCGGTGATCCGCACGACGTCACCGTGCCGCTGCTGGGCCCGCAGATAGGTCCCGAGCGAGTCCGACTTCAACTCGAAGAGCGACCCCACCACCGGCACCCCCGCCAACACGGGCACCTCCGCCCCGGCCCCCGCACTCGCCCCGACCGCCATCGCCGCCCCTCCATTTGTGCCGAAGACCCGATTCTGCCGGGTCTCCGCCACTCCTGACGAGGTGCCATTACCCATCAGGCCGAAACCCGTCGGTTCCGGCCCGGGGGCTACTTGTCGCAGGCGATGCCGTCCTAACAAGGTTGCCGCAGATGCCGAGGGCTCAGATGTCCCGGAAGATTTCGATCTGGGCGCCGACCGAGTTGAGGCGTTCCGCCAGTTCCTCGTAGCCGCGGTTGATGACGTAGACGTTGCGGAGTACGGAGGTGCCCTCGGCCGCCATCATCGCCAGGAGGACGACCACCGCCGGGCGGAGGGCCGGGGGGCACATCATTTCCGCCGCGCGCCAGCGGGTGGGGCCCTCGACCAGGACGCGGTGGGGGTCCAGGAGTTGGAGGCGGCCGCCGAGGCGGTTCAGGTCGGTCAGGTAGATGGCCCGGTTGTCGTACACCCAGTCGTGGATCAGGGTCTGGCCCTGGGCGACGGCAGCGATGGCCGCGAAGAACGGGACGTTGTCGATGTTCAGCCCGGGGAACGGCATCGGGTGGATCTTGTCGATCGGGGCTTCGAGCTTGGAGGGGCGCACCGTGAGGTCGACCAGGCGGGTGCGGCCGTTGTCGGCCGTGTACTCCGCCGAGCGGTCGTGGTCCAGGCCCATCTCCTCCAGGACCGCGAGCTCGATCTCCATGAACTCGATCGGGACCCGGCGGATGGTCAGCTCCGACTCGGTGACGACCGCGGCGGCGAGCAGGCTCATCGCCTCGACCGGGTCCTCGGAGGGGGAGTAGTCCACGTCGACGTCGATGGTGGGGACGCCGTGGACGGTGAGCGTGGTGGTGCCGACGCCCTCGACCTTGACGCCCAGGGCCTCCAGGAAGAAGCAGAGGTCCTGGACCATGTAGTTGGAGGAGGCGTTGCGGATGACCGTCACGCCGTTGTGCCGGGCGGCGGCCAGGAGGGCGTTCTCGGTGACCGTGTCCCCGCGCTCGGTCAGCACGATCGGACGGTCGGGGGAGACCCCGGCCTCGACCTGCGCGTGGTAGATGCCCTCGGTCGCGGTGATGTCCAGGCCGAAGCGGCGCAGGGCGATCATGTGCGGCTCGATGGTGCGGGTACCGAGGTCGCAGCCGCCGGCGTAGGGCAGGCGGAACTGGTCCATCCGGTGCAGCAGGGGGCCCAGGAACATGATGATGCTGCGGGTCCGGCGGGCGGCGTCAGCGTCGATGGCGTCCATGTCGAGGCGGGCCGGCGGGACCAGTTCCAGGTCCACGCCGTCGTTGATCCAGCGGCTGCGGACACCGATGGAGTTCAGCACCTCCAGGAGGCGGTAGACCTCCTCGATGCGGGCCACGCGACGAAGGACCGTACGGCCCTTGTTGAGGAGGGAGGCGCACAGCAGGGCGACGCAGGCGTTCTTGCTCGTCTTGACGTCGATGGCGCCGGACAGCCGGCGCCCGCCGACCACCCGCAGGTGCATCGGACCGGCGTAACCGAGGGAGACGATCTCGCTGTCGAGGGCTTCACCGATTCGGGCGATCATCTCAAGGCTGATGTTCTGATTGCCGCGCTCGATCCGGTTCACTGCGCTCTGGCTGGTGCCGAGTGCGTCGGCGAGCTGACTCTGTGTCCAGCCCCGGTGCTGACGGGCGTCACGGATGAGCTTGCCGATGCGTACGAGGTAGTCGTCTGCCATGGCTGCACCGTATCTCAGATATGAGATGTGGATCGCGCCGGGTGTGGCAGACGGGTGTTACCGGCCGTCAGTTTCCCCGCCAGGTCTGGCTGGTTGGGGCGGCATGGTGCCATTTGTTGCTATCTGTACCATTCGGCTCGTGTTGTGGCCGTTCCTGTGCGAGTTCCTCGACGGCCTTGTGGAGCCGGGCGCGGGTGCCGACGTATATGTACGTCAGGTCAGGCCCGTCCTCGGTCGCCGCGACGGCCCTGACGGGTGGAATCGGGCAGGCCGAAACGGCCGCCCGGCCGGCGGATGTGACATACCCCGAGGAGAGCGCCTCGTTCCGATCCCCGGACATGTACTAGAGTTATCTCGACATCGAGATATCTGCCGAAGGCGAACCGCAGCCGCCCCCGCTGGTAAGGGTTACCTAACTTAGCCTTACCTTAGCGGATTGGCCAAGGGGCGTGGCGGCAGGATGCGGTACTACGCGCGAATTCATGCATGAAGGAGACTGTCGTGTCGGCGAACAGCTTCGACGCCCGCAGCACGCTGCAGGTGGGCGACGAGTCGTACGAGATCTTCCGGCTGGACAAGGTTGAGGGCTCGGCCCGCCTTCCCTACAGCCTGAAGGTGCTGCTGGAGAACCTGCTCCGCACCGAGGACGGCGCGAACATCACCGCCGACCACATCCGGGCGCTCGGTGGCTGGGACTCCCAGGCCCAGCCCAGCCAGGAGATCCAGTTCACGCCGGCCCGCGTGATCATGCAGGACTTCACGGGTGTTCCCTGTGTCGTGGACCTCGCGACCATGCGTGAGGCCGTGAAGGCCCTCGGGGGCGACCCGTCCAAGATCAACCCGCTGGCCCCGGCCGAGCTGGTCATCGACCACTCGGTCATCGCCGACAAGTTCGGCACCAACGACGCGTTCGCCCAGAACGTGGAGCTGGAGTACGGCCGCAACAAGGAGCGCTACCAGTTCCTGCGCTGGGGCCAGACCGCCTTCGACGAGTTCAAGGTCGTCCCCCCGGGCACCGGCATCGTCCACCAGGTCAACATCGAGCACCTGGCCCGCACCGTCATGGTCCGTAACGGTGTGGCCTACCCCGACACCCTCGTCGGCACCGACTCGCACACCACCATGGTCAACGGCCTGGGCGTGCTGGGCTGGGGCGTCGGCGGCATCGAGGCCGAGGCCGCGATGCTCGGCCAGCCGGTCTCCATGCTGATCCCGCGCGTCGTCGGCTTCAAGCTGACCGGCGAGCTGCCCACCGGCACCACCGCCACCGACCTGGTGCTCACCATCACCGAGATGCTGCGCAAGCACGGCGTCGTCGGCAAGTTCGTCGAGTTCTACGGTGAGGGCGTCGCCGCCACCTCCCTCGCGAACCGCGCCACCATCGGCAACATGTCGCCGGAGTTCGGCTCCACCGCCGCGATCTTCCCGATCGACGACGAGACCCTGAAGTACCTGCGCCTGACCGGCCGCGACGCCCAGCAGGTCGCGCTCGTCGAGGCGTACGCCAAGGAGCAGGGCCTCTGGCTCGACCCGGCCGCCGAGCCCGACTTCTCCGAGAAGCTGGAGCTCGACCTCTCCACGGTCGTCCCCTCCATCGCCGGCCCGAAGCGCCCGCAGGACCGCATCGTCCTCGCGAACGCCGCGCAGCAGTTCGCGCTCGACGTGCGCAACTACGTCGAGGACGACGACGAGGCGGGCAAGGAGTCCTTCCCGGCCTCCGACGCCCCGGCGCAGCACAACGGCGTGCCGACCCGCCCGACCCAGGTCACCCTGGCCGACGGCACCTCCTTCGAGATCGACCACGGCGCCGTCACCGTCGCCGCGATCACCTCCTGCACCAACACCTCGAACCCCTACGTCATGGTCGCCGCGGCGCTCGTGGCCAAGAAGGCGGTCGAGAAGGGCCTGTCCCGCAAGCCGTGGGTCAAGACCACCCTGGCCCCGGGCTCGAAGGTCGTCACCGACTACTTCGACAAGGCCGGCCTGACCCCGTACCTCGACAAGATGGGCTTCAACCTCGTCGGGTACGGCTGCACCACCTGCATCGGAAACTCCGGTCCGCTGGACGAGGAGATCTCGAAGGCGATCAACGAGCACGACCTCGCGGTCACCTCGGTGCTCTCCGGCAACCGCAACTTCGAGGGCCGGATCAACCCCGACGTCAAGATGAACTACCTGGCCTCCCCGCCGCTGGTCGTCGCGTACGCCATCGCGGGCTCCATGAAGGTGGACATCACCAAGGACGCCATCGGCGTCGACACCGAGGGCAACCCGGTCTTCCTGAAGGACATCTGGCCCTCCGAGGCCGAGGTCAACGACGTCGTGGCGAACGCCATCGGCGAGGACATGTTCAACAAGTCCTACCAGGACGTCTTCGCTGGCGACGCCCAGTGGCAGGCGCTGCCGATCCCGACCGGCAACACCTTCGAGTGGGACCCGCAGTCGACCTACGTCCGCAAGCCCCCTTACTTCGAGGGCATGACCATGGAGACCACCCCGGTCTCCGACATCGCCGGCGCCCGCGTGCTGGCGAAGCTGGGCGACTCGGTCACCACCGACCACATCTCCCCGGCCGGTGCGATCAAGGCCGACACCCCGGCCGGCAAGTACCTCACGGAGCACGGCGTCGAGCGCCGCGACTTCAACTCGTACGGTTCCCGCCGCGGCAACCACGAGGTCATGATCCGCGGTACCTTCGCCAACATCCGCCTGCGCAACCAGATCGCGCCGGGCACCGAGGGCGGCTTCACCCGCGACTTCACCGTCGAGGGCGCGCCGGTCTCCTTCATCTACGACGCCTCGCAGAACTACCAGGCCGCCGGCATCCCGCTGGTCATCCTGGCCGGCAAGGAGTACGGCTCCGGCTCCTCCCGCGACTGGGCGGCCAAGGGCACCGCGCTGCTCGGCGTCAAGGCCGTCATCGCCGAGTCCTACGAGCGCATCCACCGCTCCAACCTGATCGGCATGGGCGTCCTGCCCCTGCAGTTCCCCGAGGGCGCCACCGCGGCCTCCCTGGGCCTCACCGGCGAGGAGACCTTCTCCTTCACCGGTGTGGAGGAGCTGAACAACGGCACCACCCCGCGCACGGTCAAGGTCACCACCGACACCGGTGTCTCCTTCGACGCGGTCGTCCGCATCGACACGCCGGGTGAGGCGGACTACTACCGCAACGGCGGAA
The DNA here is from genome assembly GCF_043201175.1 of Streptomyces sp. NPDC048337. Lineage (NCBI taxonomy): Bacteria > Bacillati > Actinomycetota > Actinomycetes > Kitasatosporales > Streptomycetaceae > Streptomyces > Streptomyces sp. NPDC048337. The sequence continues at coordinate 76,087 of NZ_JBICYR010000010.1, forward strand.
TCATGCAGTACGTGCTCCGCAACCTCATCCGGGGCTAAACAGCCGCCGGCCGAGTGAATCGGCTCAAAAGGACCGCATCCCCGTCGAGGGGGTGCGGTCCTTCCGCTTTTCGTGGTGACAGTGTCAGATGACGGACAGGTCTCAACTCGGAAAAGCTGGCGGACATCCTTGTGCACGATCTTGCTCAGGCGAGCGGAAGTGGACTATACCTGTGCCCGTCCGGACCAGCGCGAGACGAGCGGCTCCGGACCGGGGGATGGGCGGGGACCTGCGGTGATGTCCGCATGTGCGGCAACCGCCGTGATTTCCGGCCTCCTTCACACTTCTGACGAAGGCGAGGACATGAGCATGGGATCCACTGGTGAGGGCCTCGGCCGCCGCGATCTGATCAAGCGCTCCGCGGCACTCGGGCTGATCTCGGTACCGACGATGAGCTTCCTGTCCGCGTGCGCCTCCGGCGGTGAGGACACCACGAAGGGGCCCGACAAGGGTGCGGTGACCAAGGAGAACCCCTTCGGTGTGGCCAAGGGCGGCAAGCTGGACGTCGTCGTCTTCAAGGGCGGGTTCGGCGACGACTACGCCAAGGCCTGGGAGGCCGCCTTCGACAAGAAGTGGGGCACCACCAGCTCCCACCTGGGCACCCAGGAGATCGCGGCCAAGCTCCAGCCCCGCTTCAACGGAGGCAACCCGCCGGACGTCATCGACGACTCCGGCGCCCAGCAGATCAAGATCGACGTCCTCGCCAAGGGCGGCCAGCTCGCCGACCTCACCGCCGTGCTCGACGCGCCCTCGCTCGACGACCCGAGCAAGAAGGTCCGCGACACCCTGATCGCGGGCACCGTCGAACAGGGCACCCAGGGCGGCAAGTTCGTCGCGCTGAACTACGTCTACACCGTCTTCGGCCTCTGGTACTCCGCCAAGCTCTTCAAGGAGAAGGGCTGGGCCGAGCCGAAGACCTGGGACGAGTTCCTGGCCATCTGCGCCAAGGCCAAGGAGGCCGGCATCGGCGGCCTCGCCCACCAGGGCAAGTACCCGTACTACATCAACGTCGTCATCATGGACCTGATCGCCAAGAAGGGCGGTCTGGAGGCCATGAAGGCCATCGACAACCTGGAGCCCAACGCCTTCGAGGGCAACCCCGCCGCCCTGGCCGCCGTCGAGGCGGTCTACGAGGTGGTCGAGAAGGGCTACCTGATGCCGGGCACCAACGGCCTGACCCACACGGAGTCCCAGACCGCCTGGAACCAGTACAAGGCCGCCTTCATCCCCTCCGGCTCCTGGCTGGAGAACGAGCAGCTCAAGCAGACCCCGGAGGACTTCGACATGAAGTTCCTGCCGGTGCCGGTCCTCGCCGACAGCAAGCTGCCCTTCACCGCCATCCGGGCCGGCGCCAACGAGCCCTTCATCGTCCCGGAGAAGGCCGCGAACAAGGCGGGCGGCCTGGAGTTCCTGCGCTCGATGCTCTCCCGCGAGTGGTCGACGATCTTCGCCCAGCAGGCCAACTCCCTGACCGTCGTCAAGGACGGCGTGGACCCGGGCGTCAAGCTCCGCCCCGGCACCCAGTCCGCGGTCACCGCCCTCAAGGCGGCGGGCGAGAACACCTTCAACTACCTTTACCCGGACTGGTACAGCGAGATGGACACCGAGATCCAGAACGCCTCCAATGAGCTGATGGCCCAGCGGATCCAGCCGAAGGAGTGGATCAAGCGGGCCCAGGCCGCGGTGGACAAGGCTGCCAAGGACCCCAACGCCAAGAACAACCACCGCAGCTGACACCGCGTCCACCGGCAGCGTCATCAGGGACGGACACCATGAGCCAAGTAGCACGGGGCAAGGGACGGATCGGCTTCATCGCCGGCTTCCTCATCCTGCCGCTCGCGCTGTATCTGACTTTCGTCATCTGGCCGTACATTCAGACGTTCGGCTATTCCTTCACCAACTGGTCGGGCCAGTCACCGACGTTCGACTTCGTCGGACTGGACAACTACTCGGCCCTGATGAAGGACGAGGTCTTCCGCGGTGCCCTGTGGCACAACCTGCTGCTCCTGGTGTTCGTCCCGACCATCACCATCCTGCTCGCCCTCTTCTTCGCCTTCATGGTGAACGCGGGAGGGCGCAGCGGGGCGGGCGGTGTGCGCGGTGTCCGGGGGTCCGGCGTCTACAAGATCGTCTACTTCTTCCCGCAGGTGCTCTCCCTCGCCATCCTCGCGGTGCTCTTCGGCGCGGTGTACCGCAGCGACGAGGGCGGTCTGCTCAACGGATTCCTGAGCAAGATCGGCCTCGTCGACCCGGCCCACCCCGTCGAGTGGCTCAACCAGCCCAACCTGGTGCTGTGGTGCCTGCTCCTGGTCGTGGTCTGGCACGGGGTCGGCTTCTACCTGGTCCTCTTCTCGGCGGCCATGCAGTCCGTACCCAAGGACATCTACGAGGCCGCGCTGCTGGACGGCGCGGGCCGCGCCCAGACCTTCCTCAAGGTCACGCTCCCCCTGCTGTGGGACTCCGTGCAGACCTCCGCGGTCTACCTCGGCATCGCCGCGATGGACATGTTCGTCCTGGTGTCGACCATGACCTCGGGCCAGTTCGGCGGCGGTCCCGACCACCACAGCGAGGTCATGGCCACGGTGCTGATGCGCAACTTCCTGTACTTCGGCAAGAGCGGATACGCCTGCGCCATGGGCGTGGTCATGCTGGTCCTGACCATGATCCTCTCCATCATCACGCTGCGCGCCACCCGCCGCGAGCGCATCGAGTTCTGAGCGGGAGACCACGATGACCACAGTGATCAAGGCACCGGGCGAGTCCTCGGCCGAGCGGTCCGGCGGCAGCGGCCGCGGCCGCGCCAAGGGGGGCGGGAACGGCCGCTCCGACGGCATGGTGCTCAACGTCTTCTCGCACGGCTTCCTCGCCGTCTGGGCGATACTGATCGTCCTGCCCCTGATCTGGCTGGCGCTCGGCTCCTTCAAGACCGACTCGCAGATCGGCGGTTCGGCGCTCAGCTGGCCGTCCAACTGGCACTTCGACGCCTTCTCCCGGGCCTGGGACAAGGGCATCGGCGACTACTTCGCCCACACGCTGATCGTGATGGCGTTCTCTGTGCCGCTGACCATGCTGCTCGGCTCCATGGCGGCGTACGTGCTGGCCCGTTACCCCTTCCCGGGGAACCGGATCATCTACTACTTCTTCGTCAGCGGGGCGATGTTCCCCGTCTTCCTGGCGCTCGTACCGCTCTTCTTCATGGTCAAGCGCCTCGACATGCTCAACACGTACCAGGGTCTGATCCTGGTCTACGTCGCCTACTCGATGCCCTTCACCGTCTTCTTCATGCACTCCTTCTTCCGCACCCTGCCGACGGCGGTGCACGAGGCGGCGGTGATCGACGGGGCCTCCGACACCCGGATCTTCTTCCAGGTGATGCTGCCGATGGCCAAGCCCGGCCTGATCAGCGTGGGGATATTCAATGTCCTGGGCCAGTGGAACCAGTACATCCTGCCCTCCGTACTGATGCAGCCCCAGAGCGGATCGGACCCCGAGCGCTACATGCTCACCCAGGGCCTGATCCAGCTCCAGTACCAGATGGGCTACGAGACGGACCTGCCGGTGCTGTTCGCCGGCGTGACCATCGCGATGATCCCGATGCTGGTGGTCTACCTCTCCTTCCAGCGCCAGATCCAGGCGGGCCTGACCTCCGCGACGCTCAAGTAGCGGCGCCGCTTCCGGGGGCGCCCCCTGCCCCCGGAACCGGCGTTCTCCTCTTAGAGCCAGGTGTTGAACGTGCGGATGTACCAGGTCTTCACGAACTGGGTGAGCGCGCAGTAGGCGAGCAGTACGCCGATCAGCCACGGGAAGTAGCTCGCCGGCAGGGCGACGAAGCCCAGCGAGGGTGCCAGCGGGGAGAACGGCAGCCACAGGCCGGTCAGCACCGCGAGGATCGTCATCACCATCACGGGCCAGGAGGCGCGGGACTGGATGAAGGGGATCTTCCGGGTACGGATCATGTGGACGATCAGGGTCTGCGAGAGCAGGCCCTCGATGAACCAGCCGGACTGGAAGAGCGACTGGCTGGCCTCGCTGTTGGCGGCGAAGACGTTCCACATGATCAGGAACATCGAGATGTCGAAGATCGAGCTGACCGGGCCGATGGTGACCATGAAGCGGAAGATGCCCTTGGCGTCCCAGTTGCGGGGCCTCCGCAGGTACTCCTCGTCCATCCGGTCCCACGGGGTCGCCAGCTGCGAGATGTCGTAGACCAGGTTCTGGACCAGCAGCATGATCGCGAGCATCGGCTGGAAGGGGATGAACGCGCTCGCCACCAGCACCGAGAAGACATTGCCGAAGTTCGACGACGCCGTCATCTTGATGTACTTCATCGTGTTGCCGAAGGTGGTCCGGCCCTGGATCACGCCCTGTTCCAGGACGGTCAGGTCCTTCTCCAGCAGGATGATGTCGGCCGACTCCTTGGCGATGTCCACGGCGGTGTCGACCGAGATGCCGACATCGGCGTCGCGCAGCGCGGCCGCGTCGTTGATGCCGTCCCCGAGGAAGCCGACGGTGTGTCCTTCGGCCTGCAGGGCCCGCACGATCCGGGCCTTCTGGACCGGGTTGACCTTGGCGAAGACCGTCGTACGGGCGGCCAGCGCGCGCAGCCCGGCGTCGTCGAGGGCGTCGATCTCGGAGCCGAGCACCACGTGCCCGACGTCGATGCCGACGTCCGCGCAGACCCGGGCGGCCACGAGGTCGTTGTCGCCGGTGACCACCTTGACCGCGATGCCCTTGTCGGCCAGACCCTGGAGGGCGCGGGCGGCGTCGGCCTTCGGCGGGTCGAGGAAGGCGAGGAAGCCGATCAGGGTCAGCTGGTCCTCGTCGGCGACCGTGTAGGTGTCGCGAGGGGTCGCGATCGTGCGGGTGGCGACGGCCAGGACCCGCAGGCCCTTGCGGTTGTTGTCCTCGGCGATGCGGGTGACGTGCCACCGCAGCTGCTCGGTCAGTTCGACCCGCTCGCCGCGGTCCCTCATGTGGGTGCAGAGGTCCAGGACCTCCTCGACCGCACCCTTGGTGATCATGACGTGTTCGGAGCGGCCGAGGTCGCCCACGAGGGAATTGCGGTTGAGGACCACGGACATGCGGCGCCGGGCGAAGTCGAAGGGGATCTCGTCGACCATCGAGAACCGTGCGTCGACGACAACCTCCTCGGCCTCGTTGACGCGGTCGATGACCGCCTGGTCCATCAGGTTCCGCAGGCCCGTCTGGAAGTGCGCGTTGAGGTAGCCGTATTCGAGGACCTCGTTGTCCTCGTCGCCGTGCACGTCCAGGTAGCGGTCCAGGACGATCCGGTCCTCGGTGAGGGTGCCGGTCTTGTCCGTGCAGAGCACGTCCATCGCGCCCAGGTTCTGGATGGCGTTGAGCCGCTTGACGACCACCTTGCGCTTGGACATGGCGACCGCGCCGCGCGCCAGGTTGGCGGAGACCACCATCGGGAGCATCTCGGGGGTCAGACCGACGGCGACGGCGATACCGAAGAGGAAGGCCTCGTTCCAGTCGCCCTTGGTGAGTCCGTTGATCGTGAAGACGACCGGGACCATGACCAGCATGAAGCGGATCAGCAGGAAGCTGACCCTGCGCACGCCGTTGTCGAAGTTGGTCTGGGGGCGCTCGCCGACCAGGGAGCCGGCCATCGAGCCGAAGTAGGTGTCGGCGCCGGTGGCCACGACCACGCCGGTGGCGGTGCCGGAGGTGACCGAAGTCCCCATCAGGCAGAGGTTGTCGGCCTCGACCGGATCGGTCGTCTCCTGCTGGCCGAGGTCGTTCGTACGCGTGTCCGCCTTGGCGACCGGCAGGGACTCGCCGGACAGCGCGGCCTGGCTGACCATCAGGTCCTTGGAGGTGATCAGCCGCAGGTCGGCCGGGATCAGGTCACCGGCGGCCAGCCTGACCACGTCGCCCGGGACCACCTGGTCCATGGGCACCTCGAAGGTGGTGGGCCCGGAGCCGCTGCCGGCCCGGCGCTGCACCGCACAGGTGGTGGTGACGAGCTTCTTCAGCGCGTCGGCGGCGCGGCCGGAGCGGTATTCCTGCCAGAAGCGCAGCAGCCCGCTGACCCCCACCATCACGGAGAGGATGACGACGCCCGGGTCCTCGGGGTCCTGCCAGTACATGACGGCGGCCAGGAAGACCAGGACGCCGATGAAGGGGTTCCAGTACGCCTTCCCCAGCTGGACGAACCACAGCGGGGCGCGCTCCTGCGCGACGACGTTGTAGCCGTGCCGCTCCAGGCGCAGGGCCGCCTCGGCGTGGGTGAGGCCGCTGCGCGAGGAGTCCACGTCCTGCAGGACCCGGATGCCGGGGCGGGCGCTGACCTCGACGAGGCGCTCGCCGACTGCGCGGGTGCGGGACTCCAGCTCGGCGGCCTTGCGCTCGCGGCGGGCCCGGCCCGGCGGTGCGAGCTTGGTGGGGGTACGGGGGGTGAGCATGGTCATGACGAATACCTCCCTCCACGGTGTCCGGGCGGCGCGGAGCCGAGCGGTCACGTGGAGTGATCATGGGTCGGCGCGGAGCGGCCTCGCAGGGCCGCAGGGCGCACCGATGGGCATGGATGACACACGCCTGACAGGAGGGTCAGGGCGTGCGGAAGGGATGCGGGCACGCAACGGGGCAGCGGTGTGCCGCGGCCGTGCGCACTCGGAAAAGGTCAGCTGATCAACGCGTCAGCGGACGGAAGCGCTGCAAAGACTTCGATCGGGACTCATCCCGAACACCTCCTTGCGTAGCGCCGTCATCGCAGGGCGCCCGGTCCGGCCGGAAAGGCCGCAGAGGACCGGCGCCTCAGCGACCGTAACACGATCTCGGCGACCGCTCCTCACCCTTTTGGTCGATAGTGGCCGTTTCGTGCTGCCTCAGCCTCTTGACGTCTCGATGGACAAAGGCTCGACTTAAGGTTCACAAGTTGGAGAGACGCCGGGGTCTCGCTGCGCGAAGCCGCGACGTCCCGGCCGGGGGGCGACGGCTGGCCGTCGCTTATGGGCAGGAGTGGATGAGTCGTGCAGACTCCCGGATCGCAGTCCTCGCTGCATCGCGCGAACCTCGAACGGGTCGTGCGGGCGGTGCGCCTCGCGGGTTCGCTGACCCAGGCGGAGATCGCCCGTACCACCGGACTGTCGGCGGCCACGGTCTCCAACATCGTCCGCGAGCTCAAGGAGAGCGGGACCGTCGAGGTCACCGACACCTCGGCGGGCGGCCGGCGGGCGCGCAGCGTCTCGCTCAGCGGTGACGCCGGCATCGTCATCGGCGTCGACTTCGGCCACACCCACCTGCGGGTGGCGGTCGGCAACCTCGCCCACCAGGTGCTGGCCGAGGAGGCCGAGCCGCTGGACGTGGACGCCTCCTGGGCGGAGGGGTTCGACCGGGCGGAAGCGCTGGTGGGGCGGCTGATCGCGGGCATCGGGGTGGGGCTGGAGAAGGTCATCGGCGTCGGGCTCGGCGTCCCAGGCCCGATCGACGTGGAGTCCGGGACCCTGGGCTCGACCGCGATCCTGCCCGGGTGGGCGGGCATCAACCCCCGCCAGGAGCTCTCGCAGCGCCTCGGCGTACCGGTCTACGTGGACAACGACGCGAACCTCGGGGCCCTCGGTGAACTCGTTTGGGGGAGCGGCCGGGGAGTAAAGGACCTCGCCTACATCAAGGTGGCCAGCGGCGTCGGCGCCGGGCTGGTGATCAACGGCCGGATCTACCGGGGCCCGGGCGGCACCGCGGGCGAGATCGGGCACATCACGCTGGACGAATCCGGCCCGGTCTGCCGCTGCGGCAACCGCGGCTGCCTGGAGACCTTCGCCGCGGCCCGGTACGTCCTGCCGCTGCTCCAGGGCACGCACGGACCGGAGTTGACGATGGAGCGGGTGGTCGAACTGGCCCGCGGCGGGGACCCGGGCTGCCGCCGGGTGATCACGGACGTGGGCCGTCACATCGGCAGCGGCGTGGCCAGCCTCTGCAACCTCCTGAACCCGAGCCGGGTGGTCCTGGGCGGCTCCCTGGCGGAGGCCGGTGAACTGGTCCTGGCTCCCATCCGTGAATCCGTGGGGAGGTACGCGATCCCGAGCGCGGCCCGCCAATTGTCGGTGCTCACGGGCTCGCTGGGCGGTCGGGCCGAGGTACTGGGCGCACTGGCCCTCGTACTCAGCGAGATGGGCGATTCGACGCTTTTGTCGGACCATGGAAGTGGAGTGCGAGCTCCCGCCGTCTTGCCTTCAGGTAGATAACAGATGGCACCGTTGTCATCTCGTTAAGGATTCACTCCTTGACGGCAAAACGCGGCCGGGGTTGACTCACATCCACCTCGGCCGCAGCGTTGCGGCCTCGTCAGGGAGGTTCAAGAAATGAACACTCGTATGCGTAGAGCCGCCGTAGCTGTAGCCGCCGGTGCCATGGCCGCCTCGCTCGCCGCCTGTGGCACCGCCAAGGAGGCAGGCGAGAAGCCCAAGGCCACCGGCGCCGCCACGGGTGAGGCGATCAAGATCGGCCTGCTCCTGCCGGAGAACCAGACCGCGCGTTACGAGAAGTTCGACAAGCCGCTCATCGAGAAGAAGGTCGCCGAACTCACCGGCGGCAAGGGCCAGGTCGTCTACGCCAACGCCAAGCAGGACGCGACCACGCAGAACTCGCAGGTCGACACGATGATCACCAACAAGGTGAACGTCCTGATCGTCGACGCCGTGGACTCCAAGGCCATCGCCGGCTCGGTCAAGAAGGCCAAGGACGCCGGCATCCCGGTCGTCGCCTACGACCGCCTGGCCGAGGGCCCGATCGACGCCTACACCTCCTTCGACAACGAAGAGGTCGGCAAGGTCCAGGGCAAGGCGCTGCTGGAGGCGCTGGGCGACAAGGCCAAGGACGGCCAGATCGTCATGATGAACGGCTCGGTCACCGACCCGAACGCCAAGCTCTTCAAGTCCGGTGCGCACTCCGTCCTCGACGGCAAGGTGAACATCGGCAAGGAGTACGACACGGTCGAGTGGAAGCCGGAGAACGCCAACACCAACATGGCGGCCGCGCTCTCCGCGCTCGGCAAGGACAAGGTCATCGGCGTCTACTCCGCCAACGACGGCATGGCCGGCGGCATCATCACCGCCCTCAAGGCGGCCGGTGTCTCCCCCCTGCCCCCGGTCACCGGCCAGGACGCCGAACTCGCCGGTGTGCAGCGGATCGTGGCGGGCGAGCAGTTCATGAGCGTCTACAAGCCGTACGCCCCCGAGGCCGAGGCCGCCGCGAAGATGGCCGTCGCCCTCGCCAAGGGGGAGAAGGTCGCCGGCGTCACCACCTCCACGGTCGACAGCCCGACCACCAAGGGCGTTCCGGCCGTGCTGATCCCGGTCGTCTCGCTCACCAAGAACAACATCAAGGACAGCGTGATCAAGGACGGCGTCTACACGGCCGACGAGATCTGCACCGACAAGTACGCGGCCGCCTGCGCCGCCCTCGGCCTGAAGTAGCGGCCCCCGCCGCCTCCTTGCGAGGTGGCCCCCCGTGCCTGCCCGGCGCCCCGCCCCCTCTTCCCCCGCCATCCGCGGGGCGCCGGGCAGAAACGTTTCCCCCATTCATCCCCGCTCCTGCTCTTTTGCACGACATCCCCGCCGGTCAGGCGGCGAAGGAGATGGTTCATGTGTCCGCTGCGCCCGTGCTGGCGTTGCGAGGGGTCTCGAAGCGGTTCGGCGCCGTTCAGGCCCTGACCGACGTAGAACTCGAGATCCACTCCGGTGAAGTGGTCGCCCTTGTGGGTGACAACGGCGCCGGCAAGTCCACGCTGGTCAAGACGATCGCCGGCGTGCACCCCATCGATGACGGCGTCATCGAGTGGGAGGGGCGTCCGGTCTCCATCGGGAAGCCCCACGACGCCCAGAACCTGGGCATCGCGACGGTCTACCAGGACCTGGCGCTGTGCGACAACATCGACGTCGTCGGCAACCTCTTCCTCGGCCGCGAGCTCAGGCGCCGCGGCGTCCTGGACGAGGTGGAGATGGAGCGCCGCGCCCGCGAGCTCCTGACCACCCTGTCCATCCGGATACCCAGCGTCCGGATCCCCATCGCCTCGCTCTCCGGCGGTCAGCGCCAGACCGTGGCGATCGCCCGTTCCATGCTGGGCGAGCCCCAGCTCGTCATCCTCGACGAGCCCACCGCCGCCCTCGGCGTCGAGCAGACCGCACAGGTCCTCGACCTGGTGGAGCGGCTGCGCGAGCGCGGCCACGCCGTCATCCTCATCAGCCACAACATGGCCGATGTGAAGGCCGTCGCCGACAAGGTGGCGGTCCTGCGGCTGGGCCGCAACAACGGTGTCTTCAACGTCGCCGACACCTCGCAGGAAGAGATCATCTCCGCCATCACGGGAGCCACGGACAACGCCGTGACCCGCCGGGCGGCCCGCACCGGGGAGGCTCGCAAGTGAGCACCGAGAACCCAGCCGCCGACCCGCTGCACAAGCCGGACGGGACCACCGAGCACGCCGACGTGGTCAACCCGGCCGCCGCGCACGACGCCATCCCGGCCGTCGACCCCCGCCTGCTCGTCCGCGAGGAGGGCCTCGCCGGATACCTGAGCGAGTTCGGTCGCCGGATGAAGGCGGGTGACCTGGGATCCATCCCGGTCGTCATCGGCCTGATCATCATCTGGAGCATCTTCCAGGGCCTGAACTCGAACTTCCTCTCCCCGGAGAACCTCAGCAACATCGCGATCACGATGACCGCCACCGGCATGATGGCCGTCGGCATCATCTTCGTGCTGCTGCTGGGCGAGATCGACCTCTCGGTCGGCTCCGTCAGCGGTGTCTCGGGCGCGATCGTCGCCGTCCTCGCCGTCACCCACGGCGTGAACGAATGGCTCGCGATCCTCGCCGCCATCGCCGGCGGCGCCCTGATCGGCTCCATCCACGGCTTCTTCTTCGCCCGGATCGGCGCCCCGGCCTTCGCCGTCACCCTGTCGGGCCTGCTGTTCTGGTCCGGCGCGATGCTGCAGATCCTGGGCAGCAACGGAACGATCAACCTCGACTCCGAGGGCGTGGTCGGGCAGCTGACCACGTACTTCTTCTCGGACGTGGCCGTCGGCTACGGGCTGGCCGCGGTCGCGGTGGCCGGGTACTTCCTCGCCACCTTCTTCGACGCGCGGCGCCGTGAGGCCGCCGGGGTCCCCTCCCGGCCGCTCGCCGAGATCCTGCTGCGCACCGGCCTGCTCGCGGTGTTCACCTTCGGCCCCGCGATCGTGTTCAACCAGTACAAGGGCCTGCCGCTCGCGGTGGTGCTCTTCCTGCTGGCCCTGGTCGGTACGGACTTCGTCCTGCGCCGCACCTCCTTCGGCCGCCAGGTGTTCGCGCTCGGCGGCAGCGTCGAGGCCTCCCGCCGCGCCGGCATCAACGTCAACCGGGTCCGGATCACGGTCTTCGCGATCGCCGGCACCTTCGCCGCCATCGGCGGGCTCTTCTGGGCCTCCAAGATCGCGGCGGCCAACCAGAGCGCCGGCGCCGGCGACCTGCTGATGAACGTCATCGCGGCGGCCGTCATCGGCGGCACGAGCCTCTTCGGCGGCCGGGGCCGGACCTGGAACGCCCTCCTCGGCGTCATGGTCATCACCTCCATCCAGTACGGTCTGGCCCTGGAGGGAATCGCGACGCCGATCCAGTACATGATCACGGGAGCCGTGCTGCTGGCGACCGTGGTGATCGACTCGATCACGCGCAAGACCCAGAAGACGGCCGGACGCGCCTGACTGACCGCGCGTCCGGAGGACTTCCGGCGGTCATACCGGTCACAGTGCCCGGTGCCACTCCGAGTGGCGCCGGGCACCTGTGCGTCCCCGAGTGTGTACAGCTGTGCGGGTATACGCCCGCATGTGATGTATGACGCCGTGGTGGTGTGTTCATGTATGACAAAGGTGTGGCGCACCCGGGACGGCCCGATGACCGTACCCGCGAGCGGAACATTAGACTCGACAGACCAGCAAGCAACTGCAAGGAGGCACGGGTGCTGCTGACCCGCATCAAGGGACCGCGCGATCTCGACCGGCTCGGCCAGGAGGAGCTCAACCAGCTCGCCGCGGAGATCAGGTCGTTCCTCGTCGACGCCGTCTCCAAGACCGGCGGGCACCTCGGCCCCAACCTCGGTGTGGTCGAGCTGACGATCGCCCTGCACCGGGTCTTCGACTCGCCCAAGGACAAGGTCCTCTTCGACACCGGCCACCAGGCCTACGTCCACAAGCTGCTCACCGGCCGCCAGGACTTCGGCAACCTGCGTTCCAAGGGCGGCCTGTCCGGCTACCCCTCGCGCGCCGAGTCCGACCACGACGTGATCGAGAACTCGCACGCCTCCACCGTGCTCGGCTGGGCCGACGGCATCGCCAAGGCCAACGAGGTGCTGGGCCGCGAGGACCACCACGTCGCCGCCGTCATCGGCGACGGCGCGCTGACCGGCGGCATGGCCTGGGAGGCGCTGAACAACATCGCCGCCGCCAAGGACCGCCCGCTCGTCATCGTCGTCAACGACAACGAGCGCTCGTACGGCCCCACCATCGGCGGCCTCGCGAACCACCTGGCAACGCTGCGCACCACGGACGGCTACGAGCGCTTCCTGGCCCGCGGCAAGGACCTCCTGGAGCGCACCCCGGTCGTCGGCAGGCCCCTCTACGAGACCCTGCACGGCGCCAAGAAGGGCCTCAAGGACTTCATCGCCCCGCAGGGCATGTTCGAGGACCTGGGCCTGAAGTACATCGGCCCCATCGACGGCCACGACATCGAGGCCCTGGAATCGGCGCTCCAGCGCGCCAAGCGCTTCAGCGGCCCGGTCATCGTGCACTGCCTCACCCAGAAGGGCCGGGGCTACGAGCCGGCCGTCCAGGACGAGGCGGACCGCTTCCACGCGGTCGGCGTGATCCACCCGGACACCGGCCTGCCGGTCTCCACCGACGCGGCCAGCTGGACCTCCGTCTTCGCCGACGAGATGGTCAAGCTGGGCCACGAGCGCAAGGACATCGTCGCGATCACCGCGGCCATGCTCCAGCCCGTCGGCCTGAAGAAGTTCGCGGACGCCTTCCCGGACCGGATCTTCGACGTGGGCATCGCCGAGCAGCACGGCGCCACCTCGGCGGCGGGCCTCGCGACCGGCGGCGCCCACCCGGTCTTCGCCGTCTACGCCACCTTCCTCAACCGTGCCTTCGACCAGGTCCTGATGGACGTCGCCCTGCACAAGTGCGGGGTCACCTTCGTCCTGGACCGCGCCGGTGTCACCGGTACGGACGGCGCCTCCCACAACGGCATGTGGGACATGTCCATCCTCCAGGTGGTCCCGGGCCTGCGCCTCGCCGCCCCGCGCGACGCCGAGCAGCTGCGCGCGCAGCTGAACGAGGCCGTCCTGGTCAAGGACGCGCCGACCGTCGTGCGCTTCTCCAAGGGCGTCGTCGGCCCGGCCGTCCCGGCCGTCGGCCGGATCGGCGGCATGGACGTGCTGCGGGCCCCGGCCCCCGAGGTGGCCCGGCCCGACGTGCTGCTCGTCTCGGTCGGCGCGCTCGCCCCGATGTGCCTGGAGATCGCCGACCTCCTCGACAAGCAGGGCATCTCCTGCACCGTCGTGGACCCCCGCTGGGTCAAGCCGGTGGACGAGGCGCTGGCCCCGCTCGCCGACGGCCACCGCGTGGTCGTCACCGTAGAGGACAACAGCCGAGCCGGCGGTGTCGGCTCGGCCGTCGCGCAGGCCCTGCGCGACGCGGGCGTGGACGTACCGCTGCGCGACTTCGGCATCCCGCAGCGCTTCCTCGACCACGCCACCCGCAAGGAGGTCATGGCCGAGATCGGTCTGACCGCCCCGGACATCGCCCGGCAGGTCACCGGCCTGGTGGCCAAGCTGGACGGGCGCTACGACAGCGAGGCGGCCGCCATCGTCGACTAGGGCGGGTATCGGCCACTAGATCGCCGCGCGGTTGCACGTCACGGGCCGGGAGATCACCCTGGAAGGGGTGGGCCTCCCGGCCCGTTCGCGTGCGTCACCTTGTTCGGAGGTGCGTTGGTGAGTACGGATCTGAACAGTCCCTTCCGCACCAAGTCGGTCGAACAGTCCATCCGGGACACCGAGGAGCCGGAACACCAGCTCCGCAAGTCGCTGTCCGCCTGGGACCTGACCGTCTTCGGCGTCGGCGTGATCATCGGCACCGGCATCTTCGTCCTCACCGGCAAGGTGGCCAAGGAGACCGCGGGCCCCGCCACCGCGCTGGCCTTCGTGGCCGCCGGTGTCGTGTGCGCCCTCGCCGCGCTGTGCTACGCCGAGTTCGCCTCGACCGTCCCGGTCGCGGGGTCGGCGTACACCTTCTCCTACGCCTCGATCGGCGAGCTGCCGGCCTGGATCATCGGCTGGGACCTGGTCCTGGAATTCGCCCTCGGCACCGCGGTGGTCGCCGTCGGCTGGTCCGGGTACGTCCGCTCCCTCATGGACAACGCGGGCATCCATCTGCCCGCGGCCCTCCAGGGGCCGGACGCGGCGGGCGGCACCTTCGACCTGCTGGCCTTCGTCCTCGTGCTGGTGCTGACGGCGATCCTGGTGGTCGGCGTGAAGCTGTCCGCGCGGATCACCGCCCTCGTCGTCGCGATCAAGGTCACGGTGGTGCTCATCGTGATCATCGCGGGCCTGTTCTTCCTCAAGGGCAGCAACTACAAGCCGTTCGTCCCGGAGGCGGTGCCCCAGAAGGGCGGCTCGGGCCTCGACGCCCCACTGGTCCAGCTGATCTTCGGCTACGAGCCCACGAACTTCGGCGTCATGGGCATCTTCACCGCCGCCTCCGTCGTCTTCTTCGCCTTCATCGGCTTCGACGTCGTGGCCACGGCGGCCGAGGAGACCAAGCTGCCCCAGAAGGACATGCCGCGCGGCATCCTCGGCTCGCTGTTCATCTGCACCGTGCTGTACGTGGCGGTCTCGCTCGTGGTCACCGGCATGCAGCACTACACCGAGCTGTCGGTGAGCGCCCCGCTGGCCGACGCCTTCAAGTCGCAGGGGCATCCGGTGTACGGCGGCATCATCAGCTTCGGCGCGGCCGTGGGCCTGACCACGGTGTGCATGATCCTGCTGCTGGGCCAGACCCGCGTGTTCTTCGCGATGAGCCGCGACGGCCTGCTGCCGCGCTTCTTCTCGCGGACCCACCCGAAGTTCCGTACGCCCTACCGGCCGACGATCCTGCTCGGCGTGATCATCGCGATCGTCGCCGGATTCACCAGCATCAACGAGCTCGCGACCCTGGTGAACATCGGCACGCTCTTCGCCTTCGTGGTCGTGGCCCTCGGCGTGATCATCCTGCGCCGGACCCGCCCCGACCTGCACCGGTCCTTCCGCACCCCGTGGGTGCCGGTGGTCCCGATCCTGTCGATCGCGGCCTCGGTGTGGCTGATGCTGAACCTGCCGGCCGAGACCTGGCTGCGCTTCGCGATCTGGATGGTGATCGGCTTCTTCGTGTACTTCCTGTACGGACGCCGCAACAGCCGGCTGGGCCAGGTCGGCCGCGACGCGAAGTACTAGCGGGCGCGAGCCGGGCGTCAGCCCTTGGCGGGGGAGTCCTTCGCGGAGGCCGGGATCTTCTGGTCGTTGCGGAGGGCTTCCCACAGCTGGGTCGCCTGCGGCTCGGCCACGATCACGCGATTCGGGTCCACCTTGTCGTAGGCGACCGGCAGCATGATCGTCTCCATCGTCTCCGGGTCCACGCCCTTCATGCTCTGCGCGAAGTCGGCCAGCGCGGTGAGCGAGGCGAGGTCGGAGTCGGTGGTCAGCGACTTGGTGCCGGAGTCCGCGAGCTTGTAGAGCCGCGCGGGGTTGCCGAGGGCGTCCTGCTTCTTGATCTCGGACAGCATCGCCATCATGAACTGCTGCTGGAGGCCGATGCGCCCGAGGTCGCTGCCGTCGCCGTAGCCGTAGCGGGTCCGCACGAACTTGAGCGAGTCGGTGCCGTTCAGCCGGTGCTCGCCGGCGTCCAGCTTCAGGCCGCCCTTGGCGCCGCTCATCGGCTTGTCCAGCTTGACGGTGACCCCGCCGAGCGCGTCCACCAGGCCCTTGAAGCCGGCGAAGTCCACCTCGACGAAGTGGTCCACGCGGATCCCGGACATCCCCTCCACAGTCTTGACCACACAGGCCGGACCCGCGAGGGAGTAGACGGAGTTGAACATGACACGCTTCGCGGACGGGACGGTCTTGCCGTCCCCGTCCTTGCACTCGGGCCGGGTGATCAGGGTGTCGCGGGGGATGCTCACCGCGGTCGCCTTGGATCGGCCCTCGGGTATGTGCACCAGCATCGCGGTGTCCGAGCGGGCCCCGCTGACATCGCCGTGGTCGAGGTCGCCGTTGGCCCCCGCCCGGGAGTCGGAGCCGAGGACGAGGACGTTCTGCGCTCCGGCGACCACCTTCTGCGGGCGGTTGTCGCCGATCGCCTTGTCCAGGTCGACGCTGTCGATGTTCCCGTTGAGGTGGCTGTACGCCCACCAGCCCGCGCCCGCGGTACCGAGGATGAGCAGGGCGACCACGAGGAGGACGATCCTCAGCACGCGCCGCTTGCGGGGACGTGCACCGCGGCCTCCGGTCCGGCGGCGACTGCGGGCGGCGGTGTCTTGGGTCATACTGCTCGAATCCTCGGGGGCCTGGGGCGGACGTCAGTGGGTGCGGCCGTCCGGATGCCGCTGCACTATAAGCAGATTTCCGAGTCGAACGGGAGAGCGCATATCGTCCTCCTGGTCGGTGGTGAAGCGGAAATCCCGGAGTCCGCGAGGCGCCAGGGAGGAGGAGAGGAAGCCATGGCCCGAGCAACCAGGCGTCGTGCGCGCGGCGCCGAGACGTTCCCTGAACCGCAGTCCGGCCGGACGGCCCCCGTGGCGATCGTCGTGGCAGGCCCCGCCGATGCGGTTCCTCTCATCCTCTCCGAACCGGCCGGCTCCGTGATCGAGGTCGTCTGTCTCGACGACGGCGACGACAACGGGTACCGCGCGATGGAATCGGCCGTCGCGCAGGCGCGGCGCCGCGGGTGTACCTTCCCCGGAGAACCGTTCTTCCTCGACGCCGAGGAGGGCAACCTCACCGGCCAGATCCTCGACGCCCTTCACGAGATCGGGCCGCTGCGCGTGCGGACCCTCGATCCCGATCCCGTCCACGACGACATCGACCGCGAACGCAAGCTCCCGATCGTCAACGAGCCGGAGGCGCGCGGCCAGGTGGCCCGAAGCGCGCTCAGGGCGGCCCGCCGTTACCAGCTGGCCGTCAGCACCCCGGTCTTCGTCGACTGCCGCAGGGCCGGTGCGGACCCCGCACTGCCTCCCCAGGCGTCCACCCGCTATCCCCTCCCCACCCGGTGGCTGATGGCCGGCAAGGACGGCCGGCTGTCCGCCTACCTGCCCACGGCCGCCGGAGTCGTCCGCTGGACCGAGGGACCCACCGAGGCCGACGGCTGGCGGGGCCCCGAGCTGCTCGAAGGCCCGGAGCTGCTGCCGGGGCTGACCGTGCTGCGGGGCCCCGAGGGCTACGCGCACCTGATCGGTCTGAGCCGGACCAAGCGCAGGGAGGGCGGCGTCACCGTCGAGGTGGTCTGTGCCACCCAGTACCAGACGGGCCGCCCGGTCGGACCGTGGACCTCGCTCGGCAATCCCAACGCGGCGAGCTGGCAGAAGGCCCGTGAAGTCGGATTCCCGGCGGCCACGTTCGACGCCGGCGGCGTTCTGAACGTGTTTGTCCGGAATTTCGGGCACAGTGTCAGCGTGCGTCAGCAGTCACCCAAGGGGAGTCTGACCGGCTGGGAGACGCTGCGCGGGATGCGGACGGCCGACGAAGTGGCCGCCTTCCCGGCCGTCGACGGCGGGGTGCACATGGTGGTGAGAGCGCGCGACGCCCAGGCCGCCGTGCACTGGTACCGGCGGGACACCGCGTCGGGGTGGACGGAGAACCGCCGGATCCCCGTGAGCCCGTACCCGGGAAGCCTCTCCGCGGCCCCCGAGGCCGGCGTGGTGCGCTTCCGCTACGCGGGCAGCAACGAGGTCTGCGTCTGGTGGCCGGGCGCGCAGGCGCCGATCGGCCTCGGCGGTCCGGACGGCCTCGGTCCGGTCGACGGGGTGGCGGGTGCCGACATCCAGGGATGGGGTTGCACGGTGCTCGTGCGCGGCGGAACCGGGGGAGTGACGGCCATCGGCGCGCATCCGGACGGGCGGCCGGACACGGGTGTGTGGTGGTCGGAGTCCGGGGAGCCCTCGGTGGTTCCACCCGCGGCCGCCTTCGACAGCCGGGGCCGTGTGGTCATCGCCACAGTCGGAAGGGACGGCAAACTCCGCGTGGCACGCCAGCAATTGGGATCCAATGGCCTGGAGTTCACCGCTTGGAATGTCCAATAAGGGCTGTTTGGTCTCGCTAGTTGAGCGTTTGAGCACTGGTTGAGGCCGTAAGTGACTTGTTATGGTCATGGTGCGCCCTTTACCTGAATCTTAGGTGAATGTTTGGCGTCGCAATGGCGGCGAGCGCCATCGCCCGGTTCGCCGTTGACGACTGAGGGGTTATGTCCAAGCTGTCACTGAAGGCCGTCCAGAAGCTGACCTGCAAGAAGCGGGACGCCTGGTGGACGGTCCTTCTGGTCGACCCGATTGCGACCCGCCTCGTCTGTCTGCTCGCCCGCTGGAACTTCGTGACGCCCAACCGCGTGACATGGGCCGCGCTCTACGTGGGCCTCGGCTCCGCGTACTTCTTCTTCCAGGGCGACTGGCAGTCCCTGTGCATCGGCGCGGGCCTCTACCACGTCAGCTTCATCCTCGACTGCATCGACGGCAAGCTCGCCCGCCTCAAGGGCAACGGAACCATCTTCGGCGGCTGGCTCGACTACGTCTTCGACCGCATCCGTGTGCTCGTCTGCGCGCTGGCCCTGATGGGCGGGCAGTTCGTCCGCGCCGACCAGGAGATCTTCCTGCTCGCCGCGCTCGTCGTGATCTTCCTCGACATGCTCCGCTATGTCGACGCCCTCCAGATCTACAAGATGCGCATGTCCATGCGCAACAAGATCGAGGCCGTTACCCTGGCCCGGCAGGCGGAGCGGGGCCTGGAGGAGGAGGACCGCAAGGTCGTCTTCATCGAGGACCTGCTGCGCGAGAACCCCCTGGGCCAGGCGGACGAGCTCAAGCGCCAGAGCGCGCAGACCGACCAGGCCGAGGTCATCGACCTGCACCAGCAGTTCCGCGAGCGCTTCCCCTGGTACGCACGGGTCCGCCACGCCCTGGTCCAGAGCCGCATCCGGCCGCACCTCATCAGCGGCATCGAGTTCCAGATGTTCATCTTCATCGTCGGCCCCCTCATCGGCCACGTGCTGTGGACCACCGCGGTGTCGGCCGTGCTGATGGGCGTCTTCGAGCTCGTGATCATGTTCAAGTTCTGGCTCTCCACACGCGACTTCACGCGCACGATGGAACGCCTCGACCCCGGCAGCACCCCCTCCCGCGCCGGCTCCATAGCCCCGCACCTGCACGCGGGCCGCCACCGCCGCCGCGACGACGGGGACTACCCGGGCGTGGACGAGGCCGACCGGCGGTTCCCCGCTCCCGAACCGTATGAGGACCCCGGCTTCCAGCCGTACCCGCGTCCCTACACGGACGAGTACACCGGCGGTGTCACCGACACCATGCAGTTGGCCAAGATCCCGTCGCAGCCGGCGGCGCGCCCCGACTACGCCGGACCGGAGCGCCACCCCAGATGAGCTTCCCGGTCGACATATCGCAGTACCGCGCCACCATCGTCATCCCGGCGTTCAACGCGAGCGCCACGCTCGGCCGCGCCGTCCAGTCGGCACTCGCCCAGACCCACCGGGGGGTCGAGGTCCTCGTCGTCGACGACAGGTCCACCGACAGCACCCTCGCCGTGGCCCACCAGTTCGCCGCCCAGGACGGCCGGGTCCGCGTCATCGAGCGGCCGCAGAACAGCGGCGGCTGCGGCGCACCACGCAACAACGGCATCGAAGCCGCCTCCGGCCAGTTCGTGATGTTCCTCGACGCGGACGACGAGCTGCCGCTCAAGGCCGTCGAGACCCTGCTCTCCTCCGCCCTCACCACGGGCTCGGAGGTCACCGCCGGCCGCGTGGTCCGCATCAACCAGGCCACCGACGAGATCACCGTCTGGCAGCCCCAGCTGTACCCGGCGGACCAGACGGTCGCCGGCCTGGGCGGCATGCCCGAGCTGATCGACGACCCGATCGCCACCGGCAAGCTGTATCGCCGGGACTTCCTCGACAACTACGGCATCCGCTTCCCCGAGGGCGTCTACTTCGAGGACACCTACTTCTCCACGGTCGCGAACTTCCACGCGCGGTCGTTCACCATCCTCGCCACCCCCGTCTACCGGTGGATGTGGGAGCGGGAGTCCGACCAGCCGTCGATCACCAACCGCCGCCACGAGCTGCGCAGCATCCGCGACCGCGTCCTGGTGCACCAGTACACCGACAGCTTCCTGTACAGCGTCGGCCGCCCCGACCTGCTCGCCCGCAAGGGCGCCAAGTTCCTCTCGCACGACCTGCGGCTGTACACACCCGAACTGCGCACCGGGGACCACGCCTACCACGACGGGTTCGTCGCGGCCGTCGCCCCGTACCTGCGCGGCCTGGACCCCGGCACCTTCGAACTGTGCGGCCCCATGGAGCGGATCCGCGCCTTCGGCCTGATGCACGGCCGCGTGGACATCGCCGTCTCGGCCTCCGACTACATGAAGCGCCGCAGCGTGATCAGCTCCGACATCGTGGAGCGGGACGGCCGGGTCTTCTGGTCGGGATCGCTGCTCGGCTACCCCGACGCGGAGAAGTTCCTCGAGGTCACCGAGCTGGAGCTGACCGGCCACAAGCTGGCCGACGCCCGCATGTACAACCAGGCCGTCTCGATCGAGATGGTCGACGGTGAGCTGCACATCGAAGGCGCGATACGCAACCAGTTCAGCCGGTTCGACCCCGATGACAAGATCGAACTCATCGCGGTGCTGCGCCGCCGCAGCACCAAGACGGACCACCGCTTCCCCGTCTCCGGCGTGGAGATCGACGCGGACTGGATCCGCTACCACACCACCGTCGACCTCAAGTCCACCCTGGACAAGGCCGACCGCACGGGCCACTGGAACTTCTTCGTCCAGCTCAGACACGGCGGCGAACGCGCCTCCACCGCGCTGAACATCAGCGGCGTCGACGTCACCCGCATGCGGCATTCGTGCCCCACCGGTGTCTTCGAGCTCTACGAGACCGTCAGCGGCAACCTCGGCCTGCGCCCGGAGACCGGCGAACTGCAGCTGGGGACCTCGGAGCGGGGCACCCCCTGGCAGTGGTGGCAGGACGCGCCCCCGGCCGAACCCGTCACCCCGCCCGAGCAGTACGCCGCCGCCGTCGTGGTCCACTGCCACAACGACGAGTACCACCTGCGCGAGTTCCTCTCCTCCCTGGTCGCACAGCGCAGCTTCCCCGCCACCCAGGTGGTGTTCGTCGACGACGGCTCCAGCGACAGCACCGCCCGGCAGCTGGCGGCCTTCGCCGCCTACTACCCCAACGCGGGAGTCGTCACCCAGCACCGCCTCGGCCTGCGGACCGCCTTCGACCACGGGCTGCAGTACGTCGTCGCCCCCCACGTGATGTTCGCGCGCGCCCGCGACATCCTCGGCGAGGACGTCGTCGGCCGGCTGCTCACGGCGGCCCGCCGGGTCAAGGGCGCCGACGTCGTCGCCGGCCAGGCGGACAACTTCCCCGGCCCGTGGCGCAGCGCGGACGAGCCGTGGCAGCGGTACTTCAGCGGCAAGGAACCCGTCCGCAGGCTGGCGGACGCGCCCTACCTCGTGTTCTCCACGCAGCTCGGCGCCAAGCTCTTCAGGACCTCCTTCGTCCGGGAGCACGGCTTCCGCTGCGGCCCGGGTCCCGGCCCCGAGGACGACTGGTTCACCGTCCCGGCCGTGCTGTACGCGCGGGCGGTGGCCATCGCGCCCGGTGCCCGTTTCTTCGCGCGCGACGAGCAGAACCAGAACTCGCTCTTCGACCGCCCCTGGAACGACCCCGCCAAGGCGGTGGAGCGGGTCCGGCTCGCCGCGTACGTCCTGGCCTCGGTCAAGGGCGCCCCGCCCCGGGTCGTCGTCCTCGCCCAGCGCTTCGTCGTCCGCACGCTCCAGCCGTACGTGCGCAACATGCACCGGATCATGAGCAAGCAGGAGCTCGCCGCAGTCCTGCCGCTGCTGGGATCGGTCTACGGCCAGGTCTCCGACGAGCTGATCCTCCAGTACGCGTCCGCCCCGCAGTCCAAGGTCCAGCACCACGCGATCGTCACGGGCAACCTCGAACTCTTCGCGGACCCGCTGAGCACGCCGGAGTACCTGCCCACCCTGTTCCTGGACGACGAGGGCATCTACCGGAGGCTGACGAGCGACCCGGTGCGCACGACGCTGCTGCGCGTGCCGCGGGCCAGCGCCGTCCTGGAGACCTTCGACTGGACCGACGACGCGTTCCACTTCGAGGGGCTCCTCGTCTTCTCCGGAGTGGACATCGACTCCCGGTTCACGAACCGGATCCAGCTCGTGCTCTCCGACGGGGAGCTGGAGGTGGCCCTGCCCGTCGAGCAGGTCTACCGCCGCGACCGCTGGCGCACCCGCAAGAACCAGGACTGGTTCTCCGGCTGGCGCGCCACGGCCCGCCCGGCCGCCCTCGACCCGCTGCGCAACGCCGAGCTGACCCTGGTCATGCGGGTGCACGACCAGGAGCGCCACCACGACATCCCGCTGGCGGCCCGGCAGATGCTGCACCGCTTCAAGGGCGTGCACACCTCGGGCCGCCAGCGCCTGGTCCTGTCGATCGACGACGACGAGCAGGTCGCCATCCGCTGGGTGCGCGGCTTCCTGGCCCGGCGCGGGGACAAGCTCCGGCGCTTCCGCTGGGAGCTGCGCAACTCACTGCCCGGCCGCCCCGGCTGGCGCACCCGCCTGATGTACTGGCTCACCTACCCCTACCTGCACAACCGGGGCATCTGGATCATCGGTGAGCGCGAGGACACCGCGCAGGACAACAGCTACCACCTGTTCAAGTGGATCCGGCAGAACCGGCCCAAGACCAAGATCTACTACTCCATCAACGGCGACTCCCCGGACTGGGACAAGGTCGCCCGGTACGGGCAGGTCATCGACCGGCTCTCGTGGAAGCACCGGGCCTACCTGCTCCACGCGGAACGGCTCATCAACGCGTACGACCTGGAGGCCTACCTCGGCTTCCCCGGCCTCCTCAAGAGGGCCTTCCTGCGCGGCTACGGCGACCTGCTGCGCTACAAGCGCGTGTTCCTCCAGCACGGCGTCGTCTACAACGACGTCGTCGCCTCGATCCACGGCCAGGCCACCAACGTCGACATGGTGCTCACCACGGGACGCAGCGAGCGCTCGTACTACGCCGAGCACTGCGGCTACGGCTACGAGCGCGTCGCGGCCACCGGCCTGCCCCGCTTCGACGCCCTGGAGCCGGTCCGCGGCCCGCGCCGGATCCTGGTCATGCCGACCTGGCGCCGGGACATCGTGGCCCCCTCCTACAACAGGGCGGCCAAGCCCGAGATCCCCTTCCCGGCCTCCGAGTACTACCGGTTCTTCTCGGCGCTGCTGCGCAACGAGCGGCTGCTGGGCGCCCTCCAGTACCACGGTGTCGAGCTGGAGTTCATGCCGCACTACGAGATCCGCCCGTACCTGAGCCACTTCAAGATCGACCACCCGTCGATCACGGTCTCGACGACGGGCCGCGACGTGCAGCTCGCCATGCGCGAGTGCTCGATGCTGGTGACCGACTACTCCTCGGTGTTCTTCGACGTGGCCTACATGGGCAAGCCCATCGTCTACACGAACTTCGACGACGAGTCCTTCTACAGCAAGCACTACAAGCGGGGCTACTTCGACCTGGCCCGGGACGGCTTCGGCCCGGCCTGCCGCACCGTCGACCACGCGGTCGCGGAGATCATCGCGACCATGGAGCGGAACTTCCAGGTCGAACCCGAGTACCGGCGCCGCGCCGAGGCGTTCTTCGTCCTGCGCGACACCTCCAACTGCGAACGAGCCTTCGATGTCATCGACACCATGGACGCGAACGTCGTCGGCGACCAGCGGGCGCAACTGCACCTCGGAGCACGGGGCTTCGGGGAGTTCTGAGAAACACATGAAGGACGCACCATGACGGCAGTCTTCCTGTCCGGCGGATCGAGCCTATGCGACCGCCCGCGCAGCATGGCCCCCATGACCGGCTGGGGACAGGCGATGCCGCTCTTCCTGCAGGGCGTGGACCTGATCAACTGCGCCCGTGCCGGGGCCAGCAGCAAGAGCTTCATGGAGCGCGGCAGGCTCGCCTGGGTCCTGGACCACCTCCGCCCCGGCGACCTGCACCTGATCTCCTTCGGGCCCAACGACGCCAAGCCCGGCGCCGGCCTGCACACCGAGCCCTTCTACGACTACCAGGGCAACCTGCGGCGCTACGTCAACGAGACCCGGCTGCGCGGCGCCCACCCCGTGCTCGTCTCCAGCCACGAGCGCTCGGTCTTCGACAAGTTCGGCAACTTCCGCCGGCCGCTGGGGCTCTACCCGGCCGCCAAGCGGGAGCTGGCCGGGCAGATGTCCGTACCCCTGATCGACCTCAACGAGTGGAGCGTCGCCTGGTGGCGACAGCTCGGCCCGCAGGACTGCCGGCAGGTCTTCCTCTACCTCGAACCGGGCGAACACCCCAACTACCCCGACGGGGTGGGCGACAACTCGCACCTGAGGCCGTACGGCGCCGTGGAGGTAGCCCGGTACGTCGTCGGCGAGATGCGGTCGCGGGGGCTGCTGCCCGGCCAGTACTTCCGGAACCTGGAGAACCAGTTCGACGCGAACCAGGCGGTGGAGTTCCTCGACGACGCCGTGTCCGAGCGGATCACCAAGGAGCGGGTCGGCAGATCGATGGCGGGAGCGGCGAAGTGAGCGACTGGTTCCCCGTGGTCCGCGCCTGGATCGTCCAGGGCCCCCTCGGCGGGGTGCTCGACCTGATGTCCTCGGCCGACCCCGGCCGGCCCCTGGTCCCCGGCCAGGAGTTCACCCTGGCCATGACCCTCACCCCGAGCGGCGGCGCGTACCGCACGTACGGCTACATCCTCGACGACATGCTGGGCGACGCGGTGGTCCTGGGCGACCTGCAGGGCTTCCGGCTGCTGAAGAACGGCCGGCACGCGGCGTTCGCCAGTGGCACCGAGCCCTTCACGGCCACCTGCACCGTCAAGGTCAAGGCGGACGCCCGGGACGGCGCCATGATGCTCCCGCGCGTGGTCGTCGGCCTGATGCCGTTCCAGGGCGACAAGCTGATCCCCTGCTCGGGCATCGAGGACCGGGGCTTCTGGGTCCGCCGCCACAGCGTCCCCGGCCGCGCCCTGCACCTGCACCCCGGCGCCCAGGTCACCCTGCCGGCGGACGCCGAGCAGGGCCTGCGCCGCGCGGGCGTCGGCATCCCCCGGCGGGGCACGCTGCACTGCGCCCCCGACGGCACGGTCACCTACCAGGCGCCCGCCGCCTACCACGGCTACGACTTCTTCACCTGCACCTACGAGGACCAGGACGGGCACTCGGTCCAGTCGGAGGTCGTCGTTCACATCGGCGACCTGGCCCTGTCACCGGGAGCCATGGGTGCCCTCCATGGCTAGGCCCTCCCGCCTGGCGGCGGCCCTGGCGACGGTCCTCGTACTGGCGGGATGCTCGGGCGGTGCCGGAGTCCCGGACGGCCTGGCCTCCTCCCGGCCGCCGGTCCCGGCACCGGCGCTGCCCGAGGGCGTCTCCTACCAGGAGCTCGTCCGGAAACTCGACGGGCGCGCGAACTCGCACGTGCAGGTCCTGACCATCCGCCCCGACGCCCGGGTCAAGATGGCCGGCCTGCACGGCAGCGCCCTCGCCCACGCCGAGACGGTACGGGAGATGGCCAAGGCCGCCGGAGCGCTCGCCGCGGTCAACGCCTCCTACTTCGACATCAGCACCGGCAAGAACTACGGCGGCTACGACGGCGACCCGCTGGGCCTGTACACCGAGCGCGGCAAGATGCTCAGCGAGGCGACCAACGGCCGGACGGCCCTGCTGATCGGGGACAAGGACGGCCGGATCGACGCCCGTATCGACGAGGTCACCACCGAAGGCCAGGTGATCTCGGACGACGGAGCCCGCCGCGAACTGGACGGCATCAACCGCGTCCCGGGCCGCATCCTGGGCTGCGGAGGCGTGGGCGGCGACCGCCTGGCCGTCACCGAAGTGCCGATGGAGGAGCCGTACGGAGGCCTCTGCACGGACGACGCCGAACTCGTGGCGTTCACCGAGGACTGGGGCGACGGGACTCCCCCCGGCACCCCGGACAGCGCGGAGGCGGTGCTCGACCGCAACGGCCAGGTGGTGGAGGTCCGCCAGCCCGCCGGCGGGCCGGTACCCGAGAAGGGCAGCACGCTCTACGCGACGGGGTCCGGCGTCGAGTGGCTGCGCTCCCACGCCCACGAGGGCAACAAGATCACGCGCTCCATCCGGATGAACGACATGACGGGGCTGCCGGTGGCCGGCCGCGTCGACACGGCGGTGGGCGGCCGCTACCGGCTGCTGCGGGACGGGGCGTCCGCACTCGGCGACGCGGCCGCCTCCACCAAGAAGGCCCCGCGCACGGCGGTGGGTGTCACCGCCGACGGCGCCCTGCTGCTGGTGACCATCGACGGCCGCAAACAGGGCGAGGACGCCGGAGCCACGCTCGCCGAGGCCGCCGAACTCCTGGCCTCGCTCGGCGCCAAGGACGGCATCGGCCTCGACGGCGGCGGGTCCACGAGCATGGTCGTGGGCGGGGAGCTGCGCAACCACCCGCGGGAGGCCGACGGGAAGGCCACCGAACGGCCCGTGGCCAACGCGCTGGCCCTCTTCGCGCGCTGAGCGCGGGCGACCCCGTGAAACGGCCGATGCCGCACCGCCCCTGACAGGGCGGTGCGGCATCGGCTTCGTCGTGCGCGCGGTCCGGATCAGACCGGGACGCTCGCCAGGCCGGGGGCGAGGAACTTCTTGCCGTTCACCCGCTCCGAGACGCCCTCACGGTCCAGGTACGGCGTCACGCCGCCCAGGTGGAAGGGCCAGCCGGCGCCCGTGATGAGGCAGAGGTCGATGTCCTGGGCCTCGGCCACGACACCCTCCTCCAGCATCAGGCCGATCTCCTGCGCCACCGCGTCCAGGACGCGGTCGCGGACCTGCTCCTCCGTCAGGACGACATCGCCCTGTACCAGGAGGGCGGCGACCTCGGGGTCCAGCTCCGGCTTGCCGGAATCGTAGACGTAGAAGCCGCGCTTGCCCGCCTTGACGACGGCCGCGAGGTTCGGGGAGACCTTGAAGCGCTCCGGGAAGGAACGGTTCAGCGTCTCGGAGACGTGCAGACCGATCGCCGGGCCGACGAGCTCCAGCAGCACCAGCGGGGACATCGGCAGGCCGAGCGGCTCGATGGCCTTCTCCGCCGTGGCCACCGGGGTGCCCTCGTCGATGACGTTCTGGATCTCGCCCATGAAGCGGGTCAGGATGCGGTTCACGACGAACGCCGGGGCGTCCTTGGTGAGGACCGCGGTCTTCTTCAGCTTCTTGGCGACACCGAAGGCCGTGGCCAGCGAGGCGTCGTCGGTCTGCTCACCGCGGACGATCTCCAGCAGGGGGAGGATCGCGACCGGGTTGAAGAAGTGGAAGCCGACCACGCGCTCCGGGTGCTGGAGCTTCGAGGCCATCTCCGACACCGACAGCGAGGAGGTGTTGGTGGCGAGGATCGCGTGCGCCGGGGCGACCGCCTCGACCTCCGCGAACACCTTCTGCTTGACGGACATCTCCTCGAACACGGCCTCGATGATGAAGTCCGCGTCCGCGAAGCCCTCGGCCTTGTCCAGGACACCGGTCACCAGGGCGGTCAGGCGGTTGGCCTTGTCCTGGTTGATGCGGCCCTTGCCGAGCAGCTTCTGGATCTCGGCGTGGACGTAGCCCACACCCTTGTCCACGCGCTCCTGGTCGATGTCGGTGAGGACCACCGGCACCTCCAGGCGGCGCAGGAAGAGCAGCGCCAGCTGCGAGGCCATCAGGCCCGCGCCGACGACGCCGACCTTGGTGACCGGACGGGCCAGGGACTTGTCCGGGGCGCCGGCCGGGCGCTTGCCGCGCTTCTGGACCAGGTTGAAGGCGTAGATGCCGGAGCGCAGTTCGCCGCCCATGATGAGGTCGGCCAGGGCCGTGTCCTCGGCGTCGAAGCCCTTCTGCAGGTCGCCGTCCTTGGACGCCTCGATGATGTCGAGGGCGCGGTAGGCGGCCGGGGCGGCCCCGTGCACCTTGGAGTCCGCGATGAAGCGGCCCTTGGCGACGGCCGCGTCCCAGCCCTCGCCGCGGTCGATCTCGGCGCGGACGACCTCGCTGGTGCCGTTCAGCACGTTCGCGGTCCAGAGCAGCGACTGCTCCAGGAAGTCCGCGCCCTCGAAGAGCGCGTCGGCGATGCCGAGCTCGAAGACCTGCTTGCCGCGCAGCTGCTTGTTCTGGTTGAGCGAGTTCTCGATGATCACCGAGACCGCGCGCTCCGCACCGATCAGGTTCGGCAGGATGGTGCAGCCGCCCCAGCCCGGAACCAGGCCGAGGAAGACCTCGGGCAGCGAGAAGGCCGGGATGGCCTTGGAGACGGTGCGGTAGGTGCAGTGCAGACCGACCTCGACACCGCCGCCCATCGCCGCGCCGTTGTAGTACGCGAAGGTGGGGACGGCCAGCGCGGAGAGACGCTTGAAGACGTCGTGGCCGCCCTTGCCGATGGCGAGCGCCTCGTCGTGCTTCTTCAGCAGCTCGACGCCCTTGAGGTCGGCGCCGACCGCGAAGATGAACGGCTTGCCGGTGATGCCCGCGCCGACGATGGAGCCCGCGAGGGCCTCCTGCTCGACCTGGTCGATCGCCGCGTTCAGGTTGGCGAGGGACTGCGGGCCGAAGGTGGTCGGCTTGGTGTGGTCGAAGCCGTTGTCCAGCGTGATGAGCGCGAAGCGCCCGGCGCCGAACGGCAGGTCCAGGTGGCGGACGTGCGCGGACGTGACGACCTCGTCCGGGAAGAGCTCGGCCGCGCCCTTCAGGAGATCGGCGGTGGTGCTCACTTGGAGCCTCCCTCGGCGTTGAAGTGCGGGTTCTCCCAGATGACCGTGGCGCCCATGCCGAA
Source organism: Streptomyces sp. NPDC048337 (assembly GCF_043201175.1). Lineage (NCBI taxonomy): Bacteria > Bacillati > Actinomycetota > Actinomycetes > Kitasatosporales > Streptomycetaceae > Streptomyces > Streptomyces sp. NPDC048337. The sequence continues at coordinate 105,283 of NZ_JBICYR010000010.1, forward strand.
GCCGACGCACATGGTGGTCAGGCCGTAGCGGACGTGCGGCTGCTCCTCGAACTGGCGGGCCAGCTGCGTCATCAGGCGCACGCCCGAGGAGGCGAGCGGGTGGCCGAAGGCGATGGCGCCGCCGTACTGGTTCACGCGGGCGTCGTCGTCGGCGATGCCGTAGTGCTCCAGGAAGGCCAGCACCTGCACGGCGAAGGCCTCGTTGATCTCGAACAGGCCTATGTCCTCGATGGACAGGCCGGCCTGGGCGAGGGCCTTCTCGGTGGCCGGGATCGGGCCGTAGCCCATGACCTCGGGCTCGACACCCGCGAAGGAGTACGAGACCAGGCGCATCTTGACCGGGAGGTTGTTCTCCCGGGCGAAGTCCTCGGACGCGATGATCGCGGCGGTGGCACCGTCGTTGAGACCGGCGGCGTTGCCCGCGGTGACCCGGCCGTGAGTACGGAACGGGGTCTTCAGGTTCGCCAGGTTCTCCAGCGTGGTGCCCGGGCGCATCGGCTCGTCGGTGGTGACCAGGCCCCAGCCCGTCTCACCCGCGGCCTCGTTGGTGTTGCGCACCGAGATCGGGACCAGGTCCTGCTGGATCTTGCCGTCGGCGTACGCCTTGGCGGCCTTCTCCTGCGAGCGCACGGCGTACTCGTCGGCGCGGAGCTTGGTGATCGTCGGGTACCGGTCGTGCAGGTTCTCGGCGGTCATGCCCATGAAGAGGGCGGACTCGTCGACCAGCTTCTCGGAGACGAAGCGCGGGTTCGGGTCCACGCCCTCGCCCATGGGGTGGCGGCCCATGTGCTCGACACCGCCGGCGAGGGCGACGTCGTACGCACCGAAGGCCACACCGCCCGCGACGGCGGTCATGGCGGTCAGCGCGCCGGCGCACATGCGGTCGATGGAGTAGCCCGGGACGGACTGCGGGAGGCCCGCGAGGATGCCGGCCGTGCGGCCCAGCGTCAGGCCCTGGTCGCCGATCTGCGTGGTCGCGGCGATGGCGACCTCGTCGATCTTCTTGGGGTCCAGGTCCGGGTTGCGGCGCAGCAGCTCCCGGATCGCCTTCACGACGAGGTCGTCGGCGCGGGTCTCGTGGTAGATGCCCTTCGGGCCCGCCTTGCCGAACGGGGTGCGGACGCCGTCGACGAAGACGACGTCCCTGACGGTACGAGGCACGTTGGCTCTCCTCCAGGTGCGGGTGTGCACTGCTGCGCGGGGGCATGCTCGGCTTACGTCACTGAGCGCCCGCTCACCCGGCCATGCTACTTGCCGGTAACCGGCGTGCACACCCCCTCCCCGAACAGCGGCGAAGGTCACACTCGCCCGCATGGTGTGAGCCCCCTCGCGCCCCGCCGTGCGCCCGGCCGTTCGGAGCGCTCCGGGCTACCCGAACGGGTCGGACACCCGGGCCCACGGTCACGTCGATGGTGTCCGGCGCGCGGCCTTCCCCATGCTGGCCCGGTCCTGGGCGCCCGCCTCGGACCAGACCGACGGAGCGGAGCCCCACGATGGCCGAAACCGTTTACGAGGACTACTACCTGGACCACAAGTCGACCATCCCGGCAAATGCCGGGGACCCCGTCAAGCTCTTCGTGCGACGCAGGCGCAAGAACCCGGCCGCGGACCAGCCGAGCAGGCCCGTCCTGATGCTGCACGGCAGGAGCGTCGCTGCCCTGGCGGGCTTCGATCTGCAGTACAAGAACGGGCAGTACAGCTGGGCCGAGCAGCTGGCGAAGAAGGACTTCGACGTCTTCGTGATGGAACTCCAGGGATCGGGGCTGTCGACCCGCCCGATGATGGACGACCCCAAGAACGTCAGCCCCGCGCCCGCACAACGGGCCCTCCTCGTGCCCTACCCGAACGCGGAGCCGTACACGGGCCCGGTGAGCTACGCCGCCCAGTTGAACAACTCCCAGAGCGACTGGGACGAGGTGGACACGGTCGTCGACTGGATCCTCGACCAGACCGGCGCCGCGTAGGTCGACCTCATCGGCTGGTCGGCGGCCTCCCAGCAGCTCGGGCCCTACGCCATCCAGCACCCCGGGAAGGTCCGCAGTCTCTTCCTGCTGGCGCCGATCTTCCCGCCGAACGGCCGGGCGAGCGCGCCCGCGACCGACTTCGACGCGCCCGTACCGCTGCCCGTGTCCAAGCCGGAGGCGGCCTTCGGCTACCCGATGACCGTGGCCACGAAGGGCGGCCTCGACAGGGCGTGGAGCAACGACCTGAAGTGCCCCGACCAGCGCGATCCCAAGATGGTCGACGAGGTGTGGAAGGCGATGATGGCCGCCGACCCGGTCGGTAAGAAGTGGGGCCCCCGGGCGAGCTCCACGGACCCGAACCCGCAGGGGCTCAACCGCGTCCGGAACTCGTACTGGTGGGGCTGGAACAAGAACACCGTGCCGCTGCACGGGGTTCTCGGCGGGACAGTGCCCGTGTGCATCGTGTACGGGGAGCACGACTCGATCGTGAACACCGCGCCCGACCTGGGCCTGCTGTACTTCTCGGTCCCCGAGCTCTACAAGACCATCCCCGGGCCGAACAAGCTGATGTTCCGCATCGCCTGCGCGGGGCACCAGGCCCCCTGGGAGCGCGTGGCGCACGACATCCACACCATGTCCGAGCACTGGCTCAAGCAGGGCAAGGTCATGGGCGCGACCACCGGGAGCTACTACAGGGACGTGGACGGGGTCCTCACCCCCCTGGAGTGAGGACCCCGTGCTCGTTCTCGGCGGGCCGGCCGGTCAGGCGGTCGCGGCCAGGGCCGTGACCAGGGCCGCGGTGACCTGTTCGACCTGCCACGGGCGGGCGCCGTAGCCCGCCAGGGCCTGCGCCACCGTGTCGGCCTCCAGCCGCTGCGGCGGCTCCCAGCACAGCCGGCGCACCGTGTCCGGGGCGATCAGGTTCTCCTGGGGCAGGTGCAGCTCCTCCGCCAGGGCCGAGACGGCCGCGCGGGCCGCCGACAGCCGGGCAGCCGCGGCCGGGTCCTTGTCGGCCCAGGAGCGCGGCGGCGGCGGACCGGCCGGGGTCGCCCCCGGCTGCGGCAGCTCGCTCTCGGGCAGGGCCCTGGCCCGGTCCACGGCGGCCATCCACTGGTCCAGCTGGCGCCGGCCCATCCGCTGCCCGTAGCCGGGCAGGGCGGACAGGGTGTGCACGTTCGCCGGGAGCGCCAGGGCGGCCTCGACGATCGCGGCGTCGCCCAGCACCTTGCCGGGGGAGACGTCACGCCGCTGCGCGATCCGGTCCCGCGACTCCCACAGCTCCCGTACGACCGCCATCTGCCGGCGGCGCCGCACCTTGTGCATCCCGGACGTACGGCGCCACGGGTCCTTGCGCGGCGGCGCGGGCGGAGCGGAGGCGATGGCGTCGAACTCCTGGCGGGCCCATTCCAGCTTGCCCTGCCGGTCCAGCTCCTTCTCCAGCGCGTCGCGCAGGTCCACCAGCAGTTCCACGTCCAGTGCGGCGTAGCGCAGCCACGGCTCCGGAAGCGGGCGGGTGGACCAGTCGACGGCGGAGTGGCCCTTCTCCAGCGCGTAGCCGAGCACGCTCTCGACCATCGCACCCAGTCCGACCCGCGGGAAGCCGGCCAGGCGCCCGGCCAGCTCCGTGTCGAAGAGCGAGGTCGGCACCATGCCTATTTCGCGCAGGCACGGCAGGTCCTGGGTGGCGGCGTGCAGGATCCACTCGGTGCCGGACAGGGCCTCGCCCAGCGCGGACAGGTCGGGGCAGCCCACCGGGTCGATCAGCGCGGAGCCCGCGCCCTCGCGGCGCAGCTGCACCAGGTAGGCGCGCTGGCCGTAGCGGTATCCGGAGGCGCGTTCGGCGTCGACGGCGACGGGCCCGGTGCCCGCGGCGAAGGCCGCGACCACCCGGGCGAGCGCGTCCGCGTCGGCGACCACCGGGGGGATCCCCTCACGGGGCTCCAGCAACGGAATCGGCGGCCCATCGGACGAACTGACGACGTCGTCCGGGGGGCCGCCCCCGGTGGTGGTGCGCAGGTCTGCTGCGGTCTCTTGGGCGTCGGTCACCGGTCAAGGGTATCCGTGGATGTGAGGCGCCCGTCGCCGGAACGTTCCGTCGACGGGCGCGATCAGTATGCGGGGAGTTTTCCGGGGGTATTCCGGACCGCCACCCCGGACGGCTATCCGGGGGCTCCGGCCGCCCGCGGTCAGTGGATGATCCCGGTCCGGAGGGCCACGGCGACCATCCCGGCCCGGTCGCCGGTGCCCAGCTTGCGGGCGATCCGGGCGAGGTGGGACTTGACGGTCAGGGCGGACAGGCCCATCGAGACGCCGATGGCCTTGTTGGACTGGCCCTCCGCGACGAGGCGCAGGACCTCGACCTCGCGGCCGGAGAGCTCCCGGTAGCCGCCCGGGTGGCTCGGGGCACCCGGGGGGCGGCGGTGCATGCGGGCGGCGGCAGCGCCGATGGGGGCGGCGCCGGGCCGGGTGGGGAGCCCGATGTTGGTGCGGGTGCCGGTGACGACGTAGCCCTTGACGCCGCCGGCGAGGGCGTTGCGTACGGCGCCGATGTCGTCGGCGGCGGACAGCGCCAGGCCGTTGGGCCAGCCCGCGGCGCGGGTCTCGGAGAGCAGGGTGAGACCGGAACCGTCGGGCAGGTGTACGTCGGCCACGCAGATGTCGCGCGGGCTGCCGACGCGGGGGCGGGCCTCCGCGATGGACGACGCCTCGATCACGTCACGTACTCCGAGAGCCCACAGATGGCGGGTCACGGTGGAACGGACGCGCGGGTCGGCCACGACGACCATGGCCGTCGGCTTGTTCGGGCGGTAGGCGACCAGGCTTGCGGGCTGCTCGAGAAGAACGGACACCTAGGCCTCCTGGGGGAGTGGCGGGACGGCCGGCTCGGGGAAGGAAGCCGGTGCGAACCGTGCGGATGGTCACTGACTCCTTCGGCACGTCACCCGCCCGGCTTTAGGGAATGATCACGATTTGGTGAGTAACAATTCGGGCAATTCGGACGCACGATCGATCATCGGGTGATCAGAAGCCGAACCGGATGCTCCGATCTGGCACGCGGATGCGGGTCCGATCGGTCGTGACGTGCGCGAAAGCCGGCGGGACGTCCCGTACGGCCCCCGCCGGAGGCCGTACGGCGCCTCGCCCGGCTCCGCTCGTACGGGTGGTGCCGCGAGCGCTCTTACGGGTGGTGCGGACCGCGGCGCTGAGGCAGGGAGACCACGCCCGTGACCGAGTCGGTCGGCCCCACCGGAGGCAGCCCCGCGATCTGGCACAGCAGCTCGCACCACGCCGCCAGGTGCGCCGAGGTGTCCGGCACCCCGCCCACCCCCTCGCGCGGCGTCCACGAGGCTCTGATCTCGATCTGCGTCGCCGGCCGCCGCTCCCCGAGCCCGCCGAAGTAGTGCGAGCCGGCCATGGTCACGGTGCCGCTCGCCTCCCCGTACGTCAGCCCGCGCGCGTCCAGCGCCCCCGTCAGCCAGGACCAGCACACCTCGGGGAGGAGCGGGTCCGCGGCCATCTCCGGCTCCAGCTCCGCCCGTACGAGCGTCACCAGCCGGAAGGTCCCCTGCCAGGCGTCGTGCCCGGCCGGATCGTGGAGCAGGATCAGCCGGCCGTCGGCCAGGTCGTCCTCCCCGTCCACCACCGCCGCCTCCAGCGCGTACGCGTGCGGTGCGAGTCTCTGCGGCGGCTTCGTGGGGTCGATCTCGATCCCCGGACGCAGCCGCGCCTTCTTCAAGCCGTCGACCGCCCGCCGGAACGGGAGCGGGACGGAGCTCTCCTTCGCGCTGTCCATACCGTCAGCGCCATCTGAAAATCGTCCCTGAGCCGCAGCCATGCGGGGAAGACTAGGCGGTATGTGCGCCCGTACGGCGCAGGGACACCCGCGCCGGGCCGGGCACTTCTTCATACGTGCGAAGATTTGGGTCGTGAGCGCCAACGACCGCCCCACGGGCCAGCCGAGTCAGACGTACGATTCCGCCTTCCTGAAGGCGTGCCGGCGGGAGCCGGTGCCGCACACCCCCGTGTGGTTCATGCGACAGGCGGGGCGCTCGCTCCCGGAGTACCGCAAGGTGCGCGAGGGCACGCAGATGCTGGAGTCCTGCATGCGGCCCGACCTGGTCACGGAGATCACCCTGCAGCCGGTGCGCCGCCACAAGGTGGACGCGGCGATCTTCTTCTCCGACATCGTGGTCCCGCTGAAGGCCATCGGCGTCGACCTGGACATCAAGCCGGGCATCGGCCCGGTCGTCGCCCAGCCGATCCGCCGCCGCGAGGACCTCGCACAGCTGCGCGACCTCACCCCGGAGGACGTCTCGTACGTCACCGAGGCGATCGGCATGCTCACGGGTGAACTCGGCTCCACGCCGTTGATCGGTTTCGCGGGCGCGCCTTTCACCCTCGCGAGCTACCTCGTCGAGGGCGGTCCCTCGAAGAACCACGAGCACACCAAGGCCCTCATGTACGGGGACCCGAAGCTGTGGGCCGACCTGCTCGACCGCCTCGCCGAGATCACCTCCGCCTTCCTGAAGGTCCAGATCGAGGCCGGCGCCTCCGCCATCCAGCTCTTCGACTCCTGGGTCGGCGCGCTGGCCCCGGCGGACTACCGCCGCTCGGTGATGCCGGCGTCGGCGAAGGTCCTGCAGTCCGTCGCCTCGTACGGAGTCCCGCGCATCCACTTCGGCGTGGGCACGGGCGAGCTGCTCGGCCTGATGGGCGAGGCCGGCGCGGACGTCGTGGGCGTCGACTACCGCGTCGCGCTCGACGAGGCCGCTCGCCGGGTCGGCCCCGGCAAGGCGCTCCAGGGCAACCTGGACCCCGCGGTCCTCTTCTCCACCCCCGAGGCCGTGGAGGCCAAGACCGACGAGGTCCTCGCGGCCGCGGCCGGCCTGGAGGGCCACGTCTTCAACCTGGGCCACGGCGTCCTCCCGACGACCGACCCGGACGCGCTGACCCGCCTGGTGGAGTACGTCCACACCAAGACGGCCCGCTGACCCCGCTGAGCGCGTCCACCTCCGGCCAACATCCGGCGGGATCGCGCGGCTCCGGCATGTCGCCGTGCGGGGTTCAGTAACCTGACCCGCCCCCGGACCCCGGACAGCAGGAGGCGGACATGCGGGGCGGAACGGTGGCAGTGGTCGGCGGGAGCATCGCGGGTTGCGCCATCGCCACGGCGGCGGCGCGGGCGGGCGCCGACGAGGTGGTGGTGCTGGAGCGCACGCAGGGGCGGCTCCAGGACAGGGGTGTCGGGCTGTGCGTCCACGACGAGCGGGCCGTGGAGCTCGGCGCGAGCGGGGCGCTGCCCGAGGGGATCGCGGCGCACCGGCTGGAGCGGCGCCGCTGGATTGTCCGCGACGGCGCCGGTGAGCCGGGCGGGCGCGTGATCTGGGAGCAGCCGTTCCCCTTCCACTCCTACCACTGGGGCCTGCTCTGGCGCGGGCTGCGGGAGTCGGTCCCGGACTCCGTGGTCTACCGGCAGGGGGAGACGGTGACGGGCGTCGAGGCGGCCGGGACCGGCGGGGCCGAGGTGCGACTCGCGGACGGCTCGGCCGAGCGGTACGACCTGGTCGTCGGAGCCGACGGGTACCGGTCGGTGGTGCGCGCGGCGCTCTGCCCGGAGTCCCGGCCGCACTACGCCGGGTACGTGTGCTGGCGCGGGAACTTCGACGCGGCCCGGCTCGCGGAACTGGGCAGCGGTGCGGACTCCGTGCCGGAGGCGGTGACCACGGTCTGCTTCCCGGGCGGCACGTGCGTCGTCTACCGCATCCCCGGTCCGGACGGGCCCCGGGTGAACTGGGTCCTGTACGCCCCTCCGCCGCGGGACGGACAGCTCCGCTTCGACGACCCGACGAGCTTCCCGCCGGGCGGCCTGACGGCGGAACTGGCGCGGCACCTCGCCGCGCTCCTCGACCGGGAGTTCCCGCCGTACTGGGGGCGGGCGCTGGCCCTCACCGACCCGGCGGACGTCTTCGTCCAGCCCATCTACGACCTGGAGACCCCGCGCACGGCCGCGGGCCGGCTGCTGCTCGCGGGGGACGCTGCGAGCGTCGTGCGGCCGCACAACACGAGCGGCGCCGCCAAGGCCCTCCAGGACGCCACCGCCTTCGCCGAGGGCTGGCGCGGTGCGGACTCCGTCGAGGAACTGCTGCTCGCCTACGACACCGCCCGCGGCCCCGCCGGCCGGGAACTGGTCGCCCTGGCCCGCAGGCTGGGCCGGGCCCAGGTCGAGCAGACCCCGGCCTGGTCCGCCATGTCCGGCCCGGAGATGACGGCATGGTGGCAGTCGCAACTCGCCGGCGCGGCGAGCATCGGCGGCCAGGCCATGCCCCGCTGACCGGGCCCGGACGTGGCCCGCCCGAGTGCACGCGTGCGGCTCAAAGATCGGGGCTCCGCCCCGTGCCCCGCTCCTCAAACGCCGGAGGGGCTGGATTTGGTGCGGCTGGGTGGGCTCGTGCGGCTTCAAGGACCGGGGCTCCGCCCCGTGCCCCGCTCCTCAAACGCCGGCGAGGCTGGATTTGGCCTGTCTCAGCCTGCAAGTGCGCATAGCGCGACCTTGGGCCCAGGCGGGCCGGATCGCCGGGGGGGGGGGGGCAATTTCAGCCTCGCCGGCGTTTGAGGCGCCGCCGGAGGCAAACCAGCCCCGCGCAGCGGTGGCGCCGGGTCAGACGCCCGCCGCGCGGACCGCGGAGACGGCCTTGCGGGCCGCCACCAGGATGGGGTCCCAGACCGGGGAGAAAGGAGGGGCGTAGCCCAGGTCCAGGGAGACCAGCTGTTCCACCGTCATGCCCGCGGTCAACGCCACCGCCGCCACGTCAACCCGCTTCGCGGCACCGGCCCCGCCCACGATCTGGACGCCGAGGAGGCGGCCGGTGCGCCGCTCCGCCAGCATCTTCACCGTCATCTCCGCCGCCCCCGGGTAGTACCCCGCCGTGTTCGTCGAGCGGATGGTGGCGGTGACGAAGCGGAGCCCGGCCTCCAGCGCGTCCCGTTCGCGCAGCCCCGTACGCGCGATCTCCAGGTCGCACACCTTGCTGACCGCCGTGCCCACCACCCCCGGGAAGGTGGCGTAGCCGCCGCCCACGCCCGAGCCGATGACCTGGCCGTGCTTGTTGGCGTGCGTGCCCAGCGGGATGTGCCGGGTGCGGCCCGCGACCAGGTCCAGGACCTCCACGCAGTCTCCGCCCGACCAGATGTTCTCGTGGCCCCGCACCCGCATCGACAGGTCCGTGAGGATGCCGCCCGAGGGGCCGAGGGGGAGCCCGGCCTCCCGCGCGAGGCCCGTGCGCGGCTCGACACCGATGCCGAGGACGACCACGTCCGCCGGGTACTCCTCGCCGGCCGCCGTGACCACCGCGCGGACCCGGCCGTCCCCGTCCTCGAGGATCTTCGTCACCTCGGCGCGGGAGACCGTACGGATCCCCATGCCGTTCATCGCGCTGTGCACCAGGCCGCCCATGTCCGGGTCCAGCGTGGCCATCGGCTGCTCGCCGCGGTGCAGCACGGTGACCTCGTAGCCCCGCCCGAGCAGGGCCTCCGCCATCTCGACGCCGATGTAGCCCGCGCCGACCACCACCGCCCGGCGGCCCTCCGTACGCTCCAGCGTGGCCATCAGCCGCTGCCCGTCGTCCAGGGTCTGAATCCCGTGGACCCCGTACGCCCCGATGCCGGGCAGCTTGGGACGGACCGGGCGGGCGCCCGTCGCCACGACGAGCTTGTCGTAACCCGTCCAGGACTCGGAACCACTGTCCAGATCGCGGGCGCGGACCCGGCCGCCCGCGAGGTCCAGCTCCACCACCTCGGTACGGGTGCGCAGGTCGATGCCGCGGGCCCGGTGCTCCTCCGGGGTGCGGGCGATCAGGTCGTCCCGCTCCTCGACCTGGCCGCCGATCCAGTACGGGATGCCGCACGCGGAGTAGGAGGTGAAGTGCCCGCGCTCGAAGGCGACGATCTCCAACTCCTGCGGGCCCTTGAGCCGCCGGGCCTGTGACGCGGCGGACATCCCCGCCGCGTCACCGCCGACCACCACCAGTCGTTCCCTCGCCGCCGTCGCCATCGCCCGTACCGCCCCTTCACCGTCCGCCGACTGGTGAACACGCTACGGGCGAACGCGCGTTCAGTCCTGTACGTCGGCCTCCGCGTCCGCGGCCGCCGCCCGAGCCGCCGGCACCGTGACCGGGGCGGCGGCCCGCTTCCTCGGGATCAGACCCACCCTCGCAGGGGCCGGCCGCAGCCGCCGGTACAGCCGGTACCCCAGGCCCACCAGCACGGCGGCCACCGCGAACGGCAGCAGCGCGCCCACCGCCAGCGTCACGAAGCGCACGATGGTCATGAAGACCCCCCAGCCGCCGCGCAGGGCGTCGGTGAAGGAGGACTCCTTCTCCTTCTTCTTCTCCTCGGCCACCGGCCGCGGGGCCGGTTCGGAGACCTCCAGCGTGATCGTGCCCAGCGAGGTCTGGTCCTTCAGCGCCGTCTGCTGCGCCAGCAGCGACTCCAGGTCGGACTGGCGCCGGCTCAGCTCGCTCTCGAGCATCACCACCTCGCTCAGGGCGGAGGCCTTGCCCATCATCTCCCGCACCCGGGCCACGCTGGCCTGCTGCGAAGCGACGCGGCTGCCGATGTCGGCGACCTTCTCGGTGACGTCCTGCGCGTCGACCTTGCGGTGCAGGAGCTTCCCGCTGCCCTCCATCGCGCCGAGCACCGCGTCGTAGCGTTCGCCCGGCACGCGCAGGGTCAGGGTCGAGGTCATCCGGCCGTCCTGGCCGCGTTTGGTGGACTCGTTGCCGACGTAGCCGCCCGCGCCGTCGGCCGCCGCCCGGGCCGCGGCGAGCGTCTTCTGGGCGTCGGTGGTCTCGATGCCGAGCGTCGCCGTACGGATGACGTTGGGGCGGACGACGGCCGGCGGCTGCGCGCCCTTGTCGCCCGTGGCGGGCGCCGCCGACGGAGCCGCCGCGGCCCCCTTCGCGCCCTCCTGGGCCTTGCCGCCCTGGGCGTTGCCCTGGGCGGGCGCGACCGCCGCCTTGTCGGCCGCGTGGTCCGTGCCGTCGGCTCCGCAGCCGGTGAGCGCGAGCGCCCCGGCCAGGGAGAGGGCGGCCAGGGCCGCCGCGGAGCGCTGTCTGTTCCGGGTGTGCATCGCTGTAAACCCCCGAGGATCGGCTGCTGTTGCCGTTTCGACGTACAGGGTCCCGTCGCGGGTTTCGCTTCCGCGGTCCCGGGCCGATCCCGATGCGGTCACGGTCCGGCCTCGGTGATCGGCGCGCGTGCGGTCTGAGACGATGTGTCCATGCACGAAGCGGACAAGCGTACGGACGGCCCCGGCGGCACGGGCCACGTCGTCGTCATCGGCGGCGGCATCGCGGGCCTCGCGGCGGCGCACCGGCTGCTCTCCGAGGGCGTCCGCGTCACGCTGCTGGAGGCCGGGCCGCGGCTCGGCGGCAAGCTGTGGGCCGGCGAGCTCGCCGGCGCCCCCGTCGACCTCGGCGCCGAGTCCGTGCTCGCCCGCCGCCCCGAAGCCGTGGACCTCGCCCGGGCCGTGGGCCTCGGCGAAGCCCTCCAGGCACCCGCCACCGCCACCGCCCGGCTCTGGACCCGCGGCACGCTGCGCGACATGCCCCGCGGCCACGTGATGGGCGTCCCGGGCGACACGGGCCCGCTCGCCGCCTCAGGCGTCCTGTCGGCCGAGGGCCTCGCCCGTATCGCCGCGGACACCGAACTCCCGCCCACCGAGGTCGGCGACGACGTGGCCGTCGGCGAGTACGTCGCCGCCCGCATGGGCCGCGAGGTCGTGGACCGGCTGGTCGAACCGCTCCTCGGCGGGGTCTACGCCGGCGACGCCTACCGGATCTCGATGCGCGCCGCCGTCCCCGCCCTCTTCGAGGCCGTCCGCACCCACCCCACGCTGACCGAGAGCGTCCGCGCCCTTCAGGGCGGGGCCGCGAGCCGCGCCGCCGCCGAGCGGACCACCGTCACCGGAGCCGCCGCCACCGGCGCCTTCTTCGCCGGGATCGCCGGCGGCATCGGCCGGCTGCCGCTCGCCGTCGCCGACGCCTGCCGGGCCGCCGGAGCACAGATCCTCACCAACGCCCCGGTCAGCGGCATCCGCCGCACCCCCGGGGGCTGGCGGATCACCGCCGCCGACCGGCTCCTCGACGCCGACGGCGTGGTCCTCGCCACCCCCGCCGGACCCGCCGCCGAGCTGCTCGCCGGCCTCGCCCCGGCCGCGGCGGCCTCGCTGCGCGAGGTCGAGTACGCCTCCATGGCGCTGGTCACGATGGCCTTCAGGCGCTCCGACCTGCCCGCCGCGATCGCCGGCGGAGACGCCAGCGGCTTCCTCGTACCGCCCGTCGACGGCCGGACCATCAAGGCGTCCACCTTCTCCAGCAACAAGTGGTCCTGGGCCGGGGCCGACCCCGAGCTGTTCCTGCTGCGCACCTCCATCGGCCGCCATGGCGACGAGGGCGACCTCGCCCGCGAGGACTCCGAACTGGTGGACGTCTCCCTCGCCGACCTGAAGGACGCCGTCGGGCTGGCCGCGAGGCCGGTGGCCTCCACCGTCACCCGCTGGGACGGCGGGCTGCCGCAGTACCCGGTCGGCCACCTCTCCCGGGTCGCCCGGATCCGTACCGCGGTCGCGGCCCTGCCGGGCCTCGCCGTGTGCGGCGCCCTCTACGACGGGGTGGGCATCCCGGCGTGCATCGCCAGTGCCGGCAAGGCCGCGGACGCCGTGATCGCCTCGATGGGCACCCCTGGCACGGACCACTGATCGGCACTGGGACAATAGGCACATGACTGCACCAGAGAAGATTCCCAACGCGGGGAAGAAGGCGAAGGACCTCAACGAGGTCATCCGCTACACCCTGTGGTCCGTCTTCAAGCTGAAGGACGTCCTGCCCGAGGACCGCGCCGGCTACGCCGACGAGGTCCAGGAGCTGTTCGACCAGCTGGCGGCCAAGGACATCATCGTCCGCGGCTCCTACGACGTCTCCGGCCTGCGCGCCGACGCGGACATCATGATCTGGTGGCACGCGGAGACCGCGGACGAGCTGCAGACCGCCTACAACCTCTTCCGCCGCACCAAGCTGGGCCGCGCGCTGGAGCCGGTGTGGTCGAACATGGCCCTGCACCGCCCGGCCGAGTTCAACAAGTCGCACATCCCGGCCTTCCTGGCCGACGAGGTCGCCCGCGACTACGTCAGCGTCTACCCCTTCGTGCGCAGCTACGACTGGTACCTGCTGCCCGACGAGGACCGCCGCCGCATGCTCGCCGACCACGGCAAGATGGCCCGCGGCTACCCCGACGTCCGCGCCAACACCGTCGCCTCCTTCTCGCTGGGCGACTACGAGTGGCTGCTGGCCTTCGAGGCCGACGAGCTCTACCGCATCGTCGACCTCATGCGTCACCTGCGTGCCTCCGAGGCCCGTATGCACGTCCGCGAAGAGGTGCCCTTCTACACCGGGCGCCGCAAGTCCGTCGCCGATCTGGTGGCCGGGCTCGCCTGATACCTCCCCTGGGGGGACGGACCGGAGGACTGACCTTCTCCGGTGGATCGGGAGGCCCTGCCCCCGAAACGACGCAGCCGGAGATCCCGCCCGGAAGTTCAGACGACAGGCGGCAGCAGTGCCCTGCGGGCACGTGCTGCCCCGTCGTCCAGCGACACCGGTGCGGGCTCCGGATGCGGCGCACACGTGACACGCCACCCCGGGGTGGCCCCTGTCAGCAGATACCGCTCCACGTGACGGTCCACGCAGCCATTGCGTCCGCCGAACACTCCGTGGGAGCCGGCCCCGCGCTCCGTGACCAGCGCGGCCCCGGCGCCGAGCCGCCGCTGGAGCTCCAGCGCACCCGGGTACGGGGTCGCCCCGTCCCGCTCCGCCGCGACGATCAGCGTGCGGGGGAGCCCGCCCGGCCCGCTTCCGACGTCGACCGGCCGCTGCCGCGCGCGCACCGGCCAGTAGGCGCACGGCAGGTTCAGGAAGGCGTTGGACCAGGTCTCGAAGGGGGCCGTGCGGGCCAGCTCGGTGTTGTCGCGGTCCCAGGTCTCCCAGTCGCCGGGCCAGGGGGCGTCGTTGCACAGCACCGCCGTGTAGACCGCGGTCGTGTTCTCGGCGTCGGCCGCCGCGGCCGGGTCAGGGGCGGCCTGCGCGGTCAGCGGGCCCGGATCGCCGCGCAGGAAGGCCGCGAGGGCCGCCGCCCGCTCCGGCCACACGTCGTCGTAGTACGCGGCCTGGAGGTAGGCGGCCCGGAGTTCTCCGGTACCGACGGACCCGCCTGCGGGGGTGCGGGCCACCGCGTCCCGGACCCTTTCGTAGCTCGCCCGCACGGCCGCCGGGGTGGAGCCGAGGCCGTACGCGTCGTGGTGGCGGGCGGCCCAGGCGCGGAAGTCGTACCAGCGGCGCTCGAACGCCCGTGCCTGGTCGAGGTTGTTGCGGTACCAGACGCGGCGCGGGTCGGGATCGACCGCCGAGTCGAGGACCATGCGGCGGACGCGGCCCGGGTGGAGGGTGGCGTAGACCGCGCCCAGGTAGGTGCCGTACGAGCCGCCCATGAAGTTCAGCCGCTCCTCGCCGAGCGCGGCGCGCAGCACGTGCAGGTCGCGGACGTTGTCCAGGGTCGTGTAGTGGGCGAGGGCGGAGCCGGCCCGGCGGGCGCAGCCGCGGGCGTAGGCGCGGGCGGCCTCGACGCGCTGCCGCTTGTACGAGGGGGAGGGCTCGATCGGGACCTGGGTGGGGCCCCGGTCGCGGGTGGCGGGGTCCTGGCAGGAGAGCGGGGCGGAGCGGCCGACCCCGCGCGGGGCGTAGCCGACGAGGTCGTAGGCGGCGGCGATCCGCTCCCACCCGGGCGCGTCGGCGAGGAGCGGGAAGTACATGCCGGAGGCGCCGGGGCCGCCGGGGTTGTGCACGAGCGCACCCTGCCGGGCGGCGCCGTGGGCGCCGGTCGCCGGAACGCGGCTGACGGTGAGGGAGATCTGCGGGCCGGTCGGGCGGGCGTAGTCGAGCGGCACGCGGAGCGTCGCGCAGCGGACGGGGTCGGGGAGGTTCTCGACGGCGGGGCACGGCCCGAAACCCAGCCCGGTGACGGCGGCCCGACGGGCAACGACCTCGGCACCGGCCTCCGCGGCGGCGTCGCCCGCCGGGACGGGCAGAGCGGTCCCGGCCGCGCGCCCGGCGCCGGGCTCCGTGGCGGGGGTGACGCCGGCCGGGACGGGCAGGGCGGCCTCGGCCGGGCGCTCGGCGTTCGCCTCCGCGATGGGATCGCCGCCTGGCCGGACGGGCCGGGCGGCCTCGGCCGGGCGTGGCCCCGGCCGGGCGAGCGGGGCGGCGGCCGCGGCGGCGCCGGCGCCCGTGCACAGGGCGAGCGAGAGACCCGCCGCGGCGGTGCCGAGGCGGGTGAGCGGCTTCCGCATGGCGGTCCCTTCGTATCGTCCGATGAGACGACCATCGGGCCAGGGCCGTGTAAAGGATCAGCGGGCGGTGTCGGCCTCAATGGCCCCGTTGCCGCGGGATCCACCCCCGGTTGCCGTACCCCAGCGCCGCCCGAAGCCCCGGATCGGTGACCACGCGGATCCCGCGCACGGCCACCGAGGTCAGCGACTGCGCGTCGCCGCGATCCCGGTCCAGCGCGACGAGCAGCCGCCGGCCGGCCGGGGAGGCCCAGCGCGAGTAGGGGTGGGCCTCGAAACGGGCTATCGCCAGGCAACCCGCGCCGAGGAGCAGCGGCAGCGAGAACCAGGCCATGATCATGCCGGAGGTCGTGCCCCCGCCCGCCGGGAGGGCGAGGGAGACCGCGGCCATCGCGAGGGTCAGCAGGGTGGCCCCGCGTACGGCCCGGACCCCTTCGCCGACGCTGCGCCGGGAGCCGGCGGGCAGCGCGAGCCCGGCTTCGCCGAGCCGGTCCGCGAGGGCCCGTACGGCCTCGTCCCCGGCCACCGCGGACCGCAGCTCCGGTACGGGAGACTGCCCGTCGGGACCGAACGCGCCGAGCGCGGACCTCTCGTGGGCGTCGCGGCCGACGGGGTCGACGACGGTGGCCCAGCCGGTGTGGGCCAAAAGCAGCCGCCGCTGGCGCTCCATCGAGAGCAGCGTCAGATCGGCCACCCGCCGCGGGCCGCCGGCGAGGTAGGCGGCCTCGTACAGGTTCAGCTCGTCGTGGTGGTGCGCGGTGGCGGAGCCGGTGGCGGGCTCCGCGGCGTGGCCGGCGGCCGCCACGAGGAGGGTGCACGACCACAGCACCCCGGCCCAGGCCACCAGCAGGAACAGGACCCAGAACATGCCCGCTTTCTACAAGCAGTTGACATCCCTGGTCAGGGGTACGGCCGAGGTGTGAGCACCTTGTGATGTGGTCGTGATGGGGAGTCAGGAGCTGCTGGAGCAGCTCGAACTGGACGAACTGCCGCAACTCGAACTGCTGCCCCCGCAACTGGAGCTGCCGCCTCCACAGCTGCTGCTGGAGGAACCGCAGCCGGATCCCGAGGAGGAGCAACCGCTGCCGCCGCCGGACGACCCGCAGCCGCCCCCTCCGCCCCCGCTGCCCCCGTCGCTCCCGGCACACCAGACGACCGGCAGGACATCGGTGGAAGACCCGCACGAGGACCCGCACGAGGCGTCCGACCCGTGCGACCCCTGCGACCGGTGCGGCCGGGAGCGCGACTGGGCCGCCGCCAGCCGCGTGGCGCGCGCGGCCGGCACCAACTGCGCGCGCAGGAACGGGTCCCGCAGCCCGCGCAGCCCGAACAGCGCCGTCTGCACGTGCGGGGTCCGGTCGTTGACGTACGAGGAGCGGAGGTCGCGCAGCGCCCGCGCCCCCGCCGGGGTGAGCCGGCTCTTGGCGCGGGCCGCGCAGATCAGGCCCACCACGATGCCGGCCAGCAGGACGGGCAGCACCTTCACGATGAAGGGCACCTGGTCCTCCCCGGGCCGCAGCACGTACGCCACGAAGGTGAGCGGCAGCGAGACCGGGACGAGGATCGCGCACACGACAGTCTGGACCAGCCCCCAGCGCCGCCAGGTCCGCCCCGATCCGGGCGGCGCGAGCAGCCCGCGGGCGGCCAGCGCGTCCCCGGTCTCCTGGACGGCCGGGTCGAGCATGGCGGCGTAGCGGACCTGGTAGAGCCAGCCCGAGGGAGCGGCCTGGTGGGCCTGGAGGACGGCGCGCTCGGCGGGGTCGTACGCCCGCGTCCCGGGGCGTACCTGGACGATGCCGGGGCCGCCGACGACCAGCCGGCCGTCCCCGAGCATCGAGACGAGCGCGGCGTCCACGACGGCGCCGGGGCCGCCCGCCATGAAGGCGGCCTCGGACAGGTCGTGCAGGGCCGGCGCCGGGCCGGCCGACGGGGGCCGGGAGCGGCGCAGGCCGCGGATCAGCAGGCCGCCGGAGACGGCGACGCCGAGCCAGATCGCGAGGGCGAGGAGGTTCATGCCGCCCTCCCCACCAGCGCCCGGGCCCAGCGCACGACCCGGCGGGGCGGCCGCGCCCCGGCCCGGTCCCGCCACCAGGAGGTGAGCCGGCGCCGGGCGGCCGGGTCGGCCGGCAGGTCCCGGATCAGCAGGTGCTCGGCGAAGTCCAGCGCGTCGCGGCGGTAGCCGCCGGTCATGGGACGGCCCTTGGCGTAGGCGAGGAAGGCCGCGCGGTACGGCTTGGCGCCGCCCAGGATGCCCGGCAGCTCGGGCGCCACCTTGGCCACCACGTCGGCCCGCTTGGCGGCGAGCGCCCGGGCCTGCACCCGGATCCGCTGCCGGTCGAACCCCTCGGGCACGGGCGTCCCGGCCACCAGCGCCGACAGCAGCGCGGCCTGCCCGAGCGCCACCCGAGTCCGCACCGCGTCGGCAACGCCGTGCCCTGCCCCCTCGGCGCCGCATCGGTGGGCGGGGTCCTTCCCGGGGTCGGCCGTGGGCGCCGCGCCCAGGGTCCCGCCGGTCGGAACCGCCCCGCCGATCGCCACCGCCCCGACCGGCTCCGTGCCCTTCAGCGCCGCCGGCGGGTGAGGCTCGGGGTTCGGGGCGGAGCCCCGAGGAACGGAGGAAGGGCGGGTAGGGGACAGCCCCGCAGGGCCCCGCACCCCCCGGATCGCGGCCAGCTCCCCCGCCAGTTCCGCCTCCTCCGGGAAGTCGTCGTCCCGCTCCAGCAGAACCCCCGGCGGGTCGACCCGCGCCCGCAGCTCCGCCAGGAGATCGAGCACCACCGGCGGTACCGGGTGGGCGTGCGTGTCGTGCCAGACCCCGTCCCGCTCGATCCCGCCCGCGACGTGCACGTACGCCAGCGCCTCCAGCGGGATCGCGTCCAGTACGGCGGCCGGGTCCTCGCCCCGGTTGACCCGGTTGGTGTGCAGGTTGGCCACGTCGATGAGCAGCCGGACGCCGGTCCGCTCGACCAGCTCCGTCAGGAACTGCCCCTCCGTCAGCTCCTCGCCCGGCCACGAGAACAGCGCGGCGATGTTCTCCAGCGCCAGCGGCACCGGCAGGGAGTCCTGCGCGATCCGCACGTTCTCGCACAGGACGTCCAGCGCGTCGCGCGTGCGCGGCACCGGCAGCAGGTGCCCGGCCTCCAGCACGGGCCGTACGGCCGAGGAGGTCCGTACGAAGGCGATGTGCTCGGTGACGAGCGGCGCCCCCAGCGCCGCCGCCCGCTCGCCGAGCTCCGCCAGCTTCTGCGCGTCGGGCCGGTCGGCGCCGCCGAGGCCCAGCGAGACCCCGTGCGGCACGATCCGCGTCCCGCGCTCGCGCAGCCTCAGCAGCGCCTCGGGCAGGTGGCCCGGGCAGATGTTCTCGGCCACCACCTCGACCCAGTCCAGGCCGGGCAGCCGTTCCACGGCGTCCGCGATCTCCGGCCGCCAGCCGATGCCCACCCCCAGGCGTGCCATGGGCTTCATGTCCCCTCGCCCCCTCTCCCCGCATCCCTACGGACCGTGTGCCGAAGTGATGGCCCCGCAGACCGGGGGCCAACCGCGGGGAAGGGACGTTCAGAGCAACATTTGAGGTTCCCGGATGGGGCGCCTACAGCCGGGCCCGCAGTGCCGGGTGGTCGGCGATCACCGTCGCGCTGCCCGGTGCGATCTCCGTGAACCCGGCGTCCCGGACCACTGGCAGGCCGCTCCCGCCCAGCTCCGCCCACCGCTCGCGCGCGGCCGTCCGTACGACCAGCCGGAAACCGGAGTCCTGCCACGCCGTCCGCTCCGAGTCCGTCAGCTCCCACCACGCCAGTTGCGCCGCGTGCCCGGCCTGGGCCATCGCCTTGCCGGCCGACATGTCGAGGTCGGGGTTGAGCCACAGCACCGGAACCCCCGGCTCCACGGCCGCGTCCACCGGCTCCGGATCGTCCAGGTCCGTACCGGACACCTGCAGCTTCGCCAGCTCCTTGGGCCAGCCGTCGAGCGGCACCGGCGGGAAGACCCGTACCTCCGAGGTGTCACCGTGCACCGTGACACCCGGCAGGGTCCCCGCCTTGCGCCACTCCGCCCCGCGCGCCCGCCGGACCACCTTGCGGATCCGCGCGTCCTGCCAGTCGCGGACCGCCCCGGCCCACTCGCCCTCGCCCAGCGCCCGCTCGTCGGTCAGCAGGACCAGCACCGCGCGGGCCGCCGTCTCCAGCGCGTCCGTCCGGGCGGGCGGTTCGGTCTTCTCGATCCGCACCACCAGCGGCAGGACGAACTGCGGGGCCTCGTCGCGCAGGGCGTGCTCCTGCCGGAAGGGGCTGTCCGCCCCGACCGCGGGTACGTCCGTGGAGTGGTTCGTGTGCTGGCTGCTCATCCCGCCAAGGATGCCAGGCTCCGCCTTCAGGATGATGCCGAGGGGGGTCGGGCCGGGCGAGGATCAACGGCATGAAGAGCGATCTTATCGACGCACTCGCCGTGTCCCCCGCAAGTCGTGTCGTATAGGGGCCCGCTGGAGCCCGGGCCGGTGTCTCGTACGGTGCGGGTCCCGGTGTCGCATTCGAGCGTGGCGAAGACCCTACCACCGTGGCGGGCGTCACACTCGATGGAGTGAGGGGGCGCTGCGGTCTGTGTAGGTAGGGCCAGCACAACCAGATCCTGGCCGTCGTCGGCGGCGGCGATCAAACCACCGGGGGTCGGCCCAGCTGGGTCATCCGCCACACGGTTCGCCAGCGGATGGGTCGCCTTGGCGGGCAGGGCACCCGCACGCCTTCGAAGAAGCCGGCCCACCAGGCGGCCAGGCCGGACAGCGGGGGCCGCTGCGCGATCGTGTACGCGGCCCACGTCCCGAGGTAGACCGGGACCAGGACGGCGGGCAGGTGCCGTTTGGCCAGCCAGACCCGGTTCCGGCCGGTGTTGCGGTAGTACACCGCGTGCCGGGACGCTTCCGTACGCGGGTGTTGCAGCACCATGTCGGCCCGATAGTCGACATCCCAGCCGGCGTCGAGTGCCCGCCAGGCGAAGTCCGTTTCCTCGTGGGCGTAGAAGAACTTGGTGGGGAAGTCGCCTACCTGGTCGATGACGCTCATGCGGATGGCGTGGCCGCCGCCGAGGAACGTCGTCACCGGCCCGGACACCAGCGGGTTCTTGCCGCCCAGGCGGGGGACATGCCTGCGCTGACTCGCTCCGGTCTCATCCGCGATGCGGAAGCCCGCGATACCCAGGCGGGGCCTTCCGGCGAACGCCTCCCGGACCAGCCGGAAGGTGTCGGTGCGGGGCAGCAGGCCGTCGTCGTCCAGGACCACGACGACGTCCACGCCGCCCCGCTCGCGCAGCCAGGCCACGCCGGCGTTCCGGCCGCCGGGGATGCCCAGGTTCTCCGGCAACTCCACACCGTCCACGCCGTCCGGGAGGGGTGGGAGTTTTACGCCCTGGCCGAGGACGACGACGGTTGCCGGATCGCCTTCCTGGGCGGCCACCGAGTCCAGCAGGGCCCGCAGCTCTGCGGGCCGATCGCCCATGGTCAGGACCACAACCCCGATCTTCGGCATTCTGTTGCTGTTCCTCTCACACGTGGTTTCGCAGTAGTTCGGTCGCGCGCTGGTCCAGGCTGGCCGCGCCGGCCACACCGCGCTTGCGGTACCGGGTCGCCGCCGCCTGGATTTCCCTGACCGCCTGCCTGTTGCGGTCGGAGACCACGCCGCCCATGAAGTCCAGCGACCGGGCCCAAAGGCCCACGGCCTCTTCGTGCCGGTGCTGCCCGGCCACCGATCGCCCCAAGTTGGCCATGGTCAGCCCGTGCTTGAGCTGGTACGTGCCCGGTGCGCGGCCCGCCAGGGCCCGCCGGTAGTGCCGCTCCGCAGCACGGTGGTCGTTCATCGCGGTCAGGGTCTTTCCCATGTGGGAGGCGACCGTGGCCACTACCGGGCCCGAGGCGGCGGCGTAGGCGGGGACAGGGTCCCGGGTGTCTGTCACGGCGTCCTCGGCGGCCAGCAGGGCACGTGCCGCCCTGGCGCCTTGCCCGCCGGCCCCGTAGGCGCGGGCGCACGTCACCAGGAGCAGGGCCTCGGTCTGCCGGTCGACCTTCCCCGCCGCCCTGCCCAGGGCGGCTTCGGCCAGCTCCGGACAAGAGCGGGGGTGGCCCAGGTCAAGTGCCTGATGGGTCAGGGCCCGCATCATCCACGCGGCATGGCCGTTCGGGTCGGCCTCACAGGCCAGCTGATAGCCCAGCAGGTAGTACCGCTGTGCGGCGCCCTCCCGGCCGAGGTCGTGGTGTTTCCACCCGACCAGGCAGGCCAGCTGGGCCGCCGCCGCGAACGCCTCGGAGCGGACCGTGGCGGAGGGGAACCGGGCGGTGAGCATCGGGGCGACGGTGTC
This sequence comes from Streptomyces sp. NPDC048337, assembly GCF_043201175.1. NCBI lineage: Bacteria > Bacillati > Actinomycetota > Actinomycetes > Kitasatosporales > Streptomycetaceae > Streptomyces > Streptomyces sp. NPDC048337. Next base: position 126,982 of record NZ_JBICYR010000010.1, read on the forward strand.
GGTGAGGTAGGCGGTGACGGTGGTCAGGCCGTGGCCGCCGCCCATGCGTTCGTCCACGCTGCGGAACGTCTCGGTGAGCTGGCGGACGGTGCTCACCTCGGTGGGGCCGACACTGCCGCCGCTCTCGGCGGCTCGGAGCGTCGCGGCGACCGCTTCGTGGTCGTAGGCCAGGGGCAGGCCGACGGCGGCGGCGGTGAACGCGGCGCCGAGGAAGTCACGGCGACGTTGCATGACGGATCTCCCGAGATCGGCGATGGCGGCCAGCGGATCGGCCTCCAGGACGCCACCGATGACAGCGGAGCCTAGACCGATCTCGGCGACCGTCACCCGCCGCTTCGTCCGTCTCGTCAGGGCCTCGGCGATGTAGAACGGCGTCTGGCCGGAGGGTGTACCCCCTGCAACCCAGTAGGCGACGGCCGACGGCCCGGTACTCAACCGCTGGCCGGCCTCGGCCGCCACAGAGCGGATCTCCCTGGCCAGCGCGTAGTACGTGGCCCCGGACTCGGCGATCACGTCCGCTAACGCGCTGTTCGGTGTCCGGTCCCCTGCCAATGTCGGCCCCCTCGGAAACGATCTTGAACGGGTTGAACGGGTTGCCACTTCGCCCACGGTACTCACTTTCCGTGCTGGGGCGTTCACTGTTCATCAGCCCGCCCGGGGCTGCACCACCGCTCCTTCAGGTGGAGCCCACCCCTGGCCCGGGCGGTGCCCGCCGGGGTGGCGGGGAGGCGGTCCCAAGCCGGCCCGGTCGCAACCTCCCCGTCGCCCCCTTCCGCCGAATCCGAGGAGACCATCGTGACGTTGACCGACGCTGACCTGTCCGCCGCCCTCGCCGGCTCAACCGTGGTGGTCACCGGGGGCGGGGGCTTGGTCGGCTCCCGCATCACCGCCCGACTTCGCGCGGCCGGGGCCCGCGTGATCGCCGTGGGCAAGCTCGACGCCTACCCCGCCGCCGTCTACGCCGACCTGTTCGGCGTCCACACCACCGACCGGGACACCATCGTGGGCGACATCGCCGACGCGACCCTGATGGACCACGTCGTCCGGGAAGCGGACTACGTGATCCATGCCGCCGCCGTCGCCGACGTGGCCGCCTGCACCCGCAACCCGATGGCCGCGATCCAGACCAATGTCACAGGTACCCAGGTCCTCCTGGACGCGGTCCGCCGCTGCAACGCCCGGGTACGCCGGTTCGTGTTCGTCTCCTCGGCGGCCGTCTACGGCAACGGCGACCCCAAGCGCCACGACGTGCAGACATGGAACGAAGACCAGCCCCTGGCGCCGCTCTCGGTGTACGCGAACACGAAGGCGTGGGGTGAGGCGCAGACCATGCTCGTGCTGGGCAAGGCCAACGTCTCCCATACCTCGGTCCGCTACTTCTCCGTCTACGGCGAACCGCAGACCGTCAAGGAGGGATCGCACTCCTGGGTGGTCGCCTGGATGGCGATGCGCGCGAAGCTCGGCCTTCCCCTGCACCTGAACGGCGGCGGCCGACAGGTCCGCGACTTCGTCCACGTCGAAGACATCTCCGAAGCCACCATCCGCGCCATGCTCGCCCCCGGCGCCGACCGGCAGACCCTCAACATCGGCACCGGCCAGGCCACATCCATCGCCGACGTAGCCCAGCTCATCCGCAACCACTACCCCGACGCCGAGTTCCAAGACCGGCCGCTGCCCGAGGGCGACCCGCTCGGCGGGACGGCCCACACGGCCCGCATGACCGCCGCCCTGGACTGGGAGCCCCGGATCACAGCGGCCGAGGGCGTGGCCCGCTACGTCGCCTGGCTCGACAACACCCCCGCCGCCCTGCCCGACTTCCTGCGCCGTGAGGCCGCCGAAGCCGCCTGAACCACCCGCCCCGACGACGACCAGGAGCAAGCCAGGTGCCCGAGTCCATCCGTATCGGTGACTACGTCCGCCCCCCGACCGCGTCCGGCCTGGACGCCACCGGATACGCCAAGATCGGCGAGTTCGAGCTGTCCGACTTCCTCACCCGCTGGGACGCCCTCCATGACGACGCCCTACAGGTTGTGCCCGAGCGGATCCACCCCACTGCGCAGATCCACCCCACTGCGATCATCGGCGAAGACGCCATCATCGGGCCGGGGGTCCGCGTTCACGAGTTCTCGACCGTCCGCAAGCGGTCCGTGCTCGCCGCCGGCGTGTCCGTGGGCTTCGGGTGCGAAGTGACCCACTCCTTCGTGGGGGAGAACGCTGTTCTCGGCCACCAGGTCGGCGTCGGGCACTCCATCATCGGGACCGACGCCCACCTGTCCGCGAACCTCGTGATCGCGGCGATCAGCTTGTGGAACTACGACATGCGCGTACCCATCAAGGAAATCGCCCTGCACGGCCCCGGCGACGAACCGCCCTACCGGTGCACCACGTCCCAGTTCGGCGGCCTGATCGGCGACCACGTCCAGACCGGCAGCATGATCACCCTCGGCCCCGGCATCGCCGTGGGCCGGCACTCGACCATCGCCGCGAGCGTCTGCATGGGCAGCACCATCGTTCCCCCGGCCAGCGTCGTACGGTCGTCTTCACCCGAAGTGATCATCGAGCCCCGCCGGATCTGACCGCCGTCCCCGCCGACTCCCGCCCCGGCGGGCCCGCCTGTGGGCCTCGGTCCAGCGGGGCCGTGCCCACTCTGCCCGCACCGCGGCGGAGTATCCCGAGGCCGGCGCCCGAGGCCGGCGCCCGGGTCCGGGAGATCCTCGCGCAGCGGCCCGGCGCGGCCTGACCGCCCGGGTACGCGAAGGGCCCCACCAGAACCCAAGACCTGGTGGGGCCCCTTCTGCTGACCTGGGAGGGTCGTTGTGCCAGTCCCGGCTACGCGGGACCGGTACGGCCGCCCAGCGGCAACGTGCGGACGTTCCCGGCGCCGTCCAGGGCCTTACGGAGCCGCTCGATTTCCTCGTACTGCGCGGCCAGCTGCGACACGGCCATCGTGCGGAACACCGTCAGTTCCGCGATGGTGTCCCGGTTGGCCGCCAGCCGCTCCCGCAGACCGGCATTTTCGGCCTTCAGACGCTCTATCTGGGCGTCCCGGGGGTCGATGATCTCCCCGGCTTCCTGCGCGGCCCTCACGCGCCGCTCGAACTCCTCCGCCAGGTGCTGGTACGGGCCGGGCCGCTCGTTCCCGGCCCGGTCCTTCTTCGGGTAGAAGCCGGTGCGGGTCACGCCTGCCTCGGCGGCCAGGGTCTTCAAGTCGCACCGGCCGCCGCGCGGGAGTTCACCCCGGAGTAGCCGGTCCATCGCGGCCCGGATCGCTCCCTCGTTGTGCTGCTTCGTCTCCTCGGAGATCCGGGCCACGTCAGGCTCCTTCCTGGGCCGGGCCGGTCCCGGCGGCGTCGATTTCGTCCAGTACCCGGAGCGACCTGTCCAGGTCGGCCCGGACACGGTCCCGTTCGGCCTTGTGGCCCCGGGGGATGGAGCCGAGGAACACGCGCGTCCTCTCGGCGTTGTCGGCCCACACCTTCCGGTGGACCGGGTGGTGGGTGGCCTGCGGGCACCGTGCGGAGTCGCACATCCCCGCCATAGGCTTGGAGTCCGCGGTGACCGGAGCCCCGGCGATCTTCAAGCACAGGGCCTTATGGGGGTCCTTGAACCAGCAATAGTTCGCGGCGCCGGCGTGGAGGAACTGGGACTGGCTTCGCAGGAGGTTGACCAGCTGCCGGTCCGACCCCAGCACCTTGGGTTCCCCGGCCTGGTGATCGGCCAGGGCGGCGTCCACGTGCGTGAACGCGGCGATCACGTCCCGAGCCCCGGGGCCGGACGGCATGATGCCGGCCTGGAACTCCCGGAACGCGGTGGCGGTCAGCTCCAGGTGGTGCTTCGCCTCCTCCTCCCCGACCTCGGCCAGGAAGATGCCTTGTGCGCCGCCGGGACGGTGCGCGTAGCCCTCGGTGGTGGCCACGTGCACATGCTTAAGGTGGATTTTCGCGGCGATCAGGCCGCCGGGCCGGTTGGCCAGCGCCATGGCCAGCGTGCGGCGGAGGTTCCGTGCGTTCACGGGGCCGTCAGGGATCGGTGCCAGTCCGAGGCGGCCGCCTTCGGGGCCGTTGACCCAGGTCCGGAACTGAATGTAGATGTCGGCCGAGGCTGGCCGCTTCCTGCCGAACAGGGCCCCGTTCAAGGATCCGTCCCGCTGGGCGATCCGTGCGGCCAGGCCGACAGCCCGCCAGGCTTCTTCGACCACCACCCACTCCTCCGGGACGCCGCCGAACTCCTGGCCCTTGATCAGTCGGGACGCCAGCCGGTAGCGCATGGCGCCGCTGTACGCGGGGGTGGGCGGGAGACATGAGTCCGTGGACAGCTCTGCCAGCTCACTGGCCCGCATCCCGCTAAGGGCCGCCGTGACGACCAGGCAGGCCCCCTGTACGAGACTGCCGAGGGTTCGAAGTTGCCGGTAGTCGAGTGGTAGCGTCCACGGCGCCGTGCCGTTCCCGTCCGCCCGCTGGACCAGGGCGGCACCGCGGCCGTGGACGGCCGCCACACCTACCTTCGCCGCGGCCTCTTCGATCAGCGGGCGGAGCACTTCCAGGGGCCCGATTTGAATCTCTTTGCTGACCCCGGCATCCCTCCCCAGCTGGTCCAGGTTCACTTCCAGAAGCGGGTCCGAAAGCGACCAGACCCCGCTCCGGACCCGCTGAGTGATCGACCCCCTGTCGAGCTGGGGAAGCGGCACACCGTCACGCACGCAGGCATTCAGGTGCTCCGCGAACCTGTCCCTGTCCCGCTTGGAGAGGGAGTACCGGATGCCGATGGTGGGGCGGGACTCCTTCTGGGCCTGCGCGCGCTCGATCTCCTCCGCGACGTAGGGTCCGAGGGTTTGGACCACCCATAGGGCGGCAGCCATCATCGGCTGGAAGACGTGGTCCGGGACCGGTCCGGAGAGGTTCCCAGCCTGCTTCTTCGCGCCGGCCACCTCGAATACGGACCTGCCCGCCCAGGGGGTGAATCCCGGGGCGTAGGCGTCGTGGGTGAACAGACCGCTGTAGAAGGCCAGGTATTGCACAGGCAGGAGAAGGTTCAAGAGCGTGGAGGGCTGGACGGTCCTGCCGTGCCTGGTGCTGCGGGAGGCGAAGGCCATGTAACGGTCGCAAAGGTTTTGGTCGACGTCAGCCAGGGTGCGGACGCCTTCCGCATGAAGCCAGTTCAGCCAGAGGGCCATACCGCTGATCTGCCCGTACACCGCGCTTACCGCTTTGGGCTTGCGGAACGCGTGCGGCAGCACGGCCACGTGCTCATCCTGCGGCGCGAGGAGGGCCAGGATCATCTCCTTCGCTACGGTCCTCCACGCCGGGTTCACGATCCGGCGGAAGTCCCAGCGCAGGGCGGTGGGGGTGAGTGACTTCGGGGCCCGGGCCAGTCCCGTCATATCCCATAGGTCGTCATCGAACAGGGGGCCGCGGTTCCCGTGTGGCATCTCCAGCTGGGCAACCGTGCAGACGTCCAGCCCTGAGAACGGGGACCGGCGGCCGGTGGCCGCAAGAACGCTGGGCGTCGTCATACGGTCATCTCCTCGGGACGGACGGGAATCTGATCGTCGGTGTCGGCCACGGTGGCCGCCGCGGCCTCCAGCACGGCGGGCGGAAACGCGGGCAGGACCTCCCGGTCCAGGTGGTCGGCGTACGGGCCGAACACCGCGACGAATTCGGCGGTGGTCATCTGCCGGTACTGCCGGGCGAAGAACGCGCGGAGCCGCAGCAGGTTGGCCGCGTGGCGGGGCATGAACACGGCGAGAGGGCACAGGAGGCACACCCACGGCCGGGCCGGACAGGGCTTTCCTGCCGGCCCGTGAAGGCCGGACAGGGGGTCCTTGCACGACGCGGTGAACACGTCGCGTTCCCCGGCCATGAGTTCGGACAGGGCACCGTCAGTGAGGCCGAGCCGGGCCGCCTCCGCGGGGAGGTCGGCGGCCGCGCGGGCGGCCGCTTCCTGGGTGAGAACCGTCGGGGGGAGGGCTCGCCGGAGGATGTCCGCCTGGCTCTCCTCAATGATCGTTTCTACTGCGTCCATCTGTGCCGGGGTTTGCGCGGTCAGGTATCGGTCCCCCTCCACGGCGGCGGAGTGGTTGGGGTCGATGGCCGTATTCCCCGTCCATCCCTTGCGGCTCAGGGTGTTCAAGTAGGTCGTCCGAATACGTGACGGGTGAAGCTGCAACGGCTTTCCGGTGTCGTCCAGCAGCCCCATGCGGGCCACCAGCCCGGTGTCCTTGGCCCGCAGGTTGGTCCCGTCCGGGTCTGGTCCGCTGACGACGTACCCGCAGCCGCCTGACTCGGCCTTGAAGCGATTCGCCCGGAGCCGGAGCCAGAGTTCGTCGCGGACCTCGGGGCGGGCGTGCTTGCGCAGGAGGGCCGAGTGTTCTAGCCATCGTTCGATCAGGCGGACCGCTCGGCCGGTGAGCTTGACCGACTCCGGACCGCGCCGGCCCTTCACGTAGTCCAGGAGGATGGAGGAGTCTCCAGCCCACGTCACGTCACCGATTCCAAGGCCGGACAGGCCGTCTGGTACAACCCCGCTGTAGACGCCGAGGAGAAGACGGTAGGCGGCAGCGGTGGCGGCTGCCGGATACAGGGCCTCCCGTACGGGAGCCAGCGTCTTGGCCGCTTCAACCCGGTGCCGGTGCCATCCGATGTGCGCGGCGAACGCTTTGCTGGACATGGGCCCGTGCCGGAGGAGTTCCCGGGCGATGTTGGGCGGGGTGAGGCCGGCCACTCGCGGAGCCTCGCCTCCGGCGGCCTCGGCCAGGGCCCGGCGGTGGTCGGCCCAGCTCTCTTCGACCACTTGTTGCAGGGCTTCGGTGATGCGCTGCCACTCTCCCTCCGTGTACGGGGGTAGAGGATCCGGCCGACGGCGGGCCTTGATCAGCTTCCCGTCCAGGTACGGGACGACATCCGGCGGCAGGGTGCCGCTGACCTGGTGGGCGGCGCGGAGCAGGGAGCGGGACAGGTCTGCGTGTTGGACGGTGACGGCCATCCAGAACCGGAACAGAAGGGGGCGGGTCAGCTGGGACAGGCCGCCCGTGAACCCTTCCGCCGCCAGCCAACGGACCATGCCCCGAAGGTAGGAGGCGTAGTGCAGTGCCGTCTTCCGGGTGCCGATCCTTCCGTGGGGGTGGACTAGGGCGGGGAAGGCGGCGGCCAGCTCGGCGGCCAGCTGGTCGTTCGCGGTCCCGTCGAAGCGTGTCCTGTATCGGGTCCCGTCGGGAAAGACGAATTCGACCCGCACGGGGTCGTGGTGCAGGTAGGCGGGCATCAGGCGTCCTCTCCGAACTCTGCGGCAGCCTCGGCCTCGGCGTCATGGTTCGTGCGTCCGGCGGCGGTGTAGGCGTCGCGGTAGATCCGCTGGACGTCCAGGCGCCGGAGGTAGATCTCCGTGGTCGTGACGGAGGAGTGGCCGAGGAGATCCCGAAGGATCATCAGCGGGTCCGTCTTCGTGAGGTAGAGGGCCAGGCCGCCGTCTCCGCCGGTTTCGCTGATCAGCGCGGCGGCCCGCTGGTAGTAGCCCTGGACCAGGGCCTCCAGGGTCTCCATCGCGAAGGTGTGGCGGAGCGTGTGGGCGTGGACCGTGGGGAATCGGGGTTCGTAGCGTTCCCGGATGCGCTGGGAGGTGCGCCGGAGGACGGTGTCCCAGTCCGCGAAGGGGCGGCCGGTGGACTGCACAGCGACGATTGGTGACGTGCCGTCGGTGTTGACCAGGCGGAGGCGTTCGGCCGGTGAGAGGTGCCGCCACCGGGTGCGGTGGCCGTTGATCCGGGCGCCTTCGTGGTCGGGTGCTTCGATGAACAGCGGCGACCCGAGGCGGGCCGGAGGCCGGTAGGGGCCGCGGGTCACAGCGGCGTCCCGGTCCAGCTCGAGGTACTGGTGGACATCGGCAAGGGCCCGGTGGCTGGTCCAGGTGGCGCGTGCCTTTTGTCCCTTGGTCGTGGATTCGGCAAGCGGGAACCAGACCGGGACCGGGGTCCGCCGTGCGGGCAGGGAGGGAAGTTCGTAGGTCAGCAGGTAGGTGAACTCCTGTGCGCGCAGGCCGGTGGCTGTGACCAGGCCGCCCACTGCGGCGTTGCGGGCCAGTTCTCGGCCGCGGAAGGAGTCGTCCGGGACGCCGTCCGGGTCCAGCCCGGCCAGGGCCCGGAGGAAGGTGTCCCGGAACTCCGGCTCCAAGTACTTCATCGTCACGTGGGGCTTCGCGCGGCGGACGGTGGCGGTGTTGCGGCGTGCCTCTATCGCGCCAGCCTCCCTGCTGTAGCGGGTGCCCATGGCGTACGTGAACGGGACCTTCGTGCAGTGGTCGTTGTCGACGGCCCAGGAGTAGAAGCGGGACATCACGTTGACGCGGTGGTTCCAGGTGGCGCCGTCCCATCGGGCTTCGACTGGGCCGGCCAGCCGGTACTCCGCGAAGGCGCCCAGTGCGGCCCGCAGGTCTGCGCGTTCCGCGAAGGGATGCATGGAGCGGGAGGCCAGGAACTCCAGCCAAGATCGCATGGCCTGCGCGTACGAGCGCCAGGACTTCGCGGCCGGCACCCCGCTGATGGGGAGTTCGCGGAGCCAGGCGTTCACCGCGACGGTGGGGCGGGGGCCGTGCTCGTCCTCGAACCGAAGGTCGTCATCAACAAGGACCGGCATGTCCTGGCGAATGAGGGGCTCCCGTCCCAGGTCCCAGGACTCCCAGCCGTCCCGGGTGAAGTAGGTCAGCAACATGCCTAACACCATAGGCAATGAGACGCACTCAAGTAGACTGAATAGAAAGCTAGTTGCACTCCTCTTCTACCGTCTAAAGAGACAAGGTTAAAGTGCAGTGATAAGCGATCTTTTTGCGTCCGAGAACCTGGCCCAGGCGGCCGTCGCCCCTGGCATGTCCCTGCAGAACGCCAAGTCCGTGAAGTACGCCGTCAACGGCGAGATGCTGGCCCGCCAGGGCTCGATGGTCGCCTTCCGCGGCAACCTCCAGTTCGAGCGCAAGGGCCAGGGCATAGGCGGCATGCTCAAGCGCGCCGTCACGGGCGAGGGCCTGGCGCTCATGTCCGTACGGGGCCAGGGCGAGGCCTGGTTCGCCCACCAGGCGGGCAACTGCTTCATCATCGACTTCGAACCGGGCGACGCGCTGACCATCAACGGCCGCAACGTCCTGTGCTTCGACTCGACGCTCTCCTATGAGATCAAGATGCTGAAGGGCGCCGGCATGACCGGCGGCGGCCTCTTCAACAGCCTCTTCACCGGCACCGGCAAGCTCGCCGTGGTCTGCGACGGCAACCCGATCGTCATACCGGTCACTGCTCAGTCCCCCGTCTACGTGGACACGGACGCGGTCGTCGGCTGGAGCGCCCAGCTGGAGACCGGACTGCACCGCTCCCAGTCGGTCGGCTCGATGCTCCGCGGCGGCTCCGGCGAGGCCGTCCAGCTCAGCCTGCGCGGCGAGGGCTTCGTCATCGTCCGCCCGAGCGAGGTCACCGAGACGGCGGCCGCGCACTGAACCTGACCGACGTGGGCCGCCGGTACGGACGGCGCCGGCCCTGGGTGCTGCGCGGGATCACACTGGAACTCCCGCGCGGCGCCCTCGTCCGGATCGAGGGCGGCAACGGCGGCGGCAAGTCCACCCTGCTCAGGATCGTCGCCGGGATCGACGCCCCCACCGAGGGGCGCGTCGGCGGGCGCCCGCGCCGCACGGCCTACGTACCCGAGCGCTTCCCGGCGGCGCTGCCGCTGAACGCCACCTCCTACCTGACCCACCTGGGCCGGGTGCACGGGCTGTCGCGGGCCGAGGCGGCCCGCCGGGCGGCCGGCTGGCTGGAGCGGTTCGGCGCCGCCGCCCACGCCCGCACCCCGCTGGCCGAACTGTCCAAGGGCAGCAGCCAGAAGGTGGCCGTCGCCCAGGCCCTGCTCGCCGAACCGGGACTGCTCGTCCTCGACGAGGCATGGACCGGGCTCGACGCCGCGGCCCGCGCCGAGCTGGACCTCGCCGTCGCCGAACGCACCGCCGCCGGCGGCACGGTGGTGTTCGTCGACCACGACCCGCGGCGGCTCGCGGGCGCCCCCGACGCGCACTACCGGGTCGAGGGCGGGGCGCTGTCGCCCGTCCTCGACCCGGCCCTGTCCCCGGGCCCGGGCGCGGGGCTCCCGTACGTCCGGATCCACGCGGCGGGCCCGCCCGGCAGCACCCCGCCCCCGGGCCTGGCCGGCGTGCCCGCCCCGGGCGGGGGAGTCCTGTTCACGATCGCCGCCCACCGCTCCGACGCCGCGCTGCGCGCCCTGCTCACCGCCGGGCCGCCCTGGCACATCCGCACCGTGGAGGAACTCCCGTGACCGCCCTGCTCCGTTACCAGGGCGCCCTGCTCCTGCGCTCCCAGCGGTGGATCGCCCCCCTGGTCGTGTACGCCGCCTTCGTCGCCGTCGGGATCCGGCCGGGCGACCCGGTCCTGGATTCCCTCGGCTTCACCGCCGCCGGTCTGGTCCCGCAGACGGCCTGGCTGGTCCGGATCTGCGTCACGGGCGAACCGGACGCCGCCCGCGACTGCGCGGCCGCCGCGGCCGGTCCCGTACGGGTCCACGCGGCGGCCCTGCTGACCGCCCTCGTGGGGGCGTTGCTCGCCGGAGCCGCGGGAGGCGCCGTGGCGCTGCTGCTCGGCGACCCGGCCGGAGCGGACCCCGCCCGGGCCGCCCTCGCCGGGGCCGCGGCGGTGGCGGCGTGCGCGCTGACCGGCGCGGCCGTCGGAGCCCTGTGCAGCCGCCCGCTGGTACGGCGCCGCGGCTACGCCGTCCTGGCCGGGGGCCTCGGCTCGCTGCTGGCCTGGGTCCTCGCGTTCTCCCCGGCCCGGAGCGCGGTCTCCGCGCTGGTCACGGCGGCGCGCTCGGGGGACGCACCGCTGCCGCTGACGGCCCTTACGGGCGCACTGCTGCTGGCCGCCGGCGCGGGCACGGCGGCCTGCCTCGCTGCCGCGCGGCGCGGCTAAGCGGTCTCGGGGACGTGCCCCAATTCCCCGAGACCGCTTAGGACGTCCCCCGCACGGTCGCGGGGGACGAGCCGCCCGTCACGAGGAGGCGGGGCGCTCCCGGGCCGTCCGCCGGGACCGACCAGATGTCCTGCGCGCGGCCGTCGCCTCCGGGCAGGGCGTAGGCGAGGGTCGAGTCGTCCAGCCAGGCGGCCTGGTCGTCGACTCCGTGCGGCTCGGCCGTCGGGTGCTCGCGCAGCGTCGCCAGGTCGAGGACGTACAGCCGCCAGGGGGCCCGGAGGTCGTCGGAGACCCTCTTCTTGAAGGCGACGCGCGTGCCGTCCGGGGACAGCGAGGGGCATTCGACGTTCTCGCGCAGCGCCTTCGCCGACCAGTTCCGCAGGTCCCCCTCGACGAGGTACGTGCGGCCGCCGGTGGAGACGGTGGCGTAGAAGAGGTTGTCGTCGCGGGCGAAGGTCACCCCCCAGTAGTTGACGTCGGGACGGTGGTGGCGGACCCCGTCGAGGGTCAGCGGGATCTGCTCCATCGACTTGACGAGGTACCCGGTGCGCAGGTCCAGGATCGACGTCCGCGTGGAGAAGGCGGAGGTGGCGTAGGAGTCGCCGGTCGCGAAGGTGGTCCAGGAGAGGAGCTGCCCAGAGGCGGAGACGCGGGCCCGGTTGGGGATGCCGGGCACGGTCACCCGGCGGACCTCGCGCAGCCGCCGGTCCAGTACGAGCGCCTCGGTGCGGGCGGGGGTGCCGGGCAGCCCGCGCAGGCACAGGGCGTGCTCCCCGGCGGTGTGGAAGCGGTCGCAGGAGGGGCCGCCGGTCACGCGCGCCGCGTCCTGGCCCGGCTGCCGCGCGACCCGCCCGGTGGCCGCGTCCCGGAAGTACAGCCCGGGCTCCTCGAGGCCGAACGAGGCGTCCGCGGCGGCCTGCCGGAGCGGCCGTTCGCGGTGCCGCGCGTGCAGGACGTAGCCGAGGGAGCCGCCCGCCAGGAGCAGCACGGCGGCGAGGACGAAGGCGAGGCGCAGCCGCCGCGAGCGGAGGTTCATGACGGCTCCGGGGTGGTGGGAGTGCGGGCGGGCAGGATGCGCCGGGCGGCCACGAGCGCCCCGGCCAGTCCGAGCGAGGCGGCCCACAGGGCGGGCCGCTGCCCCCAGTACGTCCACGCCGCCCCGAACCCGGCGGCGCCCAGGAGCCGGGCCAGCGCCTGCCCGGTCTGCAGCACCGCGAGCCCGCCCGCCCGGCCGTGCGCGGGCAGCAGGGGAGCGGCGAGCGCCATCAGGACGCTGTCGGTGGCGGCGTAGAAGATCCCGAGCAGGACCAGCACGCCCGCCACGGTCGGCCAGGAGACGGGCGCGAGCAGCAGGACGTACGCCCCGAGCAGGGCGCCGTGCCCGAGCAGGAAGCCGGGGCGCCGCCCGGTCCGGTCGGCGATCCGGCCCGCGGGGACGGCGAGCAGCAGGTACACGGCGGCGGCGCCGAGCGGCAGCAGGGTGAACAGGGCGGGCGGAAGGTCGAGTCCGCGCAGGAGCAGCAGGTAGAGGAAGGAGTCGCCGATGGTGGTGGCGCCGAGCAGGGCCGCGGCGTACAGGACGCGCCGGAAGGCGGGGTCGCGCACCGCCGTGTACGTGGGGGCGTTGGCGCGGGGGGCGGGCCGCGCCGTGGCCGGGACGTACACGACGAGCAGCAGCACCCCGAGCAGCCCCGCGCAGAAGCTGACGGCGAAGACGGCGTCGTAGGCGTCGGCGGTGGCCCACAGCACGGCGAACGCGGCGAGCGGGCCGAGCAGGGCGCCCGTGGTGTCCATGGCGCGGTGCACGCCGAAGGAGCGTCCGAGGCTCTCCGGGGGGCCGCTCAGCGAGATCATGGCATCGCGCGGCGCGGTGCGGATGCCCTTGCCCAGCCGGTCGGCGGCCAGTGCGGCGGCGACCGGGGCGGTCGCTCCGCCGGCGAGGAGCAGCCCGAGCCGGGACAGCGCGGACAGCAGGTAGCCGGCCCCGGCGACGTGCTTGTGGCGGCCGCCGCGGTCGGCGAGGCGTCCGCCGAGCAGCCGCACGAGTGCGGTCGCGCCGTTGAACATGCCGTCCAGGAAGCCGAACTGGAGCGGGGAGAGGCCGAGGCCCAGGACCAGGTAGAGCGGCAGCACCGCCGTGACCATCTCCGAGGAGACGTCGGTGACGAGGCTGACCGCGCCGAGCGCGAGGACGGCGGCGGGGACGCGCCGCCGGGCCCCTGGGGTGCGGGGCGGCGCGTCCGGGCGGCCGTTGGCGGCCAAGTACATCAGTGGCAGCTGTACTTCGGGCTGGTGTCCTTGACCTGCCCGTCCGTGGCGAGGTAGGTCCATCCGTAGCCGGAGTCGGTGAAGTCCAGCTTCACCACGCCGTACGGTCCGCTGATCCGCTTCTGGCTGTTGGGCTGGACCTGCTCGATCGGGTAGGGATCGGCGCCGCCCATTCCGCCGACGACCTCCACGATCCCGTCGGCGGTCGCCCGGCCCTCAGGGTCCTGCGGGGCGAACCGCTCGTAGTGGTGGTCGTGACCGTTCAGGACCAGGTCCACCTTCGCGCCGTACAGGATCTTCCACACCGGCTTGGACACCGGGTCGTTGCCGTGTCCGCCGGACGAGAACAGCGGGTGGTGCCAGTAGGCGGCCACGCACTGCCTGGAGTTGGCGGCGAGGTCGGCCTTGAGCCAGTCGATCTGGGCGGCCTGGTCGAAGGAGTTGGAGTCGAGGGCGATGAAGTGCCAGTTGCCCTCGTCGTAGCTGTACCAGCTCTTGCCCTGGGGGAAGGCGATGCTCCCGAAGTACGACTTGTACCCGGCGAGGGAGCCGGCCGGGTCGTACGTCTCGTGGTTGCCCGGGACCGGGCGGGTCCTGTCCTTGAAGGCGCCCCAGCTCTTGTCGTAGTAGGCGCGGTAGTCGGAGAGCCGGGCGTCGTCGTACTGGTTGTCGCCCATGGTCAGGTAGAACTTCGGGTCGATCCGCTGGGCCAGCGCCGCCGTCTTGGGGTGCGCGCAGCCGCTGTCGGAGGCCGTGCACTGCGCGGCGATGTCGCCGGCCGCGACCACGGTGAAGGCGCCGCCGGGCGGCGGCCCGCCGTCGAGGGTGCCGTACACCTCGGCCTCGAAGAGCGAGTAGCCGTACGAGGTGCCGCGTGCGGTCCCGTACACGCGCAGGTACCGGCCCTTGCCGGACAGGCCGGTCCAGTCGTCGGCGCCGCCGTTGCCCGCGGTCTCGGTGGCGAGCGTGCTCCAGGCGGCGCCGTCGGCGGAGATCTCGACGCGGTAGGCCTTGGCGTAGGCCGCCTCCCAGGTCAGGCGGACCCGGGAGACGGTGGCGGAGGCGCCGAGGTCGACCCGGATCCACTGCGGGTCCTTGCCCTCGGCGCTGGCCCAGCGGGTGGCCGGGTCGCCGTCGAAGGCGTTCTTCGCGCCGAGCGACGAGCTCTCGACGGAGGACGCGGTGGCCGGCTTCCCGCGCGATATGAGGGGGTCGGCGGCGGCCCCGGCGGCCCCGGCCCGTTCGGGCCAGGCGAGGAGGAGCCCGGCGACCAGGGCGAGTACGGCGGCGCCGATGAGAAGGAGGGTGTGAAGTCTGCTGCGGAAGGCGTTCAGGTGCATACCCGGACTCCCTTGGCATGGAGGGCGGCGAGAGCTGGACACCGGTGCGGGGCGCCGCGCCCGGCCCGGGGGCGGGCAGGAGGCAGCGCCACGGCGGCCGGGTCAGAGCTCTCGCTGAGCGCGTCACACCCAGGGGTTCGGGCACCGCGCCGAGCCGCCGCCGGGGACATTAACAGGAAGGAAAGTTTCCTACCAGTGCTCCGGCGGCGCGAAGTCCCCGAGTAGGCTCGTACGCATGGACGAGCTGGACGGAACCGAGTCGTACTGCCCCGCCCCGGCGGCCCCGGCCGGGCGGGTGGCCGGGCCGCCGTACGCCGACTGCCTGGAGTGCGGCAAGCCCACCGAGTACGGGGTCGCGACCCCGGGCGTGGTGCCCTGCCCGGTGTGCGAGTGGCAGGACGCGCAGCGCTCGGCCTGCTCCGGCTGAGGGCGCCGGCCTACTTGCCGATGAGCTCGGAGACCTTCACGAAGCGGTAGCCCCGCTTGCGCAGCTCGGGCACGATCTTCCGGATGGCCTCCTCGGTGACGGGGGCGGCGCTGCGCGTGCAGTGCATGACCACCACCGAGCCCGGCTTCACCCCGGCCAGCACCTGCTCGGCCACCGCGTCCGGGTCCTTCGCGAAGGCGTCCCCGCTGACCACGTCCCACTGGACGGCCGTGACCTTGGCCGTGGACAGGGCCCGCAGCGCCTGGTCGTCGTAGCAGCCGCCGGGGAAGCGGAAGTACGGGACGATGTTGACCGCCCCGGCCTTGCGGAAGGCGTCGAAGGCCCGGTCCACGTCGGCGCGGGCGGCCGCGCCGTCGAGCGCGGGCAACCCGTAGCAGGGGGACTTGAAGGCGTGGTGGCTGTACGAGTGATTCGCGATCTCGAAGTTCGCGTCCGTGCCGATGGACTTCGCCTGGTCCGGGTACTCCTCGGCCCAGCGGCCCGTCATGAAGATCGTCGAGGGCACCTTCAGGGTGCGCAGGGTCGCGATCAGCTGGGGATTGTCGAAGTGCTCCCCGTCCGCGGCGCGCGGCCCCTGATCGGAGGTCATGTCGGCGTCGAAGGTCAGCGCCACGGTCTTGTCGCCGTGCTGCTTCGCCCGCTCGAAGACCGGGGTCAGCCCGTTCGGGCCGGGCGCCATGGTCGGGGCCCGGTACGGCGCACCGGCCTGCGGGGTCGCGGAGGCGGAGGGCGAGGCGGGGGTCGCGGCGGACGGCCCGCCCGAGGCGGGGGCGGTGGCCGCATGGCTGCCCATACGGGCTTCACGGCCGGCGTCCGAGGTGCCGGTGCCGCCCCCGCAGCCGGCGAGGGCGGCACTGAGGGCGGCCACGGCCGCCGCTTTGCGCACAGAAAGGGTCACGCAGGCAAAATATATGACTATGTGGCGAGTAGCTGTCTGCGGCACTCCTCGACATCGAAGTCACCCTTCGGATAGCGGGGGTCGATGTCCTCCAGATGCTCCAGGAGCAGTCGGCTGACCGCCCAGTCGCGGTACCACTTGCGGTCCGAGGGGACGATGAACCAGGGCGCGGCGTCGGTCGAGCAGCGCTCCAGCGCCAGCTCGTAGGCCTCCTGGTACGCGGGCCACATCGAGCGCTCCTCGATGTCGCCCGCGTTGAACTTCCAGTGCTTGTCGGGGTTGTCCAGCCGCTCCAGGAGCCGGGCCCGCTGCCTCTCGTAGCTGATGTGGAGGAAGACCTTCACGAGGGTCACGCCGTCCTCGGCGAGGGACTGCTCGAACCGGTTGATCTGGGCGTAGCGGCGGCCCAGTCGGCTGCGCGGCACCAGCTCGCGGACGCGGGCGATGAGGACGTCCTCGTAGTGCGAACGGTCGAAGATGCCGATCTCGCCCGGTTGGGGGAGGGCCTTCTCGATGCGCCAGAGGAAGGGGTGGTCCCGCTCCTCGGGGGTGGGCGCCTTGAAGGCCTTGATGCGGCAGCCGGCGGGGTTGAACAGGCCGATGACGTGTTTGACGGTGCCGCCCTTGCCGCTGGTGTCCGTGCCCTGGAGCACCAGCAGGATCCGGCGCCGGTCGCCGGCGGTGCTCGCCGCGTAGAGCCGCTCCTGGAGGGAGGCGAGCCGGTCCGCCAGCGCGGCGGTGGCCGCGACGCCGGCCGCCTTGTCCGCGGGCCCCGCGGGAATCGCCCGGGGGTCGAACCGCCGCAGATCGACCGGCCTGTCACCGCCGACCCGCAGCACCTCGCGCAGCGCGGCCCTCTCGGCCGGACGGGCCTTGCGGTTGTCCTTCTTCGGCACAGGCCACCCCAATCCGATCGGTTCCGTACGATCCTGCGGCACATCGGACGGAACCGCGAGGGCGGTCGGTGCCGTCAGTGCCGTCAGTGCCAGGGGCCCGTCACGGCGAACGTGGTTCCGGGGGCGTAGGCGTTGACGAACATCGTCCGGCCGTCGGGGGAGAAGGTGACCCCGGCGAACTCCCCCCATTCCGGGGCGCCGGCGGCCCCGATGTCGTCGGCGTTGCGGGCCACCGGGTAGACCTCGCCGTCGACCGTCACGCCGAAGACGTACTGCGCCCCGCCGCCGTCCTCGCACACCATCAGGCCTCCGTCGGGGGCCAGGCAGATGTTGTCGGGGGAGTCGCCGGGCAGCGCGATGTCCGCCGCCGGGCCGAAGAGGACGTCCAGCCGGAGGCGGGCGCGCAGCGGGTCGTAGAACCACACCTGCCCGTGGTGGTCGGCGCCCGCGCCCTCGCGGGTGCGGGCGTAGCTGGAGACGAAGTGGACGCCGCCGTCGCCCCAGTAGCAGCCCTCCAGCTTCTGGGCGTGGGTGATCCCGCCGCCCGGCCCGAAGTCCTGGAAGCGGATGGCGGTGCCGGCCGCGGACGGGTCCGGTACGGGGACCCACTCCACCGGGAACTCCGCCCCGGGCTCGTCCACGACCGACAGGTCCGCCACCCCGGGTGCGCGCAGGGCCTCAAGGGCGCCGCCGGCCCGCAGCGAGCCGAGGCCGCCGAGGGGGAGGTGCGGCAGGAAGCGGTAGAAGAGGCCGAAGGGCTCGATGAAGGCGTCCTCGGTCTCGTAGACGACCCCGCGGTACGGGTCCACGGCGACGGCCTCGTGCGCGAAGCGGCCCATCGCGGTGAGCGGGACCGCGCCGGAGCGGTGCGGGTCGGCGGGGTCCACCTCGAAGACGTAGCCGTGGTCCTTGGTGTAGCCGGAGGTGCCGGCGCGGTCCTCGGTCTCCTCGCAGCTCAGCCAGGTGTTCCAAGGGGTACGGCCGCCCGCGCAGTTGACCGCGGTGCCGGCGAGGGCGACCCGCTCGCCGATGACGGCGCCGCGGGGGTCGAGTTCGAGGGCGGTGCAGCCGCCGAGGGCGTGGGGGTCGTAGGTGAGTCCCTCGACGGCGGGGACGCGGAGGGCTGCGGTGGTCCGGTTCTCGTGGTTGCGGACCAGTCGGGTGCGGCCGCCGGGGGCGGGGAAGGCGGCCATGCCGTCGCAGTTGGCGGGGACGGGGCCTTCGCCGGAGCGGAGGGGGGTGCCGGCGCGGGAGAGGACGCGGTACGAGAACCCCGCGGGCAGGTCGAGCAGCCCGTGGGGGTCGGGGAGGAGGGGGCCGTAGCCGGGGCCGTGGCCGGGGGCGTGGCCGCGGGGCGTGCGGGTGGCGCCGAGGGTGCCGAGGGCTCCGACGAAGGCGATTCCGCCGGCGGCGAGCAGGCTGCGTCGGGACACGGACATCGGCAACTCCCGGCGGCGGGGCGGAGATATGACCGGCCCGTGGTACCACACGGGCCGGCCGGCGGGGGCCGTCACCCGCCGGGCTGTCCCACCGGTGGCCCTGCGGCCGCCCTGGCCGGGGCCCCGCCCCTGTCCCCCTGGCCGGGGGCTGCGCGGGGGGCCGGGGCCGGTTCTCTGGGCGGGGGCTGGTGGGGGCTCAGTGGGGTTCGGGGCCGTTCCCCTGGCCGGGGGTTCGGCCGCTCTTCTGGCGGGGGCTTCGCGGGTGCCGGGGCTGGGCCATGGCCGGGGTTCGCGGGGCCGGGGCCGGGGTGGGGTGTCGTCGGGACGGGCTTCGATGTTCGGCGCCCTTTCCGGGCCTGCTCTGTCGGACGGCACCTCGCGCCGAATTCATCTCGTTTTAGTCCCGGCCGACACCCCACCCCGTCCCCGACCCCGACCGGGCGCGCGCAGCCAGATCCAGCCACGCCAGGCACATCCAGCCCCTCCGGCGTTTGAGGAGCGGGGTTCGGGGCGGAGCCCCGATTTTTGAGCCGCACTTGCGCAGTCACGCCGGGCACCATCCAGCCCCTCCGGCGTTTGAGGAGCGGGGTTCGGGGCGGAGCCCCGGGGTTGGGGGTGAGCCGGGTCCACCCGGCCCCTGCGGTGCTCAGGGGCGGGGTGGCTCCGGGCAGCGGTTAGGCGAGCTTCGCGCTCAGGGTGATCTTCGTGCCCGTCAGGGCCTGGCTGACCGGGCAGTTCTGCTTCGCGTCCTCCGCGGCAGCGACGAAGGCGTCGTTGTCGATCCCCGGCACCTCCCCCTCGGTGGTGAGGTGGATCCCGGTGATCCCCTGCCCCGGCACGAACGTGACCGCCGCCGACGTGGTCAGCTTCGCCGGTGGATTCCCCGCCTTCGCCAGCACGTTCGAGAAGGCCATGTTGAAGCAGCTGGAGTGCGCCGCCGCGATCAGCTCTTCCGGGCTGGTCCGCCCGTTCGCCTCTTCGTCGGTGCGCGCGGGCCAGGAGACCTGGTAGCTGCCGAGACCGGACGAGTCGAGGGTGACTTCGCCCTTGCCCGTGAGCAGGTCGCCTTCCCAGACGGCGTGTGCGTTGCGAACAGTGGCCATGGTGGATCCCTTCGCAGAAGTGGAAACGGCCGGGTCCCCGGAAGGGCCCGGCATTTCCCAAACCTACTGGGACACCAGGGGTTTCGCGTCGCGCGCCAGCGCGGTGAGCCGCGATATGGCGCGGAAGTATTTCTTCTTGTAACCGCCGTTCAGCATCTCGTCACTGAACAGCCGGTCGAACGGAACGCCGGAGGCCAGCACGGGTATCTCGCGGTCGTACAGCCGGTCGGCCAGGACCACCAGCCGCAGCGCCGTCGACTGGTCCGGGACCGCGCCGACGTCGGTCAGGCAGACGGCCGAGATCCCGTCCGTCAGCGCGCCGTAGCGGCTCGGGTGGACCCGGGCCAGGTGTTCCAGCAGCCCGGGGAAGTCGTCGAGGCTCGCGCCCGGGGTCGCGTACGCGGCCTTGGCGACCTGCTCGTCCGAGAACGGGGCCGGGGCCTCCGGCAGGCCGCGGTGCCGGTAGTCCTGGCCGTCGATCCGCAGCGGCCGGAAGTGCGCCGACAGCCCCTGGATCTCCCGCAGGAAGTCGGCGGCGGCGAAGCGGCCCTCGCCGAGCTTGCCGGGCAGCGTGTTGGAGGTGGCGGCCAGGGCCACGCCCTGCTCGACCAGGCGGCTGAGCAGCGAGGAGACGAGGACGGTGTCGCCCGGGTCGTCCAGTTCGAACTCGTCGATGCAGAGGAGGCGGTGTCCGCCCAGGGTCTGGACCGTCTGCTGGAAGCCGAGCGCGCCGACCAGGTTGGTCAGCTCCACGAAGGTGCCGAAGGCCTTCAGCGCGGGCTCGGCCGGGGTCGCGTGCCACAGGGAGGCGAGCAGGTGGGTCTTGCCGACGCCGTAGCCGCCGTCGAGGTAGACCCCGCGCGGGGCCGCCGGGGCGGCCGGCTTCTTCGCGAACCAGCGCCGCCTGCCGGATCCGGAGGCGTGTGCTCCGCCCAGGCCAGCGGCGAAGCCGCTGAGCGCGGTGACGGCCTCGGCCTGGCTGGGCTGGGTCGGGTCCGGGTTGTACGTGTCGAAACGCACCGAGTCGAAACGGGGCGGCGGCACCATCTCGGCCACCAGCCGTTCGGCGGGCACCCGCGGCTCGCGGGCGCACAGGGCCTGCGGGCCCGCGTCGTCGGCTATCGGGGGCCGGCCGGAGGCGATCAGTGGTGTGGACACAGCTCTTAACTCTACGGGGCGTGGCACACTGCACCGATGCGACGCCTGTTCCCTGTGACCGATCAGACATCAGACCGAGAGTGGTCGCTGGACGAGCTCGCGGAGGCCTACGCGTATCCCGCGCTCGGGCCGGACGCGCACTGGCTGCGGGCGAACATGGTGTCGACCCTCGACGGGGCCGCCCAGCACGACGGCCGCTCGCAGCCGATCTCCGGCGAGACGGACATGCGGATCTTCGGCACCCTGCGGGCCCTGGCCGATGTCGTGGTCGTCGGGGCGGAAACGGTTCGGCAGGAGGGCTACCGCCCGGCCCGGGCCCGGGAGGCCTTCGCGGCCCGGCGCGCGGCCGCCGGACAGGGCCCGGCCCCGGCCATCGCGGTGGTCACCGCCAGCCTGGACCTGGACTTCTCGCTGCCCCTGTTCACGTCCCCCCTGGTGCCGACCCTGGTCGTCACCGGCGCCGCCGCGCCCGCGGACCGGGTGGCCGAGGCGGTCAAGGCCGGGGCCGAGGTCGTCGTCGCGGGCGACGGGGTCGGCGCGGACCCGGCCCGGGCCGTACGGGAGCTCGCGGAGCGGGGGTTGCGGCGTCAGCTCACCGAGGGCGGGCCCCGGCTGCTGGGCCAGTTCGTGGCCGCCGACGCCCTGGACGAGCTGTGCCTGACGATCTCGCCGATGCTCACGGCGGGCGACGCCCAGCGGATCTCCGGGGGCCCCTCTGTCACGGTTCCGCACCGGCTCGCGCCCGCCTGCGTACTGGAAGAGGCCGGGTTCCTGTTCACGAGCTACCGTCGGATCTGACAAGCCGCGGAATTTGCCGTTCCGCTTAGCTTCCACTGGGCACATATACCTCCGCAGGCCCCGTGCGAGAGCGGGGCAGGATGGTTTCCGCAGGGGCCGGCCACCAGGCCTCGGCCCATGAAGGAGAGGGCGTCCGTGTTCACGAGCGTATTGATGATCGAGCAGCCGCTGACCACGGTGGACGTGGACTT
This sequence comes from Streptomyces sp. NPDC048337, assembly GCF_043201175.1. NCBI lineage: Bacteria > Bacillati > Actinomycetota > Actinomycetes > Kitasatosporales > Streptomycetaceae > Streptomyces > Streptomyces sp. NPDC048337. The sequence goes on from NZ_JBICYR010000010.1 coordinate 148,472, forward strand.
CGTCACCACCCTGCACGGAGACGACCAGGTCTCCTTCGTCGTCCTCATGCAACCCAGGGGCGACCAGGACCGACTGCTGCGCGCCATCGACGACGTAGCGCTCGGCGAGCTCCCCGAGGCCATCCGCGAGGGCGACGAACCCGAGGGCGAGGCCGCCCGAGGCCCCGCCGGGCAGGCCCTGGAGCACTCCCTGGAGGCCTTGCGCAAGAAGGGCGCCAAGGCCGTCGGCCAGATCGTCGAGGACCACCCCCTCGACAAGCTGAAGGCCGTGGTGGACGAGACGAACGCCGACGAGGTGATCGTCCTGACCGCCCCGCACTTCGTCGAGGAGTTCTTCCACCGGGACTGGGCCTCCCGCGCCCGGCACAAGGTCGGTGTTCCGGTGCTCAAGCTCTTCGCCCACAACGAATAGGCTTGGGTCCTCAGAGCCCGACGCACACGCGCACCGCACTCGATCCTGGAGCGACCTGAATGAAGCCCGGCCTGCCGACCGCCATGGAACGGCCCCACTTCATCGGCATCGGCGGCGCCGGCATGTCCGGCATCGCGAAGATCCTCGCCCAGCGCGGCGCGCAGGTGGCCGGCAGCGATTCCCGAGACTCCGAGACCGCCCAGGCGCTGCGCGCCCACGGCGCCACGGTCCACATCGGGCACGCCGCCGACCACCTCGCCGCCGACTCCACCTGCGTGGTCGTCTCCAGCGCCATCCGCGCGGACAACCCCGAGCTGGCGCGCGCCGCCGAGCTGGGCGTTCCCGTGGTCCACCGCTCCGACGCGCTGGCCGCCCTGATGGACGGGCTGCGCCCGATCGCCGTCGCCGGTACGCACGGCAAGACCACCACCACCTCGATGCTCGCGGTGTCCCTCTCGGCCCTGGGCCTGGACCCCTCGTACGCCATCGGCGGCGACCTGGACGCCCCCGGCTCCAACGCCCACCACGGCGAGGGCGACATCTTCGTGGCCGAGGCGGACGAGAGCGACCGCAGCTTCCACAAGTACACCCCGCAGGTCGCGATCATCCTCAACGCGGAGCTGGACCACCACGCGAACTACGCGTCGATGGAGGAGATCTACGAGTCCTTCGAGACCTTCGTCGGCAAGATCGTCCCCGGCGGCACGCTCGTCGTCACCCACGGCCAGGAGGGCGCGGCCGAGATCGCCCGCCGCGTCGCCGGCCGCGAGGGCCTGAACGTCGTCACCTACGGCGAGGAGCCCGAGGCCGACGTCCGCATCACCAAGATCACCCCGCGCGGCCTGACCAGCGAGGTCACGGTCGTCCTCGGCGGCCGGATGCTCACCTTCTCCGTGTCCGTCCCCGGCCGGCACTACGCGCACAACGCCGTCGCCGCCCTCGCCGCGGGCGTGGCCCTGGGCATCCCGGCGCACAACCTGGCCTCCGCCCTCGGCAAGTACACCGGCGTCAAGCGCCGCCTCCAGCTGAAGGGCGAGGCCGCCGGCGTCCAGGTCATCGACTCCTACGCGCACCATCCCACCGAGATGACCGCCGACCTGGAGGCCATCCGCGGCGCCGCCGGGGACTCCCGGATCCTGGTCGTCTTCCAGCCGCACCTCTTCTCCCGCACCCAGGAGCTCGGCAAGGAGATGGGGCAGGCCCTCGCCCTCGCCGACGCCTCGGTGGTCCTGGACGTCTACCCGGCGCGCGAGGACCCGATCCCCGGTGTCACCAGCGAGATCATCATCGCCGCCGCCCGGGCCGCGGGCGCCGACGTCACCGCCGAGCACGCCAAGGAGGCCGTCGCCGACGTCATCGCGGGAATGGCCAAGCCCGGCGATCTCGTTCTCACCATGGGCGCGGGCGACGTCACGGATCTGGGACCCCAGATCCTTGCCCGGCTGTCGAACTGAGGGAACCGAGGGAGCGGGAACGTCATGGCGTACGAGGTCGAGAAGACGGACGAGCAGTGGCAGGCGGAGCTGACCCCGTCCGAATACCAGGTGCTCCGCCTCGCGGGCACCGAGCCGGCCTTCCGCGGTGAGTACACGGACACCAAGACGGCGGGCGTCTACTCCTGCCGCGGCTGCGGGGCCGAGCTGTTCCGCTCCACGGAGAAGTTCGACTCCCACTGCGGCTGGCCGTCCTTCTTCGACCCGAAGGACACCGACGCCGTCGAGCTGATCGCGGACACCTCGCACGGCATGATCCGTACCGAGGTCCGCTGCGCGACGTGCGGCTCCCACCTGGGCCACGTCTTCGAGGGCGAGGGCTACCCCACGCCGACGGACCAGCGCTACTGCATCAACTCGATCTCCCTGCGCCTGACCCCGGACTCCGACGAGGGCTGACGGCGGCAGGGCGCGGGCCCTGATGCGCGCTTACACTGAGTGACACAGGTGGTCACGTCCTACCGGATGCACCGTGCGCACTCAGCGGCTGTTCGTACCGGCACTCGCCCTGTTCCTCGTGACGCCGCTGGCGGTCACCGCGCCGGCGCAGGGCGAGCAGGCGGCGCGCGGTCCGGGGTTCGGGGCGCGCGCCCTGCAGGCCCTCGTCGACGGGGTCCAGTTCGGTGTGATCATCGCGATCACCGCGGTCGGACTCTCGTTGGTCTTCGGCACCATCCACCTGATCAACTTCGCGCACGGCGAGTTCGTGACGATCGGCGCCACCTTCGCGTTCTTCCTCAACGCCTCGCCGGCCGGGCCCGGATGGCACCTGATCCCCGCCGCCCTCGCGGCGGTCGTCCTCGGGGCCCTGCTGGGCGCGGCCGTCGACCTCGGCGTCTGGCGGCCGCTGAGGGCCCGGGGCACCGGGCTGATCAACATGTTCATCGTCACCATCGGGCTCTCACTGCTGCTGCGGCACATCGTGCTCGTGCTGTACGGGACGCGCCCCGGCTCCTACGCCCAGTACGACATCCAGCGCGCGATCGACCTGGGCCCGGTCGGCATCACCCCGCGCGACCTCGTCGTCACCCTGCTGTCGGCGGCGACCCTGCTCGGCGTCGCCGCCCTGCTGCAGCGGACCCGGATCGGCACGGCCGTCCGAGCCGTCTCCGACAACCGCGACCTCGCGGAGGCCTCCGGCATCGACGTGCGGCGGGTCGTGCTGGTCGTCTGGATGCTCGGCGGCGCGCTGGCGGCCCTCGGCGGGGTCTTCTTCGGCCTGGTCGAGATCGTCACCTGGGACATGGGCTTCAAGCTGCTCCTGCTGATGTTCGCGGCGATCATCCTCGGCGGCCTGGGCTCGGCGTACGGCGCGATGGCCGGCAGCCTCGTCATCGGCGTCGTCGCCCAGATGTCCACGCTCTGGTTCCCGGTCGACCTCCAGTACGCCTGGGCGCTGCTGGCCCTCATCGTCGTTCTGCTCGTACGGCCGCAGGGCATCCTCGGCCACGCGGAACGCGTCGGGTGAGGGGCGGTGGTGCGCCGTGGACTGGTCGGTCGTCCTCTCCGACGCGCTGCGCTCGGGCATCGGCCCCATCGCCGCGGTGTACGCGCTCGCCGCGACGGGACTCAACCTCCACTTCGGCTACACCGGGCTGCTGAACTTCGGCCAGGTCGGCTTCATGCTCGTCGGTGGCTACGGACTGGCGATCACGGTGGCGACCTGGGGAGGACCGATGTGGCTCGGCATCCTGGTCGGACTCGCCTCCGCCGTCGTCCTGGGCCTGCTGCTCGGCCTGCCCACCCTGCGGCTGCGCGCCGACTACCTCGCGATCACCACGATCGCCGCCGGGGAGACGCTGCGGCTGTTCTACCGCTCCGGCTGGGCCCAGCCCACGACCGGCGGGGTGTACGGCCTCCAGCGCTTCGCCGGAGACTTCTACGAGCTGAGCCCGATCCCTCCCGGCACGTACGGCTTCTGGACGGTGCGGTTCGGCGCCCGCGACCTGTGGGTGCTGATCGTCGGATGGGGCCTGGTGGCCGTGGTCGCCGGCCTGCTCGCGCTGCTGATCCACAGCCCGTGGGGCAGGGTGATCCGGGCGATCCGCGAGGACGAGACCGCCGTACGCGCCCTCGGCAAGAACGTCTACGCGTACAAGATGACGAGCCTGGTCCTCGGCGGGGTGATCGGCGCGGCCGCCGGCATGCTCCAGGCGATCCAGGTGCAGTCGGTGAGCGCGGACAGCTTCGAGCCGGCCGTGACCTTCTTCCTCTACACCCTGCTCGTCCTGGGCGGCGCCGGGCGGATCCTCGGCCCGGTCGTCGGCTCGGTCCTCTTCTGGTTCGTCCTCACCTTCCTCGACAGCGGGCTGCGCCAGGCCATCGACGCCGGATACGTCTCCCCGGACCTGATCAGCACCTCGGAGGCAGGCGCAGTGCGCTTCGCCCTGGTGGGGCTCGCCCTGATCCTGCTGGTCGCCTTCCGGCCCCAGGGCCTTCTCGGCAGCAGGAAGGAGATGCTGCTCGGTGGCCGCTGACACCCCTCCCGCACCCGCGCCCCGGCTCGCCGGGGTCGCACCCCTGCCCGGGGTGCCCAAACCGGACCCGCTGCTGGTCCTGGACGGGGTCACCCGCGCCTTCGGCGGGCTCACCGCCGTACGCGTCGACCACCTGGAGGTGCAGCGCGGGGCCATCACGGCACTCATCGGACCCAACGGCGCCGGCAAGACGACGCTGTTCAACGTGGTCAGCGGCTTCGACCGGGCCGGCGGCGGCCGCTGGTCGTTCGACGGGCACCCGCTCGCCGGCCGCCCCGCGCACCGGGTGGCCCGCCGCGGCATGGTCCGTACGTTCCAGCTGACCCGGACGCTCGCCCGGCTCACCGTGCTGGAGAACATGCTGCTCGCGGCGACCGGCCAGCGCGGCGAGCGGCTCCTGCCCGCACTGCTGCCGCCGCTGTGGCGCGGGCAGGAACGGGAGATCACGCGCAGGGCCGACGAACTGCTGGACCGGTTCCGGCTCGCGCCGCTGCGCGACGACCACGCGGGCACGCTCTCCGGCGGGCAGCGCAAACTGCTGGAACTGGCCCGCGCGCTGATGGCCGAGCCCGTCATGGTGCTCCTCGACGAGCCGATGGCCGGGGTGAACCCCGCCCTCACCCAGTCACTGCTGGGACACATCACCGACCTGCGCGACGAAGGCCTGACCGTGTGCTTCGTCGAGCACGACATGGACGTGGTGATGGGCATCAGCGACTGGGTGGCCGTGATGGCCGACGGCCGGCTGGTGGCCGAGGGCCCGCCCCGCACCATTGGCCGGAACCCGGCCGTCGTGGACGCCTACCTGGGCAGGCGGCACGACGAACCGGAAGCGACCGGGGAGGAGGGATGAGCCATGTCCGACCACGGACAAGTGCCCGTGCTGGCGGCCGAGGAGCTCGTCGCCGGATACCTGCCGGGTGTCGACGTACTGCGCGGATGCAGCGTCGAGGTGCGCCCCGGGGAGCTGGTCGGCGTCGTAGGACCCAACGGCGCCGGCAAGTCGACACTGGCCAAGGCCGTCTTCGGGCTGCTGAAGGTACGCGGCGGGACCGTACGGCTGCACGGCGAGGACGTGACGAACCGGCCCGCGCACGACCTCGTACGCCGGGGCGTGGGATACGTACCGCAGCTGCAGAACGTCTTCCCCGCCCTGACGGTGGAGGAGAACCTGCGGATGGGCCTGTACCTGCGCCCCGGCGCCTACGCGCGCCGGGCCGCCGCCGTCGAGGAACTATTCCCCGTGCTGGCCGCGAGGCGCGGGCAGAAGGCCGGGTCGATGTCCGGGGGCGAGCGGCAGATGCTCGCGATGGCACGCGCGCTCATGACGGAGCCGCGGGTGCTGCTGCTCGACGAGCCCTCGGCAGGCCTGTCACCGCTCTTCCAGGACCAGGTCTTCGAACGGGTCAAGGAGATCAACGGGGCGGGAGTCGCCGTGTTCATGGTCGAGCAGAACGCCCGCAGGTGCCTCCAGATCTGCGACCGCGGATACGTCCTGGACCAGGGCCGGAACGCCTACACCGGCACCGGCCGGGACCTGCTCCACGACAGGAAGGTGATCGAGCTCTACCTCGGCACCCTGGCCCGGGTCCGCTGATCTACGTCCGGGGGGTGCTCACCTCGGTGCGCAGCGTCTGCAGCTTGCCCGCGTCGTCGTACGCGTAGACCTCGATGGTCGCCTGACCGGGCTCACCGGCCGCGGTGAAGTCCAGCGGGCCGCTCACACCGTCGTAGTCGATGTCCTTGCCGGCCGCGAGCAGCTTCTTGCAAGCGGCGAAGCTGTTGCACTTCTCGCCGTCCTTGGTGACACCCACCATCTCCTTCACGAACTTCGCCGGGTCGTCCGACTTCGCCTTCTCGGCGGCGAGCGCGATGGTCGTCACGCAGTCGAAGGTCTGCGGCGCGAACTGCAGCACCTTCAGGCGGGGCGCGAAGGCCTTGAGCGCCTTCACGTACTGCGGGTTGGACGCCGATGCCGGTGCCGTTCCCTTCATGCCGGCGATCCTGCCCGGGTCACGCGGGGACACCAGTGCGGGCAGCTCCTCGCTGCGCAGCCCGTCGGTGCCGTACACGCCGATCCGGTCGGGGCCGAGCCCGGCCTCGATGAGGCCTTGCAGGATCTGGGTGCCCTCCTCGAAGGCCACCACCACGACGGCGTCCGGATCGGAGTTCTTCACCTTCTGCACGACCTGGTCGTAGTTCGTCGCCTTGGGGTCGTAGGTGTCCGCCAGGACCACGGTCGTTCCGCCCTCCTCCAGCGCCTTCCTGGTGGCGTCCATCAGACCGCGCCCGTAGTCGTCTGCGCGCGCCACCAGGGCCACCCGCTTGTGCCCGTCGCCCTGGATCACCTTGGCCAGGACAGGTCCCTGGAGGGCGTCGCTGGGCGCCGTACGGAAGTAGTAGCCGTGGTCGTCGTAGTCGGTGAAGGTGGGCGCGGTGTTCGAGCCGGAGCACTGGACCACGCCGGATCCGGTCACCCGGTCGATGAACGACAGCGACATGCCGGAGGCCGCGGCGCCGATGATGGCGTCCACGCCCGCGGCGAGGATCCGGTCGGCCGATTGCACGGCCACGGCTTCCTGACCTGCCTCGTCGCCCGAGATCGGGGTAGGGATCGGTTTGCCCAGCACACCGCCGGCGTCGTTGATGGTCTTGATCGCGAACTTCGTCGATTCGATCATCGGCGGGCCGAGGAAGGCCAGCTGGCCGGTCTCCGGCAGTACGTAGCCGAGCTCGAGCACACCGTCGGAGTCCCGGGCGGGCGCGGGCGCCGGGGCCGCCGATCCGGCGGTGCCGGTCGCGCCGAAGCCCGTGGCCAGCAGGGCGGCCGCGCTCGCGATGATCGCGGACCGTCGCATCGACGCTTTCATGTCCGCCTCCTGTCGCCAGGGGCGGGCGGCGGTCGACAGGCCAGCTTTCCGCCCGCCTTCTGTAATGAGGGTAGAACGTGACGGCCGGGCCGGTCATCCGGACGGGAGGGGGCCGCGTCCCGCACGGTGTCGGGGACATCGCGGTTGGATTCCGATCCGGTCTCCGGCACGGGACCTGTCGCTGCCGATAGCACGATTCGGCCACGGAAGATACCTATCCGCTTCTTCGGTGTGGCTGGTTATGATCGGCCCCTCACATCCCTCCGCAGCCGCACAGGTTGTGCCCGTCCCCACCCCAGGACGGTGCCGTACCAGGCTGTTGGGCCGCACCCGCTGCCACCCGCCGCCCCGCCGTCCCCCGCTCGTCCCCCGCTCCCGAGGACCGATGTCTCCCATAGAACCCGAAGGCGCACGAGGGCAGTCGACGCCTCGTCGGAGGCGTACCGTACGCCTGCGTACGCTGCTCATCCTGCTGGCGGTGCTCCCCGTCGCGGCGATGGGCACCCAAGTGACCGTGACCGCGCAGCGCCTGCTGGAGCAGGCGGAGCGCCTGCGGGCCGATGTCGCGGCCGCGGAGCGGCTCGGCGCACCGCTGTACACGCTCATGGTCGACCTGCAGGCCGAGCGGACGGTGACCGCCTCGCGATGGGCGGGCACGCCCGGCGCCGAGGAGGAGCTGCGGGACCGGCGGGAGGCGACGGACAAGGCCGCGGCCGAGTTCCGCCGACTGGCGGCCGATTCGGCGGCCCCCTTCAGGGAAGTGAACCAGCGGCTCGACGGCCTGGCGGTCTACCGCCAGCGCGCCGACGCCCGCAGCGGCGGCGCCGACGCCACGCTCGCCTACTACACCGGCGCGGTCGGCGCGGTCATCCAGGTGTACCAGCAGGAGTTCAGCCACGCGCAGGACGCCGAACTCACCCAGGAGAGCCGGCCCGTGGTGCCGATGCTCTCGGCCACCGAGATGGTGGCGCGCGAGGACTCGATCCTGGCCCTGGCCGGGCCGTCCAGGGAGCTGGACTCCGCCGCCTTCGACCAGTTCATCGCCGCCATGGGAGCCCAACGGTACCTGTACGAGGCATGGATCGCGCCGTATCTGTCCGACCGGGACCGGCGGTTCTACGAGCGGATCCTCACCTCCGCGGACTGGAAGACGAAGACCCGCATCGAGAACGCGGTCGTCTCCGACCACAAGGACATCGAATCCGGCGTCAAGCTGCCCGCCGAGGTCGGCGGCTGGCGGTCCGCGCACGAGAACTTCTCGGTGCAGATGGCCTCGCTCAACGTCGACCGGGCACGGCAGGTGCTCACGCGCGGCGAGGCCAAGGCCGCGGAGCTGCGGACCGAGGTCGCCTGGCTGATCGGCGGAAGCGCCGGCGGGCTGCTGCTCGTCGTGGTCGTGGTCGTGTTCACCACGCGGTCGGTGCTCCGCCGCCTGCACGTCCTGCACGAGCGCACGGTGACCGTCGCCGAGGAGACCCTCCCCGACGTCGTCGCCCGGCTCCAGCGCGGGCAGACGGTCGACGACGCGGCGCTGCCGGCGGTGCGCGGCGACCGGGACGAGGTCGGCCGCGTCAGCGACGCGTTCGCCCGGGCCGTCGCCGTGTCCGTCGACGGACACCGGCAGCTCGCGGCGGAGCGCCACGGCTTCGGTCTGTTCGCCGCGGGCATCGCCTCGCGCACCGGGAACCTGGTCAGCCGCCAGCTGAGCCTCACCGAGGACCTCCAGGACACCTTCGGTCACGACGAGGCGCTGCTCGCCCGGTTGATGCGGGCCGACCAGCTGACGGTGGGCATGCGACGGCAGATCGAGAACCTCCTCATCCTGGCGGGCGGCGAGGTCCCCGACCCGCACACCGAGCCCATGCGCGTCGCCGACCTGCTCCGCGAAGCCGCGGCGGAGGTCGAGGACTTCCGCCGCATCGAGCGCCAGGCCCTGGACGAGACCAGCGTGGAACCGCACGTGATCAGCCAGATCAGCCACCTGCTCGCGGAGCTGCTGGACAACGCCACCCGCTTCTCCCCGCCGCGGTCGAAGGTGGTCATCCGTGCCGAACTGGTGGCGGACGGGCTGTCGGTCGAGATCGAGGACCGCGGGCCGCGGGTGTCCCCCGAGCGGTACGAGGAGATGAACGGGCGCCTGCACGAGGCCCCGCCCTACTCCGTCCTGGCGCAGAACGCGCACCGGCTGGGGCTCTTCGTGGTCGGTCACCTCGCCGACCAGCTCCAGGCGACGGTCACCCTGCGCCGCTCGGTGTACGGGGGGACCTCGGCCGTGGTGATCCTTCCCAGGGAGCTGCTGGTGGCCACCGAGGGCGAAGCACCGCGCGAACCAGTGCAGCCGGCCCAGGACCCGGCCCCGGCGGCGTCCGCCCCCGTCCCGCGCCTGCCGGTGGAACGCAAGCCCGAGCTGGTCCTGCACGCGGGCGCAGGTCTGCCGACCCGCGGTACGCAGACGCCCGCACCCGCGCCCGCGCCCGCGCCCGCCCCGGCGGCCGGCCCCACCAGGCCGGCCCTCCCCGAGCGCGTCCCGCAGACCCACATCGCCGAGCAACTGCGCGCGCCCCGCGCACCGGAAACCGTCGTCCCGCAGGACACCGCCACCCCCGAAGAGGTGGCCGACGCCTGGGCGGACTACGAACAGGGCACCCAGACAGTGGAAGAAGAGCTCCGACGGGATCAGCCATGACCACCTCATCAACCGACATGATCTACAGCGTCCTGGACAACAACCTGAGCAGGATCGCCGGCATCCAGGGAGCCGTGCTCCTGTCCAACGACGGCATCAAGCTGAGCGCCTACCTGCTGGACGAGCCCCAGGCCGAGCGCATGGCCGCCGCGGCCTCCGGCATCGCGGCCACGATGAAGGCCATATCCCGGGAGGTCGACGGCGGCCGCGTCATCCGCCAGCTGGTGGAGATGGACGACCGCTACCTCTGCATCGTCGGGTGCGGCGAGGGCAGCACCCTCATCGTGGTGACCTCCCGCAAGGCGAGGCTCGGGGAGCTGGGCGGCGAGGCCGTACGGACCGCCCAGGCGCTCGGCGAGTGGCTCGGCACCCCCGAGCGCACCCAGGTCCCGACCCCGTAATGCCGGAAGACGAGCCACAGCCCGCACGGCGCCGCCGGACGCGGCTGTACGCCCTGACCGACGGCCGTACAGCCGCACCGCACACCGTCCTCAGCATGGACACCACCATCACGGCGGCGATCGCCGAGGACGCCCGCGGCGGCCTCCCCACCGAGTGGCAGGACATCCTCGCCATGTGCGCGGCGCCGGGCGGCCTGGCGGTCGCCGAGATCGCGGCGCGGATGCACATCCGCCTCACCCCGATGGCGCTGCTCCTCGGCGAACTGGCCGACCGCGGGCTGATCCACCACAGGCCGCCCCTGGAGGGCGCCGAGACCACCAACGTCCACCTGCTCATGAGAATCAGGGACAACCTTGCCCGGATATGACACCCCCGCCAGCCAGGAATCGGCTCCGGTCAAGATCCTCATCGCCGGCGGGTTCGGGGTCGGGAAGACGACCCTGGTGGAGACGATCTCCGAGATCGAGCCGCTGCGTACGGAGGAGCGGCTGACGGCCGCGGGTGTCGGCGTCGACGACCTCGACGGCATCGAGTCCAAGGCGGTCACCACCGTGGCGATGGACTTCGGCCGGATCACCCTCACCGATGCCGGAGTCGTCCTCTACCTGTTCGGCACGCCGGGCCAGGAACGCTTCTGGTTCATGTGGGACGACCTGCTGAACGGGGCGCTCGGGGCGATCGTGCTGGTCGACACGCGACGCCTGGACAGGAGCTTCCCGGCCGTCGACTTCTTCGAGAGCCGCAGGCTGCCCTTCGTGGTCGGCGCGAACTGCTTCCACGGCGAACAGTCGTACACCGCCGAGGAGATCGGGGCCGCCCTGCACCTGCGCGACCCCAACACGCCCGTCCTCATGCTCGACGCCCGCTCCCGTACGGACGTCCGCGCTTCCCTGCTGGCGCTGCTCGACCTGCTCATCGGCAGGGCCGAGGCCCCGGTGGCCGTCAGCGGCTGACCCCCATCGGGGATATGTAGTCCGCCAGGCTCCGGCGCGGGGTCCAGCCCCGGGAGCGGGCCCGGGTCAGGTCCAGGACCACCGGGTGGGCCAGCTGGTCCACCGCGTAGCGGCTGAGGGCCGGTTCGGCGGTGGGCAGCGCCTCCGCCAGGCGGGCCGCCGTGCGGGCCAGGGCTAGCGGGAGGTGGCGGATCCGGGCCCGGACGGAGTGGGCGTGCAGGACCGCCCGGACGGCCGCGTCCCGGGCGTAGGGTTCGGCGTCGGCCACGTTGTAGGCGCCCGGGGGCCAGCCGGCCGCCGCCAGGCAGGCGTCCGCGAGGTTCTCCACCGCCGTCAGGCTGAGCCGGACGTCCGGACCGGGCAGCAGCAGGGTGCCGGCCCGGACCCGGGAGAGGAGCCGGGGGAGCAGCTGGGTGTCCCCGGGGCCGTAGACGGCGCGCGGCCGCAGCACGACCGCGCCGGCGGCCAGGGCCAGGGCCTCGCCCGCCGACTTCGTCCGCCCGTACGCGTTGAGGTGGCGGCCGCGCGGATGGTCCTCGCGGACCAGGCCGCGGTCCAGGTGCGGGTCGTAGACGCTGGCACTGCTGACCCAGACCACCGGCCGGCCGCCCGCCGCGCGCAGCAGCCGCTCCGTGCCGCCGACGTTGACCTCGTGCATCAGCGCCTCCGTGGCGGACCCGGGTGCCGGATCGCCGACCGCCGCCGCGCAGTGCACCACCAGGTCCGTCCCCGAGAAGTCCGGCTCGCCGAGCGCGGCGTCCCAGAAGCGGTGTTCGCCCAGCGGGCCGGGCCGGCGGCCCACGCACACCACCTCGGCCCCGCGGGCGGCGGCCGCCCGGGCCACGTGCCCGCCGCAGAAGCCGCTCGCCCCGGTCACCGCGATACGGATGCTCACGCGCGGGCCTCCACCGTCAGGGTGCGCCAGCCCGGCAGGGCCGCCCGCCGGTCCACCCGGGACCGCGTCACGACCGGCCGGTACGGTGCCAGCGCCGCCAGTACGTCGGCCAGCTGGACGTGCGCCAGCCGGGCCCCGGGGCAGACGTGCGGCCCGGAGCCGAACACCAGCCGGGCGGTCCCCGCCCCGGCGGGCCGGCGCGCGTCCGGGTCGCGCCGGTGCGCCTCGGCCGCGTGCCGGGCGACCAGCAGCAGCCGGTCGCCGCCGCGCACCGGGCAGCCGCCGACGGACCCGTCCGAGGCCGCCACCCGCGGCAGTACCGGCGAGGCCGCGGTGACCCGCAGCAGTTCGTCGGCCAGCGCCGGGCGCAGTACCGGGTCGGCGGCCTGCTCCCACAGTCCGGCGTCGGCGCACCAGGCCACGGCCCGGGGCAGCGCGGCCACGGTGGTGTTGACGGCCGCCACCGCCACCATGACGGCCAACCCCGCGTCGGCGGCCTCCTGGCCGGCCCGCCTGCCGCCGGCCGGCCCGTCGGTGGGCCCCTGGCCGGCCCGCTTGTGGTCGGCACGATTCCCGGCGGGCGGACCGTGCTCGGCCCGTGCCTCGTCGGCCCGTCCCAGCAGCCCGCGGAGGCGGTCGGCGGCCCCGGCCGCGGCGGCCTCCGCGCGCGGGCGGCGCGGCCCGGGCAGGTGGCTGCGTACGGAAGAGGCCGCGGCCTCGCCCGCGGCGGCCGCCACCGCCCGCGGATCGGCGTCCACGTCCAGCAGCGCGCAGACCACCATCCCGGCCAGCTCCCGGGCCAGCTCCACGAGGTCCACCTCGCCACCGCGCGCGAGCGGCGCGAGGCGACGTACGAGCAGCGGCTCCCACACCGCACGCAGCCGCTCGACCCCGGCCGTGCCGAGCCGCCCCGCGAGGTCCCGCCGGTCCGCCCGGTGCCCGCTGCCCTCCTGGTCGAACAGCACACCTCCGCCGCCGGACAGCGCGGCCCGCGCGGCCCCGCCCGTCGTACCGGCCGCCGTACGGTCCAGCGGCAGCCGGGTCAACGCCTCCCGGTAGGCCTCCCCGTCGTGCACGAGCAGCGTGCGGCCGAGGCGCCAGACGGGCCGCCCACGGGTGGCGGCGAGCAGCCCGAACAGCACGGGATGGCTGCGCAGGTAGACCCGGCGGTCACGCCGCCGGGCCCGCGTGTGGGACAGGGTGCTCATGGGGTGCGTACCTCCTGATGTCAGCCCCGCCGGCGATTGAGGCGCGGGGGTACGGGGGCGGAGCCCCCGGCGGGGTTCGGGGCCGAGGCCCGGGACGGGGGTCATACCGTGTGGCCGAGGCGCCCCGCCGCAAGGGCCGAGGTGGCCGCCCGGTCCGGCTTGCGGGAGCGGCCCGACAGCGGGATGCGGGCGAAGAGGAGGGCGTCGGGACGGGCCGTGCCCATACGGTCGAGCGGGCCCGACAGCGCGCTGCGCAGGGCGGCTTCGGACGCGCCGCGCCGCGGCTCGACGACGGCCACGAGCCGTTCGTCGCCGTCGCCCGCCGGGACCCCGACCAGGACGGCCAGCTCCACCCCCGGGACCTGGAGGGCCGGTTCGTACAGGCCCGGGTAGATGTTCTCGGCCCGCCGCAGGACCATGTCCTTGACCCTGCCCTCCAGTACGATCCGGCCCGCCCCGTCCAGCCGCGCCCGGTCGCCCGTACGGACCCACGCGTCGGGCTCCTCGCCGAGGTAGCGGTCCCGGGCCGCGGCCCCGGCCAGGAGCAGCTGCCCGTCCGCGTCGGGTTTGGCGACGACCCCGGGCAGCGGGGCGCCGACGAGGTCTCCCGGGCCCTCGAAGGCGGACTTCTCCCGGGCCTCGACCGCGGCGGCGGGGAACAGTTCGGTCAGCGCGTACACCCCCCACGCCCGCGCCGCGCCCGCGCTCCGCACCCGCTCCAGCAGCTCCGCGCTCGCGGGGGCCGAGCCGGTCCACACCCGCCCGTGGAACCGGGCCCCTGCGCGCAGGGCGTCGCGCAGCTGCGGCGGGGTCAGATAGGTGTCCTGCGGCCGCAGCCGGTGCAACTGCCGGGCCAGCACCCGCGGTTCGCGGGCCGGCAGGGCGACGGGCGCGCCGCGCGTCAGCGAGGGGACCAGGACGAAGAAGGTGCCCCCGAGTACGGGATCCTCGCCGCGGGCGTCGAACAGCGAGGCGACGCTCGCCATGCCGGCGGCCAGGCTCGACCGGGTGTGGACCACGGCCCGGGGCCGGGAGGTGGTCCCCGAGGTGAAGACGATCACCGCGTCCCCGTCGTGGTCGCCGTGCACGGGAACGCCCGTACGCGGCGCGGCCGTGTCCAGCGCGGGCGCGCAGCCCGGCAGCCGCCGCCCGACCGTGGCCACCGGCCCCAGCTCGGCCAGGTCCGGCAGCGCCAGCCGGGCCCGCCGGGCCAGCGGCCGCGCCCAGCCCGCCACCGCCTGCGCCGCCGCGTCGGCCAGCACCAGCGAGGGCCGGGCCAGCGCGAGGCGGGCCCGCAGCACGTCGGGTCCCGCGCCGGGGTCGAGCACGGCCCCGCGCAGCCCGAGCCGCCACAGCGCGAGCAGCACGGCGAGGGCCCGCGGCCCGGGGCGTACGGCGACGCCGACGGTGTCCCCGGCGCGCAGTCCGCGGGCGTGCAGCGCGGCGGCGAACGCGTCGGACAGCTCGGCGAGTTCGCCGCGGGTGGCGCGGACCCGCGGCGCTCCGGTCCGGGTGGCGGTGAGCACGGCGGGCCGGTCGGGGCGGCTGCGCAGCGCGTGGTCGAGGCGGTCCAGCATCAGCGGGGGTCCGTTCCGTGCGAGCCGCTGCCCTGGTCCAGGTACCAGCGGGCGGTGCTGGCGATCCCGTAGGCCCGCAGGCGCCGCGTGGAGTTCTCCACGACCATGTCCCGGCGGTGCGTGATCCGGTCGGTGTGGCGGCGTACGGCGTTGAGGAAGAGCCGGTCGGTCGGCGAGGGGCGCCGGGGCATGCCGCCCACGGCCAGGTACAGCTCGGCGGTGATGGCCATGTTGTTCCCGGCGTGCATGCGGTAGGGCGCCCGGAAGCCCTTGCGGCGCGCGTGCTCGGGCCGCAGCCGCCCGAAGAGCGCGGCGAGCGCCACGAGCAGGGCGAAGCCGGCCCGGCCGAGCGGCCCGTGCTCGTCGCGCCGCGCCGTGACCCGCCCGCACACCAGTCCGGGCCGGTCCGTGAGGGCGGCCCGGGCGGCGTGCGTCCAGCCGGGGCGCGGAAGGCAGTCGGCGTCCGTACGGGCGAGCAGGCTCGCGCCGTGGCCGATCGCGTACCGGAAGCCGGTGTCCACGGCCGATCCGACCCCCTTCTCCGGCTCCTCGATGACCTCCACCGGGAAGGGGGCGCCCGCGGCGAACTCCCGGGCGATCGCGCCGGTGCGGTCGGCGGAGGCGTTGTCGACGACCAGCAGGGTGAAGTCCCGGTCCCGCTGGGCGGCCAGTGCCCGCAGGGTCTGCGCGAGGCGGGCCTCCTCCTCGTGCGCGGGCACCACGACCCACATCGGCCGGTTCGCGGTGGTCACGACTTTTCCCAGACCATCGTCATGATGCTGATGCCGCCGCCCAGCCCGACGAACAACACCCGCTCCCCGGCGTCCAGTTCGCCGAACACCCGGTCCAGCTGGAGCCCGATGCCCGCGCTCGCGACGTTGCCGAGCTCGGGCACGGTCACCACCAGCTTCTCCGCGGGCACCCCGGTCAGCTCCGCGAACCGCTCCAGGTACGGCACCGTCACCTGGTGCACCAGCACCTTGGCGAAGCCGTCCCACTCCATCCCAGTCCGGTGCAGCGTCCGGTCGATGACCGCGGTCCCCACCTTCTCGAAGACGCCCCGCAGTTCGTGCCCGTCCCCGCGGAAGTAGGTGTACGCGTCCCCGCGCGGGTGGCGCGAACCGCCGCCCGGGATGCCCCCGACCTCCCAGTGCTCGGAGTGCGTCTCGCTGTCCACGTCGAGGATCCCGCCCCGCTCCACGGCCTCCACGACCACGGCCGCCCCGGCGTCGCCGAAGGTGTAGCCCGCGAAGCCGTCGCGGAACTCCGCCAGGTCGGCGGGGGAGTGCCGGACGGCGCGGCTCGGGGTCTCCCCGGTGACCACCAGGGCCCGCCGGGCCCGGCCCGCCAGGATCATCGACCGGGCGAGGTCGATCCCGTTCACGAAGCTGTTGCAGGCGTTGGTCACGTCCAGGGCGTGGGCCCGAGAGCCCAGCTCCGCCTGCACGATGTGCGCGGTGGCGGGCTCGACCAGGTCGCGGGAGGCCGAGGCGAAGAGCAGCAGGTCGATGTCGAGCGGGCCGAGTCCGGCCGCGTCCAGCGCCCGCCGGGCGGCGCCCACCGCGAGCGTGGAGGCGTACACCCCCTCGCCCGCGACGCGGCGGGTGACGATGCCGGTGGCCTGCCGCAGCAGCGACGGCGGCAGCGTGAGGCCGCTGCGGCGGGACACCTCCCGCAGCAGGTCGTCCGAGGACAGGACCTCCTCGGGCAGCAGGGTGCCGACGGCGGTTATCCCGGCGCGCGGCAGGCGGTCACTTGGCTGAAAGGGCATGCCCACACGATGACAAGCCGCCATCTCCCGGGCCTGAGTACGGATGCTCAGATCGGCCCGGCGGCCGGATGAGTACCCCCGGTCACCAGCCCCTACGTGAACCGGTGTGTTTCCGGGGGCTGTTGCGCGGAGGGTGGTTCCCCTACCGTCTTCGCCAGACGCGCGGGCCGGCGGTGAGCGACCTTCCGTTCTCCGGCTGTACGGCCAGGTGTCAGACAAGGATCTCCGTCCGGTCCCCCTGGGCCGCTGTCCTTGGGGCGCCCCTCGACTCCCCCCTCACCCGCAGAGGTCGTCACGCCATGGCAGAACTCAACCGCCGCAGGTTCCTCCAGATCGCCGGGGGCACCGCCGCCGCCACGATGCTCAACGAGAGCATCGCGCGCGCCGCCGCCATCCCGGCACAGGGCAGCACCGGGACGATCCAGGACATCGAGCACATCGTGGTCCTGATGCAGGAGAACCGTTCATTCGACCAGTACTTCGGTTCGATGAAGGGGGTCCGCGGCTTCGGCGACCCGCGTCCGGTCCTCCAGGACAACGGCAAGTCGGTCTTCTACCAGTCCAACGGGACGAAGGACATCCTCCCCTTCAACCCGCAGGTCAACGACCTCGGCATGCAGTTCGTCGAGGGCCTGAACCACGAC
The DNA here is from genome assembly GCF_043201175.1 of Streptomyces sp. NPDC048337. Taxonomy (NCBI): domain Bacteria; kingdom Bacillati; phylum Actinomycetota; class Actinomycetes; order Kitasatosporales; family Streptomycetaceae; genus Streptomyces; species Streptomyces sp. NPDC048337. Next base: position 165,860 of record NZ_JBICYR010000010.1, read on the forward strand.
TGGGCCGGCGGCCACCAGGCCTACAACAACGGCAAGTACGACAAGTGGGTCCCGGCCAAGACGGCCACGACCATGTCGTACATGACCCGGAACGACATCCCGTTCCACTACGCCCTCGCCGACGCCTTCACCGTCTGCGACGCCTACCACTGCTCCTTCATCGGCGCCACCGACCCCAACCGCTACTACATGTGGACGGGTTACACGGGCAACGACGGCACCGGCGGCGGCCCGGTCCTCGGCAACCAGGAGGCCGGCTACGGCTGGAAGACCTACCCCGAGCGCCTGGAGTCCGCCGGGGTCTCCTGGAAGATCTACCAGGACATCGGCGACGGCCTGAACGCGGCCGGTTCCTGGGGCTGGATCAGCGACGCCTTCCGAGGCAACTACGGCGACAACTCGCTGCTGTACTTCAACACCTACCGCAACGCCCAGCCCGGCAGCGCCCTGTACGAGAAGGCCCGTACGGGCACCGACGTCAAGGCGGGCGACGGCTACTTCGACCGGCTGCGCGCCGACGTCACGGCCGGCACCCTGCCCCAGGTCTCCTGGATCGCCGCTCCCGAGGCCTTCAGCGAGCACCCGAACTGGCCGGTCAACTTCGGCGCCTGGTACATCTCGCAGGTCCTCGACGCGCTCACCTCGAACCCGGCGGTCTGGGCGAAGACGGCCCTCTTCATCACCTACGACGAGAACGACGGCTTCTTCGACCACGTGGTCCCGCCGTACCCGCCGGCCTCCTCGGCGTGGGGCCTGTCCACGGCCGACGTGTCGAAGGACCTGTACGCCGGGGGCGGCGGCTACGCGGCCGGCCCCTACGGCCTCGGCCCGCGCGTCCCGATGATCGTGGTCTCCCCGTGGAGCAAGGGCGGCTACGTCTGCTCCGAGACCTTCGACCACACCTCGGTGATCCGCTTCATGGAGAAGCGCTTCGGCGTGCAGGAGCCCAACATCTCGCCGTGGCGCCGCGCCGTCTGCGGCGACCTGACCTCGGCCTTCGACTTCAGCCGGGCCGACGCGACCCCCGCGGCCCTGCCCTCCACGGCGGGTTACATCCCGCCGGACCACAACACCCACCCGTCCTACCACCCCGTCCCGCCGGCCACGGGCACCCTGCCGAAGCAGGAGGCCGGCGCCAAGCCGACGCGCGCGCTGGGCTACAGCCCGTACGTGGACGGCGCCCGCACGGCGTCCACCGGCAAGTTCACGCTCACCTTCTCCTCCGGCCCCTCCCTCGGCGCCCACTTCCACAGCACCTCGGGCAACCGCACGGACGGCCCCTGGCCCTACACGGTCGAGGCGGGCAAGACCCTCTCGGACACCTGGAGCACCAGCAGCTCCACCGGCAACCAGATCAACCTCACGGTGTGGGGCCCCAACGGCTTCCTGCGCACCTGGAAGGGCCCGGCGAAGAAGACCGGCCCCGAGGTCACGGCCCGCCACGTGGACGCGACCGGCAACCTGGCCCTGACCCTGACCAACTCCGGCTCGACCGCGGTCAACCTGACGGTGACCAACGCCTACGGCGGCGCGTCCCAGACCCTCCGGGTCGCCGGCGGCGGCTCGGTCTCCCACACCGTCGACCTGAGCACCACGGGCCGCTGGTACGACGTCAAGGTCGTCTCCGACGCGGACACCACCTTCCTGCGCCGCTTCGCCGGCCACGTCGAAACGGGCGCCCCGGGCGTCTCCGACCCGGCGATCAAGACCGTCTGACCCCGCCGCTCCCGGCGCCCGTGAAGTCGATTCCCGCGTCGGCTCCACGGGCGCGGCGCGGGCGCGCCGGCCGGCGGCGGTGTGATGGCGGGCCCGGCGGGCAGAAGGTACGGCGTCGGTTTTCTTCGACCCGTCACCGAGGGAGAACGCATGGCCATCGCCCACCGCAGGATCGGCACCGGGCCCGTCCGCGTCATCGTGCTGCACGACTGGTTCGGCACCTCCGCCAACTGGGGCTCCGTGCTGGACTACCTGGACCCGCACGGGTTCTCGTACGCCTTCCTCGACTACCGCGGCTACGGCGACCGACGGGACGTCCCCGGCCGCCACACCCTCCCCGAGATCGCCGACGACGTCCTCGAACTCGCCGACCAGCTCGGCTGGGACACCTTCTCCCTCCTCGGCCACTCCATGGGCGGCAAGGCGGCCCAGCAGGTCCTGGTCCGGGCCCCCGAGCGCATCGAGAAGCTGATCGGGCTCACCCCGGTCCCGGCCGCGCCCTACGAGATGGACGACGCGACCCACGCCCTCTTCTACGGGGCCGCCGAGGACCCCGAGAAGCGCCGGGCCATCCTCGACCTGGTGACCGGCAACCGCGCGAGCCGCCACTGGCTGGAGCGGATGGTCGCCCACTCCCTGGCCGTCTCCCGGCCCGAGGCCTTCGCCGGGTACCTGGCGAGCTGGCAGCCGCTCGACCTGTCGTCCGCGGTGAAGGGCAACACCGTCCCCGTGCTGGTCCTCGTCGGCGAGTACGACCTCGCGCTCACCGCCGACGTCATGCGTGCGACCTGGCAGATCTGGTACCCGAACTCCCGCATCCGCACCCTCCCGGGCGCCGGCCACTACCCGCCGCACGAGACGCCGGTGGCCTTCGCCACCGAAGTGGAGGCCTTCCTGGCCGACTAACGCCTGTAGGGGCACGAGGAGACCTCGTGCCCCTACAGGGCCAACAGGGTGAGTGACGGGACTTGAACCCGCGGCCACCTGGACCACAACCAGGTGCTCTACCAACTGAGCTACACCCACCACGAAGGGCGGCGGACCGCCCGTTCGATGTGCATGCACAGCATAGCCGATCAGCGGGGTGGTCCTGCGACGCGTTATTCCGCTACGGCGGAGACGGGGGTGCGCGCGGCGTGGGCGACGGCCGCCGCCGCCAGGGCCCGGACGATCGGGTGCGGCTGCGTCCCGTCCCCGTGCAGCTCCGGCTGGAAGAGCGTGGCCAGGAAGAAGGGGTGCCCGGGCAGCTCGACGATGCGCACCTGGCCGTCCTCGTCGTGCCCCGACAGCCGCAGGCCGTGCGCGGCGAGCGCGGGCAGGTGCCGGGGTGCGGGGCCGTAATTGCAGTGGTAGTGCTCCATCGACCGCTCCGCGCCGAGCGCGGACTCGGCGAGCGAGCCGGGCTCGGCCCGTACGAGGCCCTGGTGCCCGACCAGCGAGCAGGCGAGCGGGGCGATCAGCAGGTCCGCCGCGTCGGGGTCGTTCTCGGCGTGCGCGGCGTCGGCCAGCCCGCAGACGGTGCGGGCGTACTCCAGCAGCGTGTGCTGGAAACCACCGCAGGTGCCGAGGAAGGGGATCCCCTCCTCCCGGGCCACCCGGATGGCGGCGAGCGCCCCGCCCTCGCTGGCGTACGGACTGCCGGGCAGCACCCACACGGCGTCGAACCGGGCGAGCGTCCCGGCGGCGGCCTCGGCTTCGGCGTCGGCGGTGGGGATCCAGTAGGCGTCGAGGACGAGGCCGTCGCGGGAGGCGAGGGCGTCGAGGAGGAGGGGGATCCGGGTGTGGGACTTCACGTGCGGGGATCGGTCCCCGACCAGTGCGATGCGGGCTACGGGTGCGGTGGTCATGCGGACCATCGTGCGGTGGGCTGCCGCTTCAGCGCCAACGATTGTTCATGCACGCTCGATAAGCGCTGCTGATGCCCCTGGACGCGGCTGCGGCGTCGCTGCGGGGGCTCCGCCCCCGAGCCCCCGCGCCTCAAGCGCCGGCGAGGCTGATCTGCCTCCGGCGGCGCCTCAAACGCCGGCGGGGCTGGATTTGGCTGATGCCACCCGCTTGGTGCGGCTGGATTACCCGAAGGGCAATGTCAGCCCAGCTGCCACATCCAGCCCCTCCGACGTTCGAGGCGCGGGGTGCGGGGGCGGAGCCCCCGCAGCGGGGCCGCGCCCGGCGGGCCCGGCCCCGCCGGCCGGGGTGGGCTGCCCGGCTCCCCGCACGGGTGCGGCAGGCTGGGCGGCATGGATCCGCATCTCCTGCGCACCTTCGTCGCCGTCGCCCGGCTCGGCTCGTTCTCCGGGGCCGCCCGGGAGCTCGGGTACACCCAGTCCGCCGTCTCCCAGCACATCGCCGCCCTCGAGGGCGATCTGCGGGCCGAGCTGCTCACGCGGCGGCCCGTGGCGCCGACCCCGGCCGGGGTCCGGCTCCTGGAGCACGCCGGGCCGCTCCTGCTGCGGCTCGACGCCGCACGGGCCGACGTGCTGCGGCTGGCCGCCGCGCCGCCCGGGCGGGTCACCGTCGCCGCGTCCCCGCTCGCCGTCGGCCCCCGGCTGCTCGCCGCCCTGCCCGCCACCGGGGTCACCCTGCGGGTGCTGCCCCCGGCCGAGGTGCCCGCCGCCGTCGCCACCGGGGCGTGTGATCTCGGCCTCGTCGACGGCCCGGCCGCGCCCAGCGACCCCCTGCGGCTGCCCGACGTGGCCCCGCTCACCGTGACGGGCGTCGGCGAGGAGGAGCTCGCCGTGCTGCTGCCCGCCGGGCATCCCCTCGCCGGGCGCGCCGCCGTCCGGCTGGACGACCTCGCCGACGCGCGCTGGCTGGACGCCCCCGGCGTGGGGCTGCCGCTGATCGCCGCCCGGACCGGCGCCCGCTACGAGGGCACCGACCTGCTGGCCCTGTGCGCCCTCGCCACCGCCGGACACGGCCTCGTGCTGCTGCCCCGCCGCGTCGCCGAGGCCGCCGCCGCGGGGGCCGCCGTACCGCTGTCCGCACCCCGCCTGGTGCACCGTACGGAACTGCTCTCCGCCGGACGTCCGACCGGCGCGGCCGCTGCGCTCGCCGCACGGCTCGCGGCAGGATCCCCCGTATGACTTCCGAAACCCCTGAGCCGACGCACCCCGCCCCCTTCACGGCCGCCGACTACGCCGCCCGCATGACCGCGGCCGCGCGGACCGCCGCCGACGCGGGACTGGCCGGGCTGCTGATCGCCCCCGGGCCCGACCTCGCGCACCTCACCGGCTACCGCCCCACCGCCGAGACCGAGCGGCTCACCCTGCTGGTGCTCGCCGCCGACCAGGACCCGGTGCTCGTGGTGCCCGCCCTGGAGGCCCCCGACGCCGCCAAGGCCCCGGGCGCACCGGCGCTGACCCTGCGCGACTGGACCGACGGGAAGAACCCGTACGCCGTGACCGCCCCGCTGCTGGACGTCGCCGGCCGCTTCGGGGTCAGCGACAACACCTGGGCCCTGCATCTCCTCGGCCTCCAGCGGGAGTTGCCCACCACCTCCTACGTGCCCCTCACCGACTCCCTGCCCATGCTGCGCGCCGTGAAGGACGCACGGGAGCTGGAGCGCCTCGCGGCCGCGGGCTCCGCCGCCGACGCCGCCTACGCCCAGATCCTCCACCTCCCCTTCGCCGACCGCCGCGAGACGGACGTCGCCGCCGACCTGGCCGCGCTGCTCCGCGCCCACGGCCACTCCCAGGTCGACTTCACCGTCGTCGGCTCCGGCCCCAACGGGGCCAACCCGCACCACGAGGCGGGCGACCGGGTCATCCGCCACGGCGACATGGTGGTCCTCGACTTCGGCGGTCTGCGCTACGGCTACGGCTCCGACATCTCCCGCACCGTGCACGTCGGCGAGCCGACCGCCGAGGAGCAGCGGGTCCACGACATCGTGCGCGAGGCCCAGCAGGCCGGCGTGGCGGCGGTCCGGCCCGGGGTCTCCTGCCAGGAGGTGGACCGGGCGGCCCGCGCGGTGATCACCGAGTTCGGCTACGGGGAGCGCTTCATCCACCGCACCGGCCACGGCATCGGCGTCACCACCCACGAGCCGCCGTACATGGTCGAGGGCGAGGAGCAGCCCCTCGTCCCCGGCATGTGCTTCTCCGTGGAGCCGGGCGTCTACCTGCCCGGCCGCTTCGGCGTCCGCATCGAGGACATCGTGACCGTCACCGAGGACGGCGGACTGCGCCTGAACAACGCCCCGCGCGAGCTGGCGATCGTCGAGTAGAGGCTAGGGACCCAGCACCACCGCGGACTCGCCCGGCAGGTGGATCCGCCCGTCGGGACCGGGGTGTTCGAGCGGCTCCCACGCGGCGAGCACCCGTACGCCGTTGCGCCCCAGCGCGATCGTCGCCGGGTCCGGCGAGAGGTTCACCGCCACCCGTACGTCGCCCCGCCGGAAGGTGATCCAGCGGCGCTCCTCGTCGTGGGCGACCCGGACCGCGGCCAGGTCCGGGTCGCGCAGGTCCGGGTGCGTGCGGCGGAGCGCGACGAGGGTGCGGTACCAGGTCAGCAGCCGGGCGGGCCCGGGCTGCCCGGGCTCCGCCCAGTCGAGGCGGGAGCGGTCCCGGGTGGCCGGGTCCTGCGGGTCGGGGATCTCTTCGGCCTTCCAGCCGTGAGCCGCGAACTCCCGGCGGCGGCCGCTCCGTACCGCCTCGGCGAGCTCCGGGTCGCGGTGGTCCGTGAAGTACTGCCACGGCGTGGTCGCGCCCCACTCCTCGCCCATGAACAGCATCGGCACGAAGGGCCCGGTCAGCGCGAGCGTGGCCGCGCAGGCCAGCAGCCCGGGGGAGAGGGAGGCGGACAGCCGGTCGCCGAGCGCCCGGTTGCCGACCTGGTCGTGGGTCTGGGTGTAGCCGAGGAAGCGGTGGGCGGGGGTCCGGCGGCGGTCGACCGGGCGGCCGTGGGTGCGGCCCCGGAAGGAGGACCAGGTTCCGTCGTGGAAGAAGGCCCGGGTCATGGTCTTGGCGAGGGCGGCGAGCGGGGCCTCGGCGAAGTCGGCGTAGTACGCCTGGGATTCGCCCGTCAGCGCGCAGTGCAGGGCGTGGTGGAAGTCGTCGTTCCACTGGGCGTGCAGACCCAGACCCCCCTCGCCGCGCGCGGTGACGGTACGCGGATCGCAGCGGTCCGACTCGGCGATCAGGAACAGCGGGCGGCCGCTCTCCGCCGCCAACGCGTCCACGGCCGCGGCCAGTTCCTCCAGGAAGGTCAGCGCCCGCCCGTCGGCGAGCGCGTGCACGGCGTCCAGCCGGAGCCCGTCGATCCCGTAGTCGCGCAGCCAGGCGAGCGCGCTGCCGAGGAGGTACGCGCGCACCTCGTCGGAGCCGGGTGCGTCCAGGTTCACCGCCGCGCCCCAGGGGGTGTGGTGGGTGTCGGTGAAGTACGGGCCGAAGGCGGGGAGGTGGTTGCCGGAGGGTCCCAGGTGGTTGTGGACCACGTCCAGCACCACGCCCAGCCCGGCGGCGTGCGCGGCCTCCACGAACCGGGCCAGGCCGGCCGGGCCCCCGTACGGCTCGTGCACCGCCCACGGCGCGACCCCGTCGTAGCCCCAGCCGTGCCGGCCGGGGAAGGGGCAGACGGGCATCAGCTCCACGTGCGTGACGCCGAGGGCGGTGAGGTGCCCGAGGCGCGCGGCGGCGGCGTCGAAGGTGCCCTCGGGGGTGAAGGTGCCGATGTGCAGCTCGTACAGGACCGCGTCCTGGAGGGGGGTGCGGGGTGCCGCGGCGGCCGGCGCGGGCAGCGCCTCGAAGTCGACCACCGCCGAGAGGCCGTCGGGCCCGTCCGGCAGCCGCCGGCCGCGCGGGTCGGGGCGCGCGGTGGTCTCGTCGTCCAGCAGGAAGCCGTAGCGGCTCCCGTCGGCGGCCGGGGCCGTGACGGTCCACCAGCCGTCCCGGCCGTCGCGGCCGTTCTGTGCCGGATCGCGTGCCATGTCGTATGTCACGTCGTCGAGCCGCAGGGCGACACGACCTGCCAAAGGTGCCCAGACCTCGAACTGCACGGACGGTCCCCTCGTCTCCGGCGGTGTCCAGCATGCGTATCCTGCCCATCATTCCGGGCGCGGCGGGGGAGTTCTGGACACTCCGGCCCCGACGGGCCGACAATCACCCTGTGACGTCGAGTTTCGAGTTCCCCGCCTACCCAGCGCCGCGGCTTTCCGACGCCGAGCGCGACCGGGCGCTGGGCCAGCTCAGGGAGGGCGCCGCCCTCGGCAAGCTGTCCCACGACACGTTCCTGCGCCGGATGGAACTCGCCCTGGTCGCACGCCGCTCCGAGGACCTCGCCGTCCTCACCGCCGACCTGCAGTCGCGGGAGGGCGCCGAAAGCCCGTGGAGCCGTCGGCTGTTCGGCTGGGTGGGCCGGGTCTCCGCCGTCACGGTGGGCGTCCGGCGGGCGTGGGCCGTCGAGCGGCTGCCCAAGCTGCTGCTCCCGCACCCGAGCGCGGCGTCCCTGCGGATCGGCCGCGACCCGGGCAACGGGCTGCGGCTCAGCCACGAGACCGTCTCCCGGGCGCATGCGGAGCTGAGCCTGCACGGCGGTGTGTGGGTGCTCAGGGACCTCGGCTCCACCAACGGGACCACCGTGAACGGGCACCGGGTGACGGGCTCGGCGGTGGTCCGGGACGGGGACCAGGTCGGCTTCGGGAAGATGATGTTCCGGCTCTCATCGAGCTGAGTCCCGGGCCCCGGCGGTTCGTGGTCGGGGGACACCGCGCAGGATGGCGTCCATGGAACACACCAAGAGTGCCGGAGCGGCAGTGGACATGCCCGTCGTGCGGCGGGCACGCGTCGGGGACCTGCCCCGGCTGGTCGAGCTCATGCACGAGCACGTCGCGTACGAGAGGTCGGCCCCGCGGCCGCCCGGCCTCGCCGAGCGGCTCGGGCCGCAGCTGTTCGCCGAGGACGCCCGCCTGTGGGTGCTCCTCGCCCAGACCCCGGACGGCGCGGTCGTCGGATACGCCGCCTGCTCGGCCGAGTTCGCCTTCTGGGACGCCCGGCACTACCTCCACATGGACTGCCTCTACCTGGCCGAGGAGGCCCGCGGCCACGGACTGGGCGCCGCCCTGATGGACGGGGTGACGGGCCTCGCCCGCGAGCTCGGCCTCCTCCAGGTCCAGTGGCAGACCCCCGACTGGAACGAGGGCGCGGTCCGCTTCTACGACCGGCTCGGCGCCACCGGCCTGCCCAAGTGGCGCTACGGGCTGTCCGTGGACTGATGGTGCTGGGCCAGGAGGCGCTCGTACGTGGCCAGGACGGTACGGGCCTGGTGTTCCACCTGGGTGGCCACCGGGACCCAGCGGGCCTGGAAGCGCGCCGCGAAATCCTCGCACCACCCCGTGACGAGCCGGTCCAGCCCGGGCGCCGACGGATGGCCCTGCACGCGCAGGACGCGCAGCAGCATCGCGGCGGCGCGCAGCGACAGGCGCCGCCCGAAGGCGTCGATGCTGGCGATGTACGCCGCCGTGGCCTCGGCCGGAGCCCCGCTGCCGGCCCACTCGGCGGTGATCCGGGGGATGAGGGTGAGAGTCCAGTCCACGGCGCGCAGCAGGGGCGCCGCGGCCGGGTCCCCGTACGGCAGAGGGCGGGGCCGGAAGGCCTCCCGCATCCCGGCGACGAGCGCGGTGTCGGCGGCGAGCCGTGCGGCCAGCATGCGGAGGGCGCCGCGCGGGTCGGGGTGCGGGGCCGGGTCGTCCACCAGGTCGGAGGCCCACATGGGGACTTCGACGATCGCGGTGGTGCCGGCGTACCGGTGGGCGTGGTACCAGGTGCTGAGCCGGGTGTCCTCCGGGTGGAAGACCCCGGCGGCCTCGCTCCCCGGCTGCGGGATCACGAAGATCCCGGGTCCGGGGGAGGGCCAGCCGGCGGCGTCCGAGGCGCCGTTCTCCACCGGGATGCGCAGCTCGGCGGCCGACTTGCCGAAGGGCTCGGCGAGGCCGGGTATGTCCCGGGTGAGCTGCACCCAGGAACCGCCGAGGTCGGTGGCGTGCAGGGAGACCTGGAGGACGGGCCGCAGCTCGTCGATGAGGGCGGTCAGGGCCAGGGTCTCCGGCGGCAGCCGGTCCGGGGGCAGTAAAGACGGTGCCCACTCGGGCTGTTCGGGGCCGGGAGGGCGGAAGAAGTTCCGGTGGTAGTCGAGGAGCGAGTACGGGCGGGGCGTGCGGTGCAGGTCGGCGCCGTCCGGATCGGCGCAGAGGAGGAAGTGCCAGCCGCAGCCGGTACGCGGGGCCGGGTCGCGGAGCACGTGGCGGGCGAGGGACAGGGCGGTCGCGCCGCCGACCGGTTCGTTGGCGTGTGCCCCGGCGACGACGAGCACGTTCCGCGACCCGGGCGCGGCGGCGACTGGGGCGACGGACAGCACCCACAGGGGCTGTCCGGCCCGTGAGGTCCCGGCCTGGCGGAGGCGGGCCTCGGCGGGGTGCTCGTCCGCCAGGGCGCGGGCGGCCAGGGCGAGTTCGTGCGGTGTGGGGTAGCGCATGTCACGGAGGAGGGTCACAAGGGATGCCATGCCCGCCGGGCCCGCCCCCTACTGCTGCCGGGACCCCGCACTTCCTGGTCAGCCGCCTCGATCGCCGGCCCGGCTCAAGCATCCGGGGCTCTGCCCCCGGACCCCCGCGCCTCAAACGCCGGCGGGGCTGGATGTGCCGGCTAGGCTGGATGTGCCGGCGGGGCTGAAATTGTCCTGCGGGCGATCCAGCCCGCCTGGGCGTGCACGTGCGGGCTGAGGCCAGCCGAGATCCAGCCCCTCCGGCGTTTGAGGAGCGGGGTACGGGGCGGAGCCCCGATCGGTGAGCCGCACCGGCCGACCAGCGGCACCAAATCCAGCCCCGCCGCGGGGTTACTGCTGGTGGAGGCCGCGGCCCGCCAGGGAGAGGAAGGCCTCGCCGACGGCCTCCGACAGCGTCGGGTGGGCGTGGACGTGCCGGGCGACGTCCCCCGGCTCCGCGTCCCAGCCCACGATCAGCTGGCTCTCCGCGATCATCTCCGAGACGTGCGGACCGACGAGGTGCACCCCCAGGACCCTTCCACCCCGCTCCGCGACCACCTTCACCGTGCCCCCCTGCCCGTGCACCATCCCCTTGGCCACGGCCGTCAGCGGCATCGTGTTCACCACCACGTCGTACGCCGCCTCCCGGGCCTGCGCCTCCGTCAGGCCGACGGCCGCCGTCTGCGGCGCCGAGTACGTCACCCGCGGCACCGCCGCGTAGTCCACCGGCACGGTCGGCACCCCCGCCAGCGTCTCCGCCACCAGCAGCCCCTCCGCGAAGGAGGCGTGTGCCAGGCCCAGCGAAGGCGGCGGCAGCAGGTCGCCCACCACGTGGATGCCGGGGACGGCCGTCTCCAGCCGGGACCAGTCGGCCGGCGCCACGAACCCCCGCTCGTCGGTGGCCAGCCCGGCCGCCGCCAGGTCCAGCCCGTCGGTGACCGGGACCCGGCCCACCGCCACGAGCAGCCGTTCGGCCTTCAGCTCGCGCAGCTCACCGCGCGCGGTGCGCACCGTGGCCCGTACGATCCCGCCCTCGACCACGGCACCCTCCAGCCGGGCCCCCGTCTGTACGTCGATCCCGCGCTTCTTCAGCCCCCGCGCCAGATGCCGGGACACGTCCGCGTCCTCCAGCGGGACCAGCCGGTCCGCCGCCTCGACCAGGGTCACCTCGGCGCCCATCGAGCGGTGGAAGGAGGCGTACTCCACCCCGATCGCCCCGCCGCCCAGCACCAGCACCGACCCCGGCAGCCCGGGGGCGAACAGCGCGTCGTCGCTGGTCACCACCGTCTGCCCGTCGGGCTCCAGCCCGGGCAGCGTGCGCGGCCGGGACCCGGTGGCCAGCACGATCCCCCGGGCCGCGGTGAACTCCCGCCCGTCCTCGGTCCGGACGGACCGCGGCCCGGTCAGCCGCGCGCCGCTGCGCACCACGCGTACGCCGGCGTGGGCCAAGTGCCCCTCCACGCCCTGGTGGTTGCGGGAGACGATGTCGTCCCGGGTCGCGGTGAGCGCCGACCAGTCCACCGACTCCACGCTCGCCCGCACCCCCCACCGTTCGCGCGCCTCGGTTATGCCGTCGACGAGTTCGGCCGCGTGCAGCATCGCCTTGCTCGGGATGCAGCCGCGGTGCAGGCAGGTCCCGCCGACCTTGTCCCGCTCGGCGAGCAGGACGCTCAGGCCCAGGGCCGAGGCGCGCAGGGCGGTGCTGTAGCCGCCCGTGCCCCCGCCGATCACGATCACGTCCACCGTGGTGTTGCCGTCTTCGTTGGTCATGCGCCCAGCCTGTCCGGCCCGTTGCCCGCCGTCCAAGGAAATGATCTTCTGGACTCCATGCACGTTCTTTATGCTTCCCGGTCATGAGCCTGCGCCAGATGGAGTACTTCCTCGCCGTCGTGGAGGAGTCCTCCTTCACCCGCGCCGCCGACGCCCTCCACGTCACCCAGCCCGCCCTCTCCCACCAGGTCAAGGCGCTGGAGCGGTCCGTGGGCGGCGCCCTGCTGGAGCGCATGCCGCGCGGGGTCCGGCTCACCCCCATGGGCCGCGCCTTCCTCCCGCACGCGCAGCTCGCCGTCCGCAGCGCCCGCCAGGCGGAGCGGGCCGCCCGTGCCGCCGCGGGCGTGGCCGGCGGCGAACTGCACCTCGCGACCGTCCACGCGGTGGCCGTCGGCATGCTCCCCGGCATCGCCGCCCGCTGGCGGGCCCTGCACCCGGGAGTCTCGCTGGTGGTGCGCGAGTACGGCTCCAACGAGGCCCTGGAGGAGCAGCTGGAGCGCGGGGTCGCCGACCTCGCCGTGGGCCCGGAGCCCAAGGAGTGGACGGGCCCGGAGCTCCGCGTGGGCCGCGAGGAGCTGGTCCTCGTCGTCCCCTTCGACGACCCCCTGGCCGGGCGGGGCAGCGTCCGCCTCGCCGAGCTCGCCGACCGCGACTGGATCCGCTGCGCGATGGAACCGCTGGTCGAGGGGCAGCCCGTACTGGACTGGGCGTGCGGAGCGGTCGGTTTCACCCCGCGCACGGTGCTGCGTACAGAACACACCTCGACCGCCGTACGGATGGCGGCCGCCGGAGTGGGCATCGTCGTGGCCCCGGCCCACATGGTCCGGGGCGCCGTCGGCGAGGACTGCGTACTGCTCTCCCTCGACCCGCCGTGGCACCGGCCGCTGTCCGTCTTCTCCCGGGTGCCGCTGACCGGCGCGGCGGCGGCCTTCGCGGAGCTGACCGCCGGCAGCCAGGAGTCCTTCGACCCGGCGCCGCGGGCCTAGACGCGCGGGCGTTCCGGGCGGCGGCCGCGGACCGCCCAGGCGCGGGCGGCCAGGGGGATCGAGCCGTCCGGGCGGGCGGGGAGGGTATCGGCGAGCCGGTCGCGCAGGCGGTCCCGGGCGGCGGGGGCGAGGGCGGAGACGTAGCCGGGGGCCGGTCCCTGTCCGGAGAGGAAGGGCTCCCAGAAGTCCGCGAGGCCGGTGAACACGGTGGGCACCTCGATCGGGTCGACCGCCACGTCGACCAGCCCCGCCCCGGTCCACAGGGCGCGCAGCGGACCGGGGCGGCACACCGGGAACCGGTGCCCCTCGTGCAGCGCCGCGGCCGACGGGTCGGCCTCGGCCGCGGCGTCCCAGAAGCGGCGCAGGAACTCCATGCCCCCGGCGTAGTCCCACACGTACGTCGCGACCAGCCCGCCCGGCCGGACCACCCGCGCGGCTTCGGCGGCCGCCGTCTGCGGCGACGGGAGGAAGTTGAGGGCCAGCCCGCTGACGACCGCGTCGCACGCCGCGTCGCGCACCGGAAGCGCCAGCGCGTCGGCCACCGCGAAGCGCGCGGGCGCGGCGGCCCGGGCCGCGCGGACGAAACCGGGGGACCGGTCCAGACCCACCAGGGCCCGGGGCCGGCACCGCGCCGCCACCACCGCGGTCAGCGCTCCCGTGCCGCACCCCACGTCCAGCCACCGCAACCCGCTCCCGGCGCCGAGCCGAGCCACGAACACCTCGGCGACCAGGCGGCTCCACCGGCCCATGTACCGCTCGTAGGCGTCCCCGGCCGCCCACACGTCGAACCGCTGCTCCTCCATGCCGTCACCCTTCCACGGAAACCGGGCTAGGGGGTGTCGCGCAGCAGGACGCCCACGGGCGCGTCGGGGAGGAGTTCCGCCAGCTCCGCCCCGCTCTCGTACGAGGTCCCCCGCGCGCCCGGCATCCCGGCGAGCGGGGCCCACCGGCCCGGCGGCAGGGGCAGGGCGGTGCCCCGCCAGCCGCCCGCCGCGGCCAGCCGGTGCGAGAGCCGGGTCACCACCACCAGCAGCCCGGGCGCGCGGGTGAAGGCCAGGCAGTGCTCGGCCGCCGGGCCCCGGGCGGTCAGCGGGGCGTAGCCGTCGAACAGTTCGGGCCGGCCCCGGCGCAGCCGCAGCACGGCGGCCGTGAGCGCCAGCTTCTCCTGCGCCGGCCCGTCCGGGAGGCCCCCCGCGTCCAGCCGGGCCAGCGCCTCCACCGGGAAGCGGGCCGGCCGCCGGTTGTCGGGGTCGACCAGGGCCCGGTACTCCGTCTCGGCGCCCTGGTAGACCTCCGGGACCCCGGGCATCGCCAGGTGCAGAAGCGCCATCCCGAGCAGGTTCGCGCGGGCCGCCTCCGCCAGGTCCGGCGGCAGGTCCAGCCCGGCCGGCGCGTACCCCGGGACGGTCGCCTCGTACGCCTCGTCCCGGTCGGTCCAGCTGGTGTGCAGGCCGGCCTCGCGGACCGCCTTGAGCAGTGCCTGCGCCAGCCGGGGCACGGCCTCGGGGGCCTCGCCGAGCCCGAGCGCGGTCTGCCGGGCCGTCCACGCCAGCTGGGGGTCCGGGCCGGCGAGCCCGTCCATCAGCTCCGGCGCCTGGGACAGCACCGAGATCCGGGCCCGGACGTCCGCGCTGCGCTTGGTGTCGTGCGTGGAGAGCACCGTCCCGGAGCCGGGCCAGTCCCGGGCCAGCGCGGCGCAGTACGCGTGGAACCCGTCGGCCGACACCGCCGGTTGCCCCGGGTCCCCGCCGACCTCGGTGGCCGACAGCAGCGGCCCGTACCGGTAGAAGGCCCGGTCCTCCAGGGACTTGGCGCGCAGCGCGGCCGAGGTCTGGGCGAAGCGGGCGGCGAAGGCCGGGTCCCGCAGCAGCAGTTCCCGTACGCCGGCCACCGCGGCCGGACCGGCCGGCGAGGCGGCCCGCTCCAGGGCCTGCGGCGCCGGCTCCGGCGCGTCGGGGTACGGCCGGTAGACGGGATAGGCGATCAGCAACTCCCGGACCGCCTCGGCGAGTTCCGGACCGGCCTGCCGCTCCAGCGCGGCCAGCTCGGCGGCCAGGTCGCCGGTCAGCACCTCCCGGGCGCACGTCGACGCCGTCCCCTCCCAGTCCGGAAGCCCGGTGAACCGCCCGTATTTCGCGGCCAGTTCGACGGCGCCCTCCGGGTCGGTGAAGACCCCGTCCACCCGGTGCAGCGCGTCGTAGCCGGTGGTGCCCGCGACCGGCCACGCGGGCGGCAGCCGCTCCTGGCGGGCCAGGATCTTCTCGACCACCACCCAGCAGTGCGGCCCCGCCGCGGCCCGCAGCCGTCGCAGGTACTCCCCGGGATCCGCCAGCCCGTCCACGTGGTCGATCCGCAGGCCCTCGACGACCCCGTCCCGGACCAGCTCCAGCACCTTGGCGTGGGTGGCGGTGAACACCTCCGGGTCCTCCACCCGGACCCCGATCAGCTCCGAAATGGTGAAGAAGCGGCGGTAGTTGAGCGAGGTCCGGGCCTCCCGCCACCAGGCCGGCCGGTACCACTGCGCGGCCAGCAGCGCGGTCGGTTCCAGCCCCGCCGTGCCCTCCCGCAGGGGGAACTCCTGCTCCCCGTAGCGCAGTACCTCACCGTCGGCCTCCAGCGCGCAGGTCCCGGGCGGACCGGCGAGCACCGGCAGCAACACCTGCCCGCCGCCCGCCTCCCAATCGATGTCGAACCAGCGTGCGAAGGGAGAGTCCGGGCCGTCCCGCAGGACCTCCCACAGGGGCCGGTTCAGCCGCAGCGGCGTCGGCACCGCCATGTGGTTCGGCACGATGTCCAGCACCAGGCCCAGCCCGTGCGCCCGGGCGGCCCTGCCCAGGGCCCGCAGCCCCGGCTCGCCGCCGAGCTCCGCCCGTACAGCGGTGTGATCGGTGACGTCGTAACCGTGCGCCGAGCCGGGCACCGCCTCCAGGACCGGAGACAGGTGCAGGTGTGACACGCCGAGCGAGGCGAGATACGGTACGGCTGCCTCGGCCGCCGAGAACGGGAACTCCGGGCGCAGTTGGAGGCGGTACGTCGACGCCGGAGTGACAGGTTTCGGAACATCAGATTCCGATTGGATGCTGGGCTGCGGCTGGCTCATGAGAACGTACGTACCCAGCCTGCCGGATTCCGTGCCATTACCCAATGCATCCGGGTGACTGCACCGGGTTAACCTTGCTCAAGTGGTTGGAACCGTCAACACCTATCGAAGAGTCATCGCCCTGACCGGGCCCCTACTCCCGTTCGTCTCCTTCTTCGCCCGACTGCCCGTCGCGATGTCCCAGTTCGGGAGCGTCCTCCTGGTCGCCGAGACCAGTGGCTCCCTCGCCACCGCCGGCATCGTCGGTGGCACCCTCTCCGCCGGCCAGGTGGTCTTCGGACCCGTCCTGGGCCGGCTCGCCGACCGCCACGGGCAGCGGCCCGTCGTCCTCACCGCCGCGGCCGTCAACGCCGTCGCCACCGCGGCCCTCGTCGCCGGGGCCCTGGGCGGCCTCGACACCGTCCCGCTCGCCGCGATCGGCGCCGTCACCGGCGCCTCCGTACCGCTGATCGGGCCGCTCGCCCGGACCCGCTCCGTCGCGCTGGCCCACCGAGCCAAGGCCGACGAGAGCGTGGTCGGCGCCGTGCACTCGCTCGAAGGCACCCTGGACGAGGTCTCGTTCGTCTTCGGACCCGCCCTCGTCGGACTCGCCGCCCTCATCGCCCACCCGGCCGTCGCCCTCGGCGCCGCCGCCGGACTCGTCGCCGTCTTCGGCACCGCCTACGCGCTGCACCCGACCGCCGCCGTCACGGCCGGGGCCCCCGCCAAGGCACGCGGCAAGGGCCCCCGGGTCCGACAGCCGCGCGTGGTCCACGCGGTCCGCGGGTCGCTCGCCCTGCAGGGCGCCATGTTCGGAGGCTGTCAGGCCGGAATCGCCGAGCTCACCGCGCAGTTGGGGGTCCCCGGCCAGGCCGGGATCGTCTACGCCGCCATGGGCGTGGTCAGCGCCGCCGTGGGGCTCGCGCTCGGCGCGCTGCCCGCCCGCTTCGGGCTGCGGCTGCGCTGGCGGGTCGCCACCGGCGCCGCGCTCGTCCTCTCGGTGCCGCTGCTGTTCACCGACGCCCTGTGGCCGCTGTACGCGGTCGTCACCGTGCTCGGCGCGGCCTACGCCCCGCACCTCATCACCGCCTTCGCGCTCACCGAGCGCGTCGTCGAACCGGCCCGGCTCGCCGAGTCGATGGCCTTCGCCGCCAGCTCGCTGGTCGCCGGACAGGCCATCGCCCTCGCCGTCTCCGGGCGGCTCGCCGAGTGGTACGGGCCCGCCGGAGCCTTCGCCGTGGCCGTCGGGGCCGCCGCGCTCAGCCTGACCCTCGCCCTGGTCACCCGGGTCCCGGCCGCCCGCCCCCACCAGGTCAAGGCCTTCATCCCGGCGCAGCAGACCGCTTCCCCGGTGATCGGCGAGAGCGCCGGCAACGGCACGGGCGCCGGCGCCGGAAGCGCCTACGCCGGGCGCTGAAGCACCACCAGACACCTTCCCGTCAGCGCCACCCGGTCCCCGGCCGCATACTGCGGCCCGGTGCCGGGTGGCAGTACGTCCGGCCGCGCCGTGTCCACCACCAGACGCCACTGCGCCCCGTGCCCCGCCGGAACGGTGAAGTCCTGCGGCTCGGCACCCGCGTTGAACATCAGCAGGAACGAGTCGTCGGTGATCCGCTCCCCGCGGCTGCCCGGCTCCGAGATCGCCTCCCCGTTGAGGAACACCGTCAACGCCCGCGCGTGCTGCGCCTGCCAGTCGCGGGCCCGCATCTCCTCGCCGTGCGGCGTGAACCAGGCGATGTCCGACAGCTCGTCGTGGGTCCCCTCCACCGGCCGCCCGTGGAAGAACCGGCGCCGCCGGAAGACCGGATGGTCCCGGCGCAGCCACACCATCCGCCGGGTGAACTCCAGCAGCGCGGGCGCCGGTTTGCCGGGTTCCGGCCAGCACACCCAAGACAACTCGTTGTCCTGGCAGTAGGCGTTGTTGTTGCCGCCCTGCGTGCGGCCGAACTCGTCCCCGTGGCTGAGCATCGGCACGCCCTGCGAAAGCATCAGCGTGGCCGTGAAGTTGCGCATCTGGCGCTCGCGCAGCTCCACGATCTCCGGATCGTCGCTGGGTCCCTCCACCCCGCAGTTCCACGACCGGTTGTGGGTCTCCCCGTCCCGATTGCCCTCACGGTTGGCCTCGTTGTGCTTCTCGTTGTAGGAGACCAGGTCGTGCAGGGTGAACCCGTCGTGGCAGGTGGTGAAGTTGATGGACGCCAGCGGCCTGCGCCCGTCGTCCTGGTAGAGGTCCGAGGAGCCGGTCAGTCGTCCCGCGAACTCCGCCAGCGTGCGCGGCTGCCCGCGCCACAAATCCCGTACGGTGTCGCGGTACTTGCCGTTCCACTCGGTCCACAGCGGCGGGAAGTTGCCCACCTGGTAGCCGCCCTCGCCCAGGTCCCAGGGCTCCGCGATCAGCTTCACCTGGCTGACCACCGGATCCTGCTGGACCAGGTCGAAGAACGAGGACAGCCGGTCCACCTCGTGGAACTGCCGCGCCAGCGTCGCCGCCAGGTCGAAGCGGAAGCCGTCCACGTGCATCTCGGTGACCCAGTACCGCAGCGAGTCCATGATCAGCTGGAGCACGTGAGGGGAGCGCATCAGCAATGAGTTCCCGGTGCCGGTGGTGTCCGTGTAGTGCCGCGGGTCCTCCGCCAGCCGGTAGTACGAGGCGTTGTCCAGCCCGCGGAAGGACAGGGTCGGGCCCAGGTGGTTGCCCTCGGCGGTGTGGTTGTAGACCACGTCCAGGATCACCTCGATCCCGGCCTCGTGCAGCGCCCGGACCGCCGACTTGAACTCCAGGACCTGCTGGCCGCGGTCGCCCGACGCGTAGCCGTTGTGCGGGGCGAAGAAGCCGATGGTGTTGTAGCCCCAGTAGTTGCTCAGGCCGTCGTTGACCAGCCGGTGGTCGTTGACGAACTGGTGCACCGGCATCAGCTCCAGCGCCGTCACCCCGAGCTTGGCGAGGTGGCCGATCACCGCCGGGTGCGCGAGGGCCCCGTACGTGCCGCGCAGCTCCTCGGGGAGCTCCGGATGGCTCATGGTCAGACCCTTGACGTGGGCCTCGTACAGCACGGTGTGGTGGTACTCGTGGCGCGGCGGCCGGTCGTTGGCCCAGTCGAAGTACGGGTTCACCACGACCGAGGTCATGGTGTGCGGGGCGGAGTCCAGGTCGTTGCGGGAGTCCGGCCGGCCGAAGTGGTAGCCGTACACCGCCTCACCCCACGCCACGCGGCCGCTGATCGCACGCGCGTACGGGTCCAGCAGCAGCTTCGCCGCGTTGCAGCGCCGGCCGCGCTCGGGCTCGTACGGGCCGTGCACGCGGAACCCGTAGCGCTGGCCCGGCATCACGCCCGGCAGATACGCGTGCCGGACGAAGGCGTCCGTCTCGCGCAGCTCCACCGCGGTCTCCGAACCGTCGTCGTGGAGCAGGCACAGCTCGATGCGTCGGGCGGCCTCGGAGTAGACCGCGAAATTGGTGCCGGCGCCGTCGTACGTGGCGCCGAGGGGATAAGCCTGTCCCGGCCAGACCTGCATAGATAACGACTCTTCCCATCCTGCTCCGGCTGCTGCTGCTGATCCGGCTGGACCACGTCACTGCCAGATCTTCCCCGAAAGAGGGTCCCCACGCGCGGACTTGGGCTGGTGCTGCCGGGTGACCCGCAGAGCTGATATGCGGGTCAGCGGACTGTCCGCGCATCGGATAATGGGTCAACGGACAGCCGGTGTAAGGGCCATCGGGCTGCACCGGGACGTGCGCGCGGAGTACCCTTCCGTGATCACTGGAGACGGGCGTCCAGACGCAGAAGGCGGTGCACGGGTGAGCTCGGGAGGTCTGGAGCTGCCCCCTGGTGACAGCGGTCACGAGGGCGGCCCGGCGGACGCGGGCGGCGCGGCGCCCGGCGGGGCGCCGGCCGGCGCGGTTTCGCTGGCCCCGCAGGCGGCGGCGGGAAGCGCCCGGGCCGGGGCCGAGCTGGACTGGGGCACGGAGGCCTGGAGCGAGGTCCGTACGCGGGCGCAGCGCGCCGGTCGTGCGTACATCTGGCTGAACCTGATCGAACAGCGGCTGCGGGCGGTGGTCGGCGCGGTCCTGCGGCCGATCTACGAGCCGGTGCACGGCGGTGACGACTGGGTGGTCGCCGCCGCCGGGCCCGCCGGGCAGGAGTGGGTCCAGCGTGCCGTGGCCGTGCGCGAGGTCAGCCGGCGCAAGGGCTACCTGCTCGACTCGGCCGACGACAACGTGCTGAGCTTCCTGACCCTCCCTCAGCTGCGCGAGCTGATGGTCCAGCACTGGCCGTGCTTCGAGCCGTACTTCGACGACCGGCGGGAGATCGAGCTCGCGCTCGACGAGCTGGAGGTCACCCGCAACGTCGTCTCCCGCAACCGGGCCCTGTCGCGGCCGGTGCTGGAGCAGGCGGAGCGGGCCTCGGCGCGGCTCCTGGAGGTCCTGGGCGGGGGCGCGGGCAGCCCGTCGGCGGACCGGCTCCCGATCGACGCCGTCGAGGACCTGGTGGGGGACCGGTACGCGGACGTCATCTCCGTCCACCCGGACCGGGTGCGGCTCCAGCGGCAGCTGCCGGCCGAGGACCTCTTCGGGGGCGCGCGGCGGCTCGACGCCATCGGCATAGGGCTCAACCTGCTGGTCCAGAACTTCTCCGGCCGAAGACTCGTCCGGCTCACGGAGGCCGGCTGCCGGGTGCGGCTGCTGTTCCTGAACCCGGCGAGCAGCGCGGTCAAGCGGCGCGAGCGGGAGCTCGGGCTGCGCAAGGGCGAGCTGAGCCGCTCGGTGGAGATGAACATCCTGCACGTCCGCCGGGTCCGCGCGGGCCTGCGGGACCCCTCGCGCTTCGAGATCCACGTCTTCGACGAGACCCCCCGCTTCACCGCCTACCTGGTGGAGGGCCAGTCCTCGGGCATCGCGGTCGTCCAGTCCTACCTGCGCCGGGCCCGCGGCATGGAATCCCCCGTCCTGGTGCTGCGCGGCGGCGGCCGCGGGGTCCCGCGGGACGCCGACCACGGACTCTTCACGACGTACCGGGAGGAGTTCGAATCGGTGTGGGAGGACTCCCGCCCGGTGTCCTGACCGCCGTGACCGCCGTGACGGTGGGGGGCGTCGGCCGGCCTGTCAGTGCCGCGTGGCAGGCTGAAAGCCGTTGACCGAAGGTGTACGGGGGAGGGGCGCGGCATGGGGGACTGGCACGGCGGTGTGCTGATCGGGTTCGACCTGGAGACGACCGGCACGCAGCCGGGGGAGTCGCGGATCGTGACGGCGGCGGTGGTCGAGGTGCGGGCCGGCGAGGTGCGCGAGCGGCGCGGCTGGCTGGCGGACCCGGGGATACCGATCCCCGAACAGGCCTCGGCGATCCACGGGATCAGCACCGAGCGGGCGGTCGCCGAAGGGCGGCCCGTGCGGGAGGTCGCGGACGAGGTCGCGCAGGCGCTGGTCGGGCACTGGCGGCGGGGGGCGGTGGTCGTCGCGTACAACGCGGCCTTCGACCTCACCCTGCTCACGGCGGAGCTGGCCCGCCACGGGCTGCCGTCGCTGGCCGACCGGCTGGGCGGGATGGAGACCGGGCCGGTGGTCGACCCGCTGACCATCGACCGGGCCGTGGACCGCTACCGGCGCGGCAAGCGGACCCTGGAGGCGGTCTGCGGGGTGTACGGGGTCACCCTCGACGCCGCGCACGACGCCGGGGCCGACGCGCTGGCCGCGGTCCAGGTGGCCCGGGCGATAGCCGAGCGGCATCCGGAGGTGGCCGCGCTCACCCCCGACGACCTGCACGCCCGCCAGGGCACCTGGCACGCGCGCTGGGCCCGGGACTTCCAGGCCTACCTGCGCCGCCAGGGCACCCCGGACGCGGTGATCGACACGGCCTGGCCGCTGCGGGGCCTGGTCCCGGCGTGAGGCCTGGGCCCGGCATGAGGCCTGGGCCCGGCATGAGGCCGGGTCCCTGCCCGAGGTCGGGTCAGCGCGCGCCCTCGTAGTCGCCGACCTTCTTCCCGATCGCCGTCTGGAGCGGTCCCATCCGGTCGACGAGCTGCTGGAAGTCGGCCGTCCGGCCGTCGGACCACTGGCCCATGGCGACCACCATCACCCGGCCGTGCCCGGTGAAGGCCTGCACCAGCCCGCTGTCCGCGGGCAGGGTCTTCAGGCCGGATCCGGGCGGCGGGCCCTGCACGGCCACCTGGTAGTCGTTGAAGGCCATCGCCAGCTCGGTCACCACCTTCACGGTGTCCTTCGGGTCCTTCATCGTGAAGACGGCCAGGTTGAACTGGTTGTTCTGCGCGTCCTTGTAGAGCGCGACCTGCTCCCCGACACAGCCGGCGCTGTCCTCGATGAGGGCGGCCAGGCGGGGGCCAATGCCGTCGGGTTCGGTGCAGGATTCCATCACGACCGAGCCCAGCCGGGTGAAGGTGCCGCCGGTGGCGCCCTTGACCTCGGCGGGGAAGACATCGCCGAGCGGGATCATCGGCCGGGTGTCCGGGCTGTTCTTCGACGGGGCGGGCGACGGCGCCGCGGAGGCCGCCTTGGCGGGGGCGGGGGCCGACGCCTGCGTGTCGGGCGAGGGGTCCATGAGCTTCAGCACGACGAAGGCCGAACCCGCGGCCAGCAGCGCCAGTGCCGTGTTCAGGGGCCATGCCCGCTTGGGCCGGGCGGCGGGCAGTTCCGACTCGCGCATCGTGGCGCCCCGGACGAAGTCCTCGTCCAGCACGACCTTCCACTTGTCGTCGTCCGGCCCGCCCGGGCCCGTGGGTATCTCATTGTTCTTCGGCACGAACGAACCCTAGTGATCACCATCGCCGATCTGAACAGCCCCAGGTCACAGCCTCATCACTATGCGAACGGCCGGTTCCGGATCGCACCCGCCGCCTAGAAGGGGTGCCAGCGGACCTCGGACGCGCCCTCGCGCAACGAGGCCACCCGGCGGCGGAATTCGGCGAGTGCCTTCGGGTTCGTCGGGGCGTGCTGGGCGACCCAGGCGCAGCTGGCCGTCTCGCGGGCGCCGCGCAGGACCGCGCAGCCCTCCCAGTCGCGCACGTCCCACCCGTAGGCGGCGGTGAACGCCTCGTACGCCTCGGCGGGCAGGCCGTACCGGTCGCGGGAGAGGGCCATCACCACCAGGTCGTGCTCGCGCAGGTCCGCCGACACGGTCTCCAGGTCGACCAGGACCGGTCCGTCCGGACCCACGTGGACGTTGCGCGGCAGCGCGTCCCCGTGCACCGTGCCCGGGGACAGGTGCGGGGTCAGGGCCGCCACCTCTCCGGCGTAGGCGTCGCGGCGGGCCCGCAGGTACGCCGCGTCCGGCGGGTCCACGGCCTCCCCGGCCAGCCGCAGCCAGCGCTCGACCCCGCCCAGCAGGTCCCGCGCCGGCAGGACGAACGGCGGTGCGGGCAGGGCGTGGACGGCGCGGAGCAGCACCGCCAGGTCCTCCGGACCGGCGGGCCGGACCGCGTCCGGGAGCCGGTGCCACAGGGTCACCGGGTACCCGTCCACCAGCCGCGGCTTCGGCTCGGCCGCGCGGACCGCCGGGACCCCGGAGTCGGCGAACCAGCCCGCCACCGCGAGCTCCCGCTCGGCCCGCTCCAGCAGCGCCGCCTCCCGGCCCACCTTCACCACCAGCTCGCCGACGGCGAAGACCGCGTTCTCGCCCAGGGCCAGCAGCGCGGCGCCGCCGCCCAGGCCGGCGGCCGCCAGCACGTCCCTGGCCAGCGCCTCGTCCATGTCGTTCTCCGGATCCGGATCGTCGTGAATGCGCCAAGTCTCCCATCGGGGTGTGCGCGGCCTTGACGGGAGCCGCGGAGAAAAGACATCGCACGATACGTATCGTCTCGTTACATTGGGGTGCATGACCTCAGCCAAGCCCGCACACATCGCCATGTTCTCCATCGCCGCCCACGGGCACGTGAACCGCGTCGAGGTCCACCGCTGGGTTCCCCAGCTGGACATCCTGCGCCAGGCCGACGCCTTCATCACCCACGCGGGCGCCGGCGGCAGCCAGGAGGGCCTCGCCACCGGCACCCCGATGGTCGCCGTCCCGCAGGCCGTCGACCAGTTCGGCAACGCCGACATGCTGGCCGCGCTCGGCGTGGCCCGGCACGTCCCCATGGCGGACGCGGACGCCACGACCCTCCGGGAGGCCGTCCTCGCCCTCGTGTCCGACCCCGGGGTCGCGGCCCGCTGCGAGGCCGTCCGCGCGGAGATGGCCACCGAGGGCGGTACGCGGCAGGCCGCCGACCTGATCGAGGCGGAACTGTCATAGCCGCTCCCTAGGCTTCCCCCATGACGAACACCTACGCGGCGCTCCTGCGCGGCATCAACGTCGGCGGGTACAAGAAGGTCCCCATGGCGGAGCTGCGCTCCGTACTGGAGGGGCTCGGGCACGGTGACGTGCGGACGTACCTGCAGAGCGGCAACGCCGTCTTCAGCAGCACGAAGAAGGACCCGGCCGCGCTCGCCCGGGAGCTGGAGAAGGCCATCGAGGCCCACTTCGGCTTCCGGGTGGCCTGCCTGGTCGTCGACGGCGCCTATCTGCGCGCCGTCGCCGAGGCCTGCCCCTTCCCGGCCGCCGAGCTGGAGGGAAAGCAGCTCCACGCCACCTTCTTCTCCGAACAGCCCGCCGCGGACCGCTTCGCGGCGATCGATCAGTCCGCGTACCTCCCGGAGGAATACCGCCTCGGCGACCGCGTCCTCTACCTCTACGCACCCGACGGCCTGGGCCGCTCCAAACTGGCCGAGGCCCTGGCCAAGCCCGCGGTCACCAAGGGCGTCGACGCGACCACCCGCAACTGGAACACGGTCGCCAAGCTCGTCGAACTCACCGGCGGGGGAACGGGAAAGACGACCTAGAGAGCGTCCAGTACCGCGAGTTCGCGCGGCGACAGGTGGATCGTCGCCGCGTCCAGGTTCTCCGCCAGGTGGGCGGGGGAGCCGGTGCCGGGGGTCGGGCACAGGACGGGGGAGTGGTGCAGCAGCCACGCCAGGGCGATCTGGCCCGTGCCCGCGCCGTGTGCCGAGGCCACCGCGGTGAGCGCGGCCGCGCTCTCGCGGGTCAGGGAGCCGCTGCCCAGCGGGTAGTACGGGAGGAAGGCGATCCCGCGTTCCTCGCACAGCGCCAGCACCTCCGCCGAGCCGCGCTCCAGCAGGTTGTATGCGTTCTGCACCGAGGCGATCGGCACGGACTCCAGCGCGAGCCGCAGCTGCTCCGCGGTGACGGTGTCCAGACCGATGTGCCGGATCTTGCCCTCCGCCCGCAACTCGGCGAGCGCGCCGAGCTGTTCGGCCATCGGGACCGCGGGGTCGAAACGGTGCAGCTGGTACAGGTCGATGCGCTCCACCCGCAGCCGGCGCAGGCTCGCCTCGCACATCTCCCGCAGCCGCTCAGGGCGGCCCGCCACGTGCCACTCGTCGGGGCCGGTGCGCACCACCCCGCCCTTCGTGGCGATGACCAGCCGGTCCCCGTACGGGTGCAGGGCTTCGGCGATCAGCTCCTCCGCCACGTCGGGGCCGTAGTTGTCGGCCGTGTCGATGAGGGTGACCCCGCGCTCCACCGCCGTACGGAGCAGCTCCCGGGCCTCGGTGCGGCCGCCGCGCGGACCCCAGTAGCCGGGGCCGACGAGGCCGCCCGTGCCGAATCCGAGACGCCCGACCGGGAGGTCCCCACCGAGGTTGAATATCCGTTCAGCCATGCCCCGACCGTAACGCAAGTCGCCGGGTGTGCCAGGCTCATGGCATGCGGTACATCATCATCGGCGCGGGCGCTGTGGGCGCCACCATCGGCGGACGGCTCGCGGAGGCGGGCGGCGAGGTCGTACTCGTCGCGCGCGGCGCGCACGCGGAGGCCCTGCGGGCCGGCGGGCTGCGGCTCACGACGGCGGACGGGGAGCGGGTGCACCGGCTGCCCGTGGTCACCGGACCGGCCGAACTGGGCGAACTGCGGCCGGACGACGTCCTGCTGCTGGCCGTGAAGACCCAGGACGCGATCGCGGCGCTCGACGCGTGGGGCGACGCGGAGGTCGCGGGCGGCGGGACGGCGGCGCAGCGGCTGCCGGTGCTGTGCGCGCAGAACGGCGTGGAGAGCGAGCGGCTGGCCCTACGGCGCTTCGCGCGCGTGTACGGGATGTGCATATGGCTGCCCTCCACCTTCCTGGAGCCGGGAGTGGTCTCCGCGCTGTGCGCGCCGCTGACCGGCATCCTCCACCTGGGCCTGGCGGCCGGCGGCACGGACGCGCTGGCCCGGGCGGTCGCGGCGGACCTCGGGAAGGCGGGCTTCGAGGCGCCCGTGGTCGGGGACGTGATGCGGTGGAAGTACGCGAAGCTGCTGGGGAACCTGGGCAACGCCGTCCAGGCGACGACGGGCCCCGAGCCGGACCCGGCGAAGGCGGCGCTGCTGCTGAGGGCCGTGCGTGAGGCGAAGGCCGCCTTCGGGGCGGCGGGCATCGCCTACGCCTCGGAGGCCGAGCAGTCCGCGGCGCGCGACGGCAAGGTGGAACAGCCGCCGGGGATCCGGGGCGGCTCCTCCTGGCAGAGCCTGGCCCGCGGCACGGGCTCGGTGGAGGCGGACTACCTCAACGGGGAGATCTCCATGCTGGGCCGCCTCCACGGCGTCCCGACCCCCGTCAACGACGTCCTGCGGCACGCGGCGAACATCTTCGCCCGCGAAGGCCTGCCCCCGGGCGCGATGTCCATCGAGGACCTGACCGCCCTGGCAGACGAAGCCGCCGCCAGGGCGTAGCCCCGGCTGGATCTGGCCGGTGCCGTCCGCCTGGTGGGGGCTGGATTGCCCGCAGGGCAATTTCAGCCCCGCCTGGGGGCCCCTCCCAGCGGTAGCTGGGGGAGTTTGAGGCGCGGGGTGTGGGGCGCAGCCCCAGCGGCGGAGCCGCACCCGAATCGGTGGCTATGCCGTCAGGGCGGGGAGGCGGGCCGGGGTCGCAGCCGCGGCGTCGTAGCGCTGGAGGAGCAGGCGGGCCAGTTCCGGGGCCGCGCCCAGGACGTCGGAGACCACGTCCGCGCCCGCGGCCTCCGCGCCCGCCGCGATGCGGTCGGGCAGCCGGCCGGGGGCTATGACGTACGGGGCCACCGCCACGCGGGCGAAGCCCTCGGCCCGCAGGGCCCGTACGGCATCCTCCGTACGGGGAAGGGCAGCGGAGGCGAACGCAGGCCGCACGGCGCACCAACCGGTGTGCCGCCACTCCCGCGCGGTTTCAGCGATCGCTGCGATCGCCTCCGGGTCTGTGGAGCCGGCGGACGCGAGCACCACCGCGGTGGTGGCGCGGTCCGCCGGGGTGATTCCGGCCTCGGCCAGCCGGAGTTCCAGGGCCGAGAGCAGGAGGGGGGACGGGCCGAGGACGTCGGCCACCCGGACCGAAAGCCCCGGCAGCCGGGCAGTGGACTCGGCCAGCGCCGCCGGGATGTCGGACTTCGCGTGGAAGGCCCGGGTGAGGAGCAGCGGGAGAGCCACCACCTCCCGTACGCCCGACAGGTGGAGCGAGGACAGGACCTGGCCCACCGACGGGGCGTTGAAGTCCAGGAAGGCCGTCTCCACCCGCACCCCGGGCCGCAGCGCCCGCGCACGCCGGACGAGGGCGTGCACGGTCGCGGCGTGCCGCGGGTCGCGGCTGCCGTGGGCGATGACCAGGAGTGCGGGTGCGGAGGACACGGTGATCAGCTCTTGACCAGCAGGCCGCGGCTGCGCAGCACCCACCGCTCGACCGGGCTGAAGATCAGCAGGTCGATCGCGATGCCCACGACCAGGATCAGGATGATCGCGAGGAACACGCCCGGCAGGTCGATGTTGTTGCGGCCGTTCTCCAGGAGCTGGCCCAGGCCCAGGCCCAGGTCGGGGGAGCTGGCGATGATCTCGGCGGCCATCAGCGAGCGCCAGGAGAAGGCCCAGCCCTGCTTCAGACCGGCCAGGTAGCCCGGCAGCGCGGCCGGCATGACGACGTGCCGGGCCCCGCGCAGACCGGTGGCGCCCAGGGTGCGGCCGGCCCGCAGGTACAGCGGCGGGATCTGGTCGATGCCGGAGACGAGGCCGTTGGCGATGGACGGGACGGCGCCCAGCAGGATCACCGTGTACATCATGGCGTCGTTGAGGCCGAACCAGAGCACGGCCGGCGGCACCCAGGCCACCGACGGCAGCGACTGGAGGCCCTGGAGGATCGGGCCGATCGCGGCGCGGACGAACTTCACCCGGGCGACGAGCAGGCCGAGTGGGGTGCCGATGGCCAGGGCGAGGAGGAAGCCGAGCAGGCCGCGGGAGACGGACGTCCAGATGACGTCCAGCAGGGTGCCCTTGAGCCACATGTCGGACAGGCTGTCCCAGACCGCGGACAGCGGGGGCAGCTTGGTCTCCTCGGTGACCTTCGCCGCGACGAGGATCTCCCAGACCAGGAGCACGAGGCCCACGGCCAGGAACGGCGGGAGGACCTTCTTGACGAGGATCTCGCGGACCGGGGGACGGTGGGTCTGGACCGCGTCGAGGGCGTCCAGACCGGCCTCCAGGCCCGCCAGGTCGTCCGTCTTGCCCTTGGCCGCGACCTTCGGGGTGGTGTCAGTGCTGGCCATGGCGGCGGATCTCCCCACGCAGGTGTTCAGTGATCTCAAGGGACAGCTCCGCGACGTCCGCGTCCTCGATGCGGCGCGGCTGCGGGATGTCCACGGTCCATTCCTTCGCGACCCGCCCGGGGCGGGAGGAGAGCAGGACCACGCGCTCGGCGAGGCGGACCGCCTCGCGCACGTTGTGCGTGACGAAGAGGACGGAGAGCCCCGTCTCGGCCCAGATGCGCGTGAGTTCGCCGTGCAGCACGTCACGGGTGATGGCGTCCAGGGCCGCGAACGGCTCGTCCATCAGCAGCAGCCGGCTGTCCTGGGCGAGCGCCCGGGCCAGGGCCACGCGCTGGCGCATGCCGCCCGACAGCTCGTGGACGCGCTTGCCGTACGCGCCGCCGAGCCGGACCAGCTCCAGCAGCCGCTCGGCCTCCGGCTTGCGGTCGGCCTTGGCCACCCCGCGCAGGCGCAGGGCGAGTTCGATGTTCTTGCCCGCGGTCAGCCACGGGAAGAGGGCGTGCTCCTGGAACATGAGCGCCGGACGGCCGCCGGGGGTCTCGATGGACCCCGCGGACGGCTTGTCCAGGCCCGCCACCAGGTTCAGCAGGGTGGACTTTCCACACCCGGACGCCCCCAGGATGGTGACGAACTCCCCGGGAGCGACATCGAGGCTGATGTCGTCCAGGACGAGCTGCGATCCGGCCGGGCCGGAGAAGGACTTCGAGACGTGCTCGATGCGGGCGGCGTGCGCGTGCTGCTCCGCTACGGTGCCCTCGGCAGCCTTGGCAAGCGTGGTGGCCATGGTCGTCACCTCCTGGGTTTGCTGGGTTGCGGGATTACTTGGCGCCGAGACCGGCGTCGGAGACCTCGGGCTTGCCGGCGGCCTTCAGGACCTTGTTCAGGAGCTTCAGGTCGTAGATGCCGGCCAGGTCGGGCTGCTCGATGAGCTTCGCCTTGACCGCGTAGTCGGCCTGCTTCTGCAGCGTGGCGGCCAGCGGGTCGTCGGTGACGAGGATGCTCGACCACGCCGGGTCGATGACCTTCGCGTCGAGCGGCTTGCCGCCCTCGGCCGCCAGCTTGGTGTTCGCGGAGGCCTTCGCCTTGTCCGGGTTGGAGTTGATCCACTCGTTGGTCTTCACCGTGCCCTTGAGCACGGCCTCGACCACGTCCGGGTGTTCCTTGAGGAACTTCTGCGACACGATGACGTTCGTGATCACGAACTTCTTGTCGGGCCACAGGGTGGTCTCGTCGAGGAGGACGCTGCCGCCGTCGGAGACGAGCTTGGAGGCCGTCGGCTCCGGCACCCAGGCGCCGTCGATGGAGCCCTGCTTGAAGGCGTCCGGGGTGACCTTGTTGTCCGTACGGACGACGGAGACGTCGCCCTTGCCGGACTCGGGGTCGACCGACCAGCCCTTCTCGGAGATCCAGTTGAGGAACGCGACGTCCTGCGTGTTCCCCTTCTGCGGGGTGGCGATCTTCTTGCCCTTGAGGTCGTCCAGGGTCTTGATCTTGTCCGGGTTGACGACCAGCTTGACGCCGCCGGAGGCGGAGCCGGAGATGATCCGCAGGTTGGAGCCCTTGGACTTCACGTAGCCGTTGATCGACGGCGAGGGGCCGATGAAGCCGATGTCGAGAGAGCCGCCGTTGAGGGCCTCGATCTCGGACGGACCGGCGTTGAAGGACTGCGGCTTGATCGTGGTGCCGCCCAGTTCCTTCTGGATCAGGCCCTCCTGGAGGCCGACCAGGGCGGTGGCGTGCGTCAGGTTCGGGAAGTACCCGATGCGGACCTCGGAGGCGGAGAGCTTCTGGCCGTCGGTGGCGGCGGCGTTGGCCGTCTTGTCCTCGGCCTGGGAGCCGTAGCCGCAGGAGGCGAGAGCGCCGATCAGCAGCGGCAGGGCGGCGGCGGCGACGACGCCGCGGCGCAGGGACTTCCGGGTGTTACGGATGGCAGGCACGGGAGGACTTCCTCTCGTGACGCGGTCATCTCATGACGCGCGTCTTCGTCTGTGGAGCAAGGGCGGGTACAGCTCGTGGGGGGTGTGGGCGCGCAAGCGGTGCGCGTACGTCATCGCGCACATCGCGCCACCCCTCCCTGGCCGCTGCCAAGGACGCCGCTGCCCACGCGGCCGCCCTCCTTGGCGAAGGTGGAGTAGAGATCGGCATGCATGATCTAGAAGTCCCACCCTTCCTCATCTGCCTGGACGGTGGTCTCGGCCTGGGAGGCGAAGGATTCGCCGGCCATGCCCGCCGCCAGGGTGGTTCCGTCGGCCGGGTCGATCAGCAGGAAGGACCCGGTGCGGCGCGAGTCGGCGTACGCGTCGAGCGCGAGGGGCTCGGCGGTACGGACGACCACGCGGCCGATGTCGTTGGCCACCAGCTGCCCGGGGTTCGGGTGCTGGGACAGGTCGTCGAGGGTCAGCCGAGAGGGGATCTCCTTGACGATCGCCTTGACCGTGCGCGTCGTGTGCTTGATCAGCACCCGGGCGCCGACCGAGAGCGGCTGGTCGGCCACGTGGCAGACCGTCGCCTCGACGTCCTGCGTGGTGGCCGGGGCCTTCGAGGACGGCGCGATCAGGTCACCGCGCGAGATGTCGATGTCGTCCGCGAGACGCAGGGTCACCGACTGCGGGGCCCACGCGATGTCCACGCTCGCGCCGAGCGCGTCGATGCCGACGATCGTGCTCGTACGGCCCGAGGGCAGCACGGTCACGGCCTCGCCGACGCGCAGCACGCCGGAGGCGATCTGGCCCGCGTAGCCGCGGTAGTCGGGGTGCTCGGCGGACTGCGGGCGGATCACGTACTGCACCGGGAAGCGCGCCGGGCAGGCGGTGAGGTCGTGGCTGACCGGGACGGTCTCCAGGTGCTCCAGCACCGTCGGGCCGCCGTACCAGTCCATGTTGGCGGAGGGCTCCACCACGTTGTCGCCGGCCAGGGCCGAGATCGGGATCGCGGTGATCTCCGGGACGCCCAGGTTCGAGGCGTACGCGGTGAACTCCTCGGCGATGGCCGCGAAGACCTTCTCCTCGTAGCCCACCAGGTCCATCTTGTTGACGGCCAGCACCACGTGCGGGACGCGCAGCAGCGCGGCGACGGCCGCGTGCCGGCGGGTCTGCTCGATCACGCCGTTGCGGGCGTCGACGAGGACCACGGCCAGGTCGGCGGTGGAGGCGCCGGTGACCATGTTCCGGGTGTACTGCACGTGCCCCGGGGTGTCCGCCAGGATGAACCGGCGGCGCGCGGTGGCGAAGTAGCGGTACGCGACGTCGATGGTGATGCCCTGCTCGCGCTCGGCCCGCAGGCCGTCGGTGAGCAGCGCGAGGTCGGGGGCCTCCTGGCCGCGCTGGGCGGAGACGGCCTCCACGGCCTCCATCTGGTCGGTCAGGACCGACTTGGAGTCGTGCAGCAGCCGGCCGACCAGGGTGGACTTGCCGTCGTCGACGGAGCCGGCGGTCGCGAAGCGCAGCAGGGTGGTCGCCGACAGGTCGGCGAACTGCTCGGTGGTGCTGGTCATCTTAGAAGTACCCTTCGCGCTTGCGGTCTTCCATCGCGGCCTCGGACATCTTGTCGTCGGCGCGGGTCGCGCCCCGCTCGGTGAGACGGGAGACGGCGATCTCGGCGATCACGGCGTCCAGCGTGGCGGCGTCGGAGTCGACGGCGCCGGTGCAGGACATGTCACCGACGGTGCGGTAGCGGATCAGACGGGTCTCGGGGACCTCGCCCTCCTTCGGGCCGCCCCACTCGCCGGCCGTCAGCCACATGCCGTTGCGCTGGAAGACCTCGCGCTCGTGGGCGAAGTAGATCTCCGGCAGCTCGATGCCCTCGCGGGCGATGTACTGCCAGACGTCCAGCTCGGTCCAGTTGGACAGCGGGAAGACGCGCACGTGCTCACCGGGCGCGTGGCGGCCGTTGTAGAGCTGCCACAGCTCGGGGCGCTGGCGGCGCGGGTCCCACTGGGAGAACTCGTCGCGGAGGGAGAAGACGCGCTCCTTGGCGCGGGCCTTCTCCTCGTCGCGGCGGCCGCCGCCGAAGACGGCGTCGAACTTCAGCTGCTGGATCGCCTCGGTCAGCGGGACGGTCTGCAGCGGGTTGCGGGTGCCGTCCGGGCGCTCGCGCAGCTTGCCGGCGTCGATGTACTCCTGGACGGAGGCCACGTGCAGCCGCAGGCCGTGCTGGGCGACGGTGCGGTCGCGGTACTCCAGCACCTCCGGGAAGTTGTGGCCCGTGTCGACGTGCAGCAACGTGAAGGGCACCGGCGCCGGCGCGAACGCCTTCAGCGCCAGGTGCAGCATGACGATGGAGTCCTTGCCGCCGGAGAACAGGATCACCGGCTTCTCGAACTCGCCCGCCACCTCGCGGAAGATGTGCACGGCCTCGGACTCGAGGGCGTCGAGGTGCGACAGCGCGTAGGGCGCGTCGGTCTCTTCGTGCAGGTGAGCGACGGTGGTCATGCCAGACCCCTCTCGGTGAGCAGCGCGTGCAGGGCCGAAGCCGACTCCTGCACGGTCTGCGTGTGCGACTCGATACGGAGGTCCGGGGACTCCGGCGCCTCGTACGGGTCGTCGACGCCGGTCAGACCGGAGATCTCGCCCGCAGCCTGCTTGGCGTACAGGCCCTTCACGTCACGCTCGGAGCACACCTCGACCGGGGTGGCCACGTGCACTTCGAGGTAGTTCGTCTCGGCGGCCGCGTGCCGCTTGCGAACGGCGTCACGGCTGTCCGCGAACGGCGCGATCACCGGTACCAGCGCCTTGACGCCGTTGCTCGCGAGGAGCTCGGCGACGAAGCCGATCCGCTGCACGTTGGTGTGCCGGTCCTCGCGGCTGAAACCGAGGCCGGCGGAGAGGAACTCGCGGATCTCGTCGCCGTCGAGGACCTCCACGCGGTGGCCCTCGGCGCGCAGCCGCTCGGCCAGCGCGTAGGCGATGGTGGTCTTGCCCGCGCTCGGCAGCCCGGTCAGCCACACGGTGGCGCCCTGGTCGCTCACGCTCATCTGCTCAGTCTCCGTAGGTTCTTTGCTGTCCGTCATCAGCCGTGCAGTCCGCACTCGGTCTTGCCGCGCCCGGCCCAGCGGCCGGCCCGCGCGTCCTCGCCCTCCGCCACGCGGCGGGTGCAGGGGGCGCAGCCGACGGAGGCGTAGCCGTCCATCAGCAGCGGGTTGGTGAGCACGCCGTGCTCGGCGACGTAGGCGTCCACGTCGTCCTGCGTCCAGCGGGCGATCGGCGAGATCTTGACCTTCTGCCGCTTCTCGTCCCAGCCGACCACCGGGGTGTTCGCCCGGGTCGGGGACTCGTCGCGGCGCAGGCCCGTCGCCCACGCGTCGTACGCGGTCAGGCCCTCTTCGAGGGGCTTGACCTTGCGCAGCGCGCAGCAGAGGTCGGGGTCGCGGTCGTGCAGCTTGGGGCCGTACTCCGCGTCCTGCTCGGCCACCGTCTGGCGCGGGGTGAGGGTGATGACGTTGACGTCCATCACGGCCTCGACCGCGTCACGGGTGCCGATGGTCTCCTCGAAGTGGTAGCCGGTGTCGAGGAAGACCACGTCCACACCCGGGAAGGCGCGGGACGCCAGGTGGGCGACGACCGCGTCCTCCATGGAGGAGGTGACGCAGAACTTCTTGCCGAAGGTCTCGGCCGCCCAGGTGAGGATCTCCAGCGCGGAGGCGTCCTCCAGGTCCCGCCCGGCCTGCTCGGCCACGGCCTTGAGACTCACGTCTTGAGTAGTGGTCATATCTCGTCCCCTCCAGCGGTGTTCGACTGAACGCCCCGGGCCAGCAGCCCGAGGTACTTCAGCTGGAAGGCTCGGTTGCAGGCCCTGCATTCCCAGGCGCCGTGGCCGGTTTCGTTCGGAAACAGGTCCTCGTCGCCGCAGTACGGGCAGTAGAACGGTGCGGCGCGCTCGCTCACGACAGATCCTCGTCCTTGGCCCGGGTCACCCAGGCGGCGAAGCGCTCGCCGTCCTCACGCTGCTCCTCGAAGCGCGTGACGACCCGCTCGACGTAGTCGGGCAGACCGGCCGAGGTGACCTTGAGGCCTCGGACCTTGCGGCCGAAACCTGCCTCCAGGCCGAGGGCGCCGCCCAGGTGGACCTGGTAGCCCTCCACCTGGTTGCCGTCCTCGTCCAGGACCAGCTGGCCCTTGAGACCGATGTCCGCCACCTGGATACGGGCGCAGGCGTTCGGGCAGCCGTTGATGTTGATGGTCAGCGGCTCGGCGAACTGCGGCAGGCGGCGCTCCAGCTCGTCGATCAGGGAGGCGCCGCGCGCCTTGGTCTCGACGATGGCCAGCTTGCAGAACTCGATGCCGGTGCAGGCCATCGTGCCGCGGCGGAACGGGGACGGCTTGACCCGCAGGTCCAGCGCCTCCAGGGCCGCGACGACCGAGTCGACCTGGTCGGCCTCGATGTCGAGGACGATCATCTTCTGCTCGGCGGTGGTGCGCAGGCGGCCGGAGCCGTGCTGCTCGGCGACGTCCGCGATCTTGGTCAGGGTGGCGCCGTCGACGCGGCCGACGCGGGGCGCGAAGCCGACGTAGAACTTGCCGTCCTGCTGCTGGTGCACGCCGACGTGGTCGCGCCACTGGCCGCTGGGCTGCTCGGGCGCGGGGCCGTCGGTCAGCTTGCGCCCCAGGTACTCGTCCTCCAGGACCTGGCGGAACTTGGCCGGGCCCCAGTCGGCGACGAGGAACTTCAGACGGGCGCGGGTGCGCAGGCGGCGGTAGCCGTAGTCGCGGAAGATCGAGATGACGCCCTCGTACACGTCCGGGACCTCGTCGAGCGAGACCCAGGTGCCGAGGCGCACGCCCAGCTTCGGGTTGGTGGACAGGCCGCCGCCGACCCAGACGTCGAAGCCGGGGCCGTGCTCGGGGTGGTTCACGCCGACGAAGGCGATGTCGTTGATCTCGTGCGCCACGTCGAGCAGCGGCGAGCCGGAGATCGCGGACTTGAACTTGCGGGGCAGGTTCGAGAAGTCCGGATTGCCGACGATGCGGCGGTAGATCTCGTCGATGGCGGGCGTGCCGTCGATGATCTCGTCCTGGGCGATGCCGGCCACGGGCGAACCGAGGATGACGCGGGGCGTGTCACCGCAGGCCTCGGTGGTGGACAGGCCGACGGCCTCCAGGCGGCGCCAGATCTCCGGGACGTCCTCGATGCGGATCCAGTGGTACTGCACGTTCTGGCGGTCGGTGAGGTCCGCGGTCCCGCGCGCGAACTCCTCCGAGATCTCGCCTATGACGCGCAGCTGCTCGGTGGTCAGCCGGCCGCCGTCGATGCGGACGCGCAGCATGAAGTACTTGTCGTCCAGCTCCTCCGGCTCCAGGATCGCGGTCTTGCCGCCGTCGATCCCGGGCTTGCGCTGGGTGTAGAGACCCCACCAGCGCATACGGCCGCGGAGGTCGTTCGGGTCGATCGAGTCGAAGCCCGTCTTGGAGTAGATGTTCTCGATGCGCGTCCGCACATTGAGACCGTCGTCGTCCTTTTTGAACTGCTCGTTGCCGTTGAGGGGCGTGTGGTGTCCGACGGCCCACTGACCCTCACCGCGGTGACGGCCGGTCTTGCGGCGCGCGGCGGCTGCGGGGGCGGCTGCGGGCGTTTCGGGGGTGGCGGCCATGGCGGTACGTCCTTCTTCGGCGGCTCAGGGCAGGGTCAAGGGCAGGGGGGTGGTGCGGCGGCGAGCCCCTGTCCAGGTCAGAGACGCTGAGCGGGTGTGGCTGATTGCCGCGCCTTTGCCGGGGTGGCCGGCGGGCAGCGGTATTCGGCCTTCAGGGGACTGCGATGATCGACACTTCCACGGCGACGATGCCGGGATTGTGGCGATGTGCGGCGGTTGCTGGTTCCGTCAGCAAGCCGGACAGATGGCGCTGGACATGCGGCCGAGGTCGACGTGCCGCCGACTCACCAAGGCAATTCCAGCTCCATTCATGGCGGAAGCGTGTCATGTGCCGATTGGAGGAGTCCACTACTGTCCACGATCCGGACGATGTCGTCCCGAATCCTGGGATGACGTGACGGGGCTCACGCCCCGGAACCCCACGTTCCCCCAGTCTCCCCCAGCCCTGGCCGAATCCCGCCGGCGTTTGAGGGGCGGGCCCCACAGCGGGCTGCTCACCACCCCGGAGGAGCTACGCGCCCGGCCAGGGGCCCGGGGTCGGGGTGTCTTCCTTCGGCTCCGTCTCCGTCCTGAAGACCTTGAAGCCCCGCCTGAGGTAGTTGTCCATCGCCGTCGGCCCGTCCTGGCTGCATGTGTGGAGCCAGACCCGCCGCGTCGGCTCGCGCTCCGGCCAGCGCGACGCGAGGTCCCACGCCCGCGCGATGCCGACCGACAGCAGGTGCCCCCCGATCCGCCGCCCCCGGAAGTCCGGCAGGAGGCCGAAGTAGATGATCTCCACCACACCGTCCTCCTGCGGGTCGAACTCCACGTACCCCGCCGGCGTGCCCCGGTCGTACGCGACCCACGTCTCCACGCCAGGCCGCCCCAACTGCTCCACCCACTGCGCGCGGGTCAGGGACAGCCGGTCCGTCCAGTGGATGTCGCCGCCGACCGAGGCGTAGAGGAAGCGGCTGAATTCCGGGGAGGGGACCTCCGCCCGGGTGATCTCGATCTCGGGGCCCGGGGGAGTCGCCGGTATCAGGTCCGTCGGGGAGGTCATCTCCAGGGACCACGTGGTGAGTGTGATGGTGCTCATGCACGTCAGGGAATCACGACCGGCCCCGAACGGCCCAGGCGGGCCCGGATCACCGCCGGTGCGGTCGAGTGCGGGAGCAGCGCCGCCGGGTCCTGGGGGCGGATCAGCTCCACCTCCACGTCCTCCGCGAACCGGTACGGCCGGTGCGTCAGCACGCCCGCCAGGTTCCGGCGTACCCGCGACAGCTCCGCCCGGACCGTCACCGTGCGCGTCGGGTCCCCGAACAGCTCCGCGGCCAGCTCCGCCGCCGAGCGGCCCCGCGGGCTCTCCGCCAGCAGGAAGAGCAGCTCCGCGTGGCGCGGGCTCAGCTCCTGCGACCAGCTCCCGGCGGCCCCGTACACCGTCGCCGACCAGGAACCGACCCGGCTGAGGTCGAGGACGACCCGCGTCACCCCCGTACGCGTACGGTCCCGCGCGATCCGCAGCAGCCAGCCGCCCGGCAGCGGCTCCACCGCGCAGTCCCCGAGCTGCGGCACCCACACCCGCCCCGGCCCGAAGGACTTCGGCAGCGGGACGCGGTCCACGGGCGCCAGGCCCGTCACGGCCGCCGTCCAGCCGTTCGGGTCCACGGCCAGCGCCTGCCCCGGCAGCCGGGCCAGCAGCGGGGCCGCCACCGACCGCAGCCGCTCCAGGGACTCCAGGTGCCGGATGCGCAGCTCCCGCTCGGCGAGCCGGGCCACGGAGCTGACCCACGCCAGGGTCGCCGGGTGCATGGTGGCCAGCGGCCCGCTGACGTCGACCACGCCCAGCAGCCGCCCGTCCCGCGGATCCCGTACGGGCGCCCCCGCGCAGGTCCAGTCGTGGTGGCTGGAGACGAAGTGCTCCGCCGAGAACACCTGGACCGGCCGCCGGGCCACCAGCGCGGTGCCGACCCCGTTCGTGCCGACCACGGCCTCGTCCCAGTCGGCCCCCACCGCGAAGCCGAGCCGGTCCGCCTTGCGCAGGATGGAGCTGTGGCCCTCCCGCCACAGCAGCCGCCCGTCGGCGTCGGCGACGACCATGATGTGCAGGGCCTCGTCCAGCGACGGCAGCAGCCCCTCCCGCAGTACCGGGAGGATCTCCCGCAGCGGCGAGACGTGCCGCCGCTCCTCGGTCTCGGCGGCCGACAGCATCCGCGAGCGCGCGTCCCGCTCCGGATGGACCCCGCCGGCCATCATCCGGCGCCAGGACTCGGCGATCTCCGGGCGCGGCGCGGCCGGCGGCCGGTCACCGGCCAGCGCGGCCGCCCGTACTCCCTTGAGCAGACGTGCGGCCTCCCGCGCGTCCATGGCCGAAATCCGCGCCACATCGACCGCGCTGCCAGCGGTGTCGGCCACCGGAACCTCCCCGTGCGAACTGGACGGACGTACGTACGGACCGACGTGCGGACGTACGAGGGAAGCCGCCCGGGCGGTCCGCGCATGCCGTTCCCCCGGCACCCCCGGCGGGCGACTGCCGACCCAAGGGTTGCAACGTTATGCAACTCTCGCCAAGTCCCGGTCGGTCGACCGAAACTGTCCGGACGCCGCCCGGCGGCGTGACAGCTCCTCCTCGGGGCTTCTCGGATCAGGGGTGGTGCCGAGTCGGCGCGGCGCCACCCCTGTTCCCGGTCGACGGGCCCGGATCCCGGCTCGGAGCGGTGGTGGGGACCTTGGGGGGTCCCCGGTGCCCCCTCAGTGGCCCGCGATCCTCGCCCGTTCCACGACTCCTCGCAGGTCCAGGCTGTGCGGCAGCGTGCCGAAGGCCGTGCCCCAGTCGCCTCCCAGCCGCGAGGCGCAGAACGCGTCCGCCACCTCGGGCGGAGCCCACCGGACCAGCAGCGATCCCTGGAGCACCAGCGCCATCCGCTCGACCACCCGGCGGGCCCGGGCCTCGATGCCCTCCAGGTCGGCGAGCTCCGTCAGCAGGTCCTTGATGGCCGAATCCAGCCGGTGGTCGGCGCCCCGGGCCAGCCCGACCTCCTGGAGGAAGGCGGCCAGCGCCTGCGGCTCGCGCTGGAGGGCGCGGAGCACGTCGAGGGCCTGTACGTTGCCCGATCCCTCCCAGATGGAGTTCAGCGGGGATTCGCGCAGCAGTCTCGGCAGACCGGACTCCTCGACGTAGCCGTTGCCCCCCAGACACTCCAGGGCCTCCGCCACCATCGGCGTACAGCGCTTGGTCACCCAGTACTTGGCGGCGGGCACGGCCAGCCGCAGGAAGGCCTTCTCCTGCTCGGTGCCGGCGTCGTAGGCGGCCGCGAGCCGCAGGGTCAGGGTGGTGGCCGCCTCCGACTCCAGGGCGAGGTCGGCCAGGACGTTGCGCATCAGCGGCTGGTCGATGAGCGGTGCTCCGAAAGCAGAGCGGTGCTCCGCGTGGTGTACGGCCTGCGTCAGCGCCTGCCGCATCAGCGAGGCCGACCCGATCACACAGTCCAGCCGGGTCGCCGCCACCATCTCGATGATGGTCCGTACCCCCCGGCCCTCCTCGCCCACCCGCCGCGCCCAGGTCCCGTCGAACTCCACCTCGCTCGACGCGTTCGACCGGTTCCCCAGCTTGTCCTTCAGCCGCTGGATCGCGAAGACGTTGCGCGTGCCGTCCGGCAGCACCCGCGGCACCAGGAAGCACGTCAGCCCGCCGGGCGCCTGCGCCAGCACCAGGAAGCCGTCGCACATCGGCGCCGAGCAGAACCACTTGTGCCCGGTCAGCAGGTACTCGCCCGACGCGTCCAGCGGCACCGCCGCCGTCGTGTTCGCCCGTACGTCGCTCCCGCCCTGCTTCTCCGTCATCCCCATGCCGAAGAGCACACCGGCCTTCTGCGCGGCCGGCCGCAGCCCCTCCTCGTACACGTGCGAGGTCAGCCGCGGCTCCCACTCGGCGGCGAGCGCGGGATCGGCCCGCAGCGCCGGGACGGCGGCATGCGTCATCGAGATCGGGCAGCCGTGCCCCGCCTCAGCCTGGGACCACACGAAGAACCCGGCGGCGCGGCGCAGGTGCCCGGCCGGGCGCCCCCAGGCGTCGGTGAGCCCGGAGCTCACCGCCTTGCCGAGCAGCCGGTGCCAGGCCGGATGGAATTCCACCTCGTCGATCCGGTTCCCGTACCGGTCGTGCGTCCGCAGTTTCGGCGGATTCTCGTTCGCCTGCGCCCCCCATTCCTGGGCCTGGGCGGAACCCGCGGCGCGCCCGAGCTCCGAGAGCTCCTCGCGTACCCCGCCGAGGAGTTCGGGGTCGGCGGAGGCGAGATGACGCTCCACGCCCTCGGTCAGGGCGCGGTCGCCCCCGTAGACGTCGTAGCCCACGAGCGGCGGGGCCTGATTGGTGACTGTGTGGGTGGTGGCTGCCATGCGGATACCGTAAGGACGTGCAGCCAGCAAAAGAAACACCCGAGCGGATCCTCGGACGCCATGGAAGGCTCCACCGGGCCCGCGCCCTCTATCGCAACGTCTCCAAGCGGAAGATGGGCTGGCTGCTGCTGAAGGACACCGTCAACTCGTGCATCGAGTACCGGATCCTCGGGCTCGCGGCCGAGGCGGCCTTCTTCACGCTGCTCTCCCTGCCTCCGCTCTTCCTCGGCCTGCTCGGCCTCCTCGGCTACGTGGACGGCTGGACGAACACCCAGTCGGTGCAGAGCATCGAGGAGAACATCCTGAACGCGGTCGGCACCGTCCTGTCCGACCGGGGCGTCAACGAGATCGCGAGACCGATGCTGGACGACGTCACCAGGAGTGGCCGCCCGGACCTGATCTCGCTCGGTTTCGCCTTCGCCCTGTGGTCGGGCTCGCGCGCCGTGAACGTCTTCATCGACACCATCACCGTCATGTACGGGCTCGACGGGCAGCGCGGCATCGTCAAGACCCGGCTGCTGGCCTTCCTGCTGTACGTGGTCGCCCTGCTGATCGGGGCCATCGTGCTGCCGCTGATGGTGGTGGGGCCGGACGCGGTGGTGCGGCTGGTGCCCTGGGGCACGGACGTGATCGCGATCCTGTACTGGCCGACCGTCACCCTGCTGTCCATCGTCTTCCTGACGACGCTCTACCACGTGTCCGTACCGGTGCGCTCGCCGTGGATCGAGGACGTGCCGGGGGCGCTCGTGGCCCTCGCCATGTGGGTGCTGGGCTCGTTCCTGCTGCGGATCTACCTCACCAACACCGTGGAGGGGCCGACGATCTACGGCTCCCTGGCGGCCCCGGTGGCCGTCCTGCTGTGGATCGGCATCTCGGCCTTCGCGGTGCTCGTGGGCGCCGCCGTGAACGCGGCCATCGACCGGGTCTGGCCGTCCGTGGCCACGGCGGCCGCGCGCGAGGCGAACGAGCGGGCGCGCGAGGCGGAGGCCGCGCAGCTGATCGCGCGGGCCGCCGCCTGGCGGGCCCTGGCCGAGGGCGAGTCGGAGGACGACGAGGACGGCGGGATGCCGTCGGAGTTCCCGGAGCGCTGGTCGAACTTCCTGCCGCCGGACGACTACTCGGCGCGGCTGCGCAAGCACTAGCTCGGGGCGCGGCACCGGTTCCGGGCTCGGCACCGTTCCGGGCCCCGCACGGCCGGCGAGGCCGGCGCGGCCCGAGCAGCCGCAGGCCCGCCGCGCGCCGGAGGCGGGGGACCGCCCCGGCCGCCGAGCCCGCCGCGGGCGAGCGGCTCAGCCCTTGGACCAGACGATGAGCCGGCCGCTCACCGCGGGGGTGTACTCGCTGCTGTAGTCCTCGATGAGGGCCATCGCCACGGAACCCCCGTCGGTGACGGAGCACAGGGCGGCGCCCTTCACGATTCCCCGTTCCCTGGCCGCGCTGCCGCCCAGTTGCACGGGCCCGAAGCCGGTGCCCGCGGCGGCCCGGCAACCCTCGTAGGTCTGCGGCTGTCCCGCGCGCAGGACCCCCACCTGTCGGCCCGTGGTGGACATCAGCTTCACGTAGGTCGGGGCCTCGCCCGGGTTCCCGCACCCGAAGCCGTCCGGCCGGTACTCGAGCTCGGCGGGGGCGGTCTGCTCCGCCGTCGCCCCCTCCCCGGCGTACTTCACCTTGACGGAGGTGGACACCCCGGCGTCGAGGTCGACCAGGAGGGTCTCGCCGCAGGGCGGCGGCGCGATGCCCCACCGGCCCTGCTGGGCCCGGTAGCCGGCGGGGGCCGTCAGGTCGGGGCCGGCCGGGGCGCTCGGCGACGCCGAGGGGGTGCCGGGTGCGGGGGCCAGGGGGCCGACGGAGGGCGTCGCCGACTTCGACGGGGACGCGGAGGCCGCCGGGGTCGAGGCCGCGGCGGCGCCCGCGGTGCCGGCCGGAGCGGTGACGCCCGCGGCGGGTGGCGGGGATGCTCCCTCGCGCGCCGAGGTGGCGAGCATGGTGGCCGCCGTGCCCAGGACGGGGACGACGATCCCGATCACCCACCACGCCCACCGCGGCGGGTGGCCGGACGACGAGGCCTGGGGCACGGGCCCCAGCTGCGGGGGCTGCGCCGGCATCGGCGGGATCCGCCCCGGATCCTGCTGCCCGACTCTCTCGGTCACGGCTCAACTCCCCCTGGTGACAACGGATGCGGTGACCTTACCGGCGCGACGGCGGGGGAGGCCATCGATCTTCGTCCTACTCTGGAGGGGTGTACGAGGAAGCTCCCTCGGCGGCCGTGCCCGGGGCCGTGCTGTGGCGGGTCCGCGGCAACGGCGGGGCCGTGCTGCCCGACGGGTGCATGGATCTGCTGTGGGTCGACGGGCGGCTGCTGGTGGCCGGGCCCGACACCGGGCCGCACCCCGCCGGGGAGGTCCCGGGCGGGGCCTTCGCCGGGATCCGGCTCGCGCCCGGCACCGCGCCCGCGCTGCTCGGCGTACCGGCGCACGCGCTGCGGGACCTGCGCGTCGAGCTGGCCGAGCTGTGGCCGGCCCGGGAGGTACGCCGCCTCGCGGGGCTGGTCGCGGGCCATGGGGACCCCCGTACCGGACTGGAGGCGCTGGCCGCCCGCCGCGCCGCCGAGGCCGGGCCGCCCGACCCCCTCGCCGCCGAGGTGGTGGCCCGGCTCCGGGCTGGGGAGGCGGTGGCCGGGATCGCCGCGGCGGTCGGCCTGGGGGAGCGGCAACTGCGGCGGCGCTCCCTGGACGCCTTCGGGTACGGGCCCCGCACGCTCGGCCGGATCCTGCGGCTGCGCCGCGCCCTGGCGCTGGCCGGGGCGGGCCTGCCGTACGCGGAGGTGGCCTGCACCGCCGGCTACGCCGACCAGGCACACCTGGCCCGCGAGGTGCGGGCGCTGGCCGGGACCACGCTGAGCGGCTACGTGGCGGGGGCCGCCGGGGCGAAGAGGGAGACCTCGGAGCCGTCCGGGTCGAGGACGACGGCGTAGCGCTGCCCCCAGAAGGCGTCCCAGGGCTTGAGGTGCCCTCGGTACCCCGCTCCGGTCAGCTCCTCGTACAGGGCATCCACCTCGGCGGGGGAGTCGCACAGGAAGGCGAGCCCCGTGCGGGCGCCGCCGGAGGGCAGGGTCCAGGACGGGTCGAAGGAGCGGATGGTCTCCTCCGTGTCCCACCCGATCCGCATGCCACCGGGCAGGGCGGCCTCCACGTGCGGTTGGCCGTCGGCCTCGGCCGGGACGTCCAGCCCGAGGCGGCGGTAGAAGGCGAGCGAGGCGGCCATGTCGGAGACGACCAGGCCGATCATGTCGAGTCGTGGAGTCATACCGGCAGGCTAGGCACGCCCCACCGGGCCCGTCTTGAACGAAACGGAC
This sequence comes from Streptomyces sp. NPDC048337, assembly GCF_043201175.1. Classification (NCBI taxonomy): domain Bacteria; kingdom Bacillati; phylum Actinomycetota; class Actinomycetes; order Kitasatosporales; family Streptomycetaceae; genus Streptomyces; species Streptomyces sp. NPDC048337. The sequence continues at coordinate 209,744 of NZ_JBICYR010000010.1, forward strand.
ATCGACCCGGCACGGGTATTGACGAACCGTCAGCGGCGGCCGCAACTTATATCGGAACCCCGATATAACCCGGGAGCCCCCATGCCACCCCACGATCCCGCTGCCCGTTCCCCACGCCCCGACCCGCGGCGGGCGAAACGGCAAGACGTGCGGAAGTCCGAGACCCGGTCCCGGCTCATCGACGCCGCCGCCGAGCTGTTCGCCCGGAAGGGGTACCACGCCGTTTCGGCGGAGGCCGTCGCCGAGGCGGCCGGGCGGACCACCGGTGCGCTCTACAGCCACTTCGGCGGCAAGGAGGGGCTGCTGCTGGCCCTCCTGGAGGTCTGGAAGGAGCGCACCGCCGAAGAACTCGCCGCCGAGATCGCCGCCAGCACCGACCCGGCCGACCCCGCCGTGCACTTCTCCGCGATGTGGCGCAGCCTCACCCTCCCGCACCCCGAACACGGCGACTCCTGGCTGCTCCTGGAGACCGAGCTCTGGCTGCACGGCGCCCGCGGCCCCCTCATCGGCACGCAACTAGCCCACCGCTACGCCGAGATCCGCGCCCAGCTCGGTGAGGGCCTGGCCGACTGGGCCGAAGCCACCGGCACCCCGCTCGGCCGTCCGCCCGAGGAGACCGGCGCCCTCGTCCTCGGCGTCCTGCTCGGCCTCGCCATGCAGCACCGCCTGGACCCCCGCGGCGTCCCCGACGCCCTCGTCCTCGAAGCACTGGGCGCCCTCCTGGAAGCGCCCCGAAGGGAAGTGGACTCGTGACCCCCACCGGCACCCCGCCCGCCACCCCGCCCTCCATCCCCGCCGGGGACATCGACCTCCTGGAAGACACCTGGGCCCGCGAGGTCCCGCACGCGCAGTTCACCCGGCTGCGCCGCGAGGACCCCGTCCACTGGCACGAGGTACCGGGTCCGGGCCCCCAGGACGGCTTCTACGCGATCACCCGCCACGCCGACATCAAGGCGATCAGCCGCGACCCCGAGCTCTGGTCCACCGAACTCGGCTCCTTCATGGTCCGCGACCAGAGCCCCGAGTCCCTGGAGACCCTGCGCCTCGTACTGCTCGGCATGGACGCCCCGCGACACTCCCGCTACCGTGCCCTGGTCAGCGCGGGCTTCACCCCCCGGGTGGTACGCCGCCTGGCGGCCCGGATCGGCGAGCGCGCGGCCGCCCTCATCGACACGGCGGTCGTCCCGGGCCGCGACATGGACTTCGTCTCCGCCGTGGCGGCCTGGCTGCCGATCCAGACGATCTGCGAGATGGTCGGCGTACCGCCGGGCGACGAGCGGCTGATCTTCGACTGGAGCAACCGGATGGCCGGCGGCCAGGACCCGGAGCTCTCCGCCGGCCGCCACGACAGCGACATGGCGGCCGCGGAGATCTACGCCTACTGCGACGCGCTGGCCGCCGACCGGCGCGCGCACCCCCGGGAGGACATCCTCTCGACCCTGGTCCACGCCGAGGTGGAGGGGGACCGGCTCACCCCGCACGAGATCAACATGTTCTTCGTGCTGCTCTGCGTCGCGGGCAACGAAACGACCCGCAACCTGCTGTCGGCCACCCTGCTGGCCCTGGCCGAACACCCCGCCGCCCGCGCCGAACTGGCCGCCGCCCCGAGGGACGAGGCGCTGTGGACCTCTGCCACGGAGGAGTTCCTCCGCTGGGGCGGCTCCATCCACAACTTCCGGCGCACGGCCACCCGCGACACCGTCCTGCGCGGGCGCCCGATCTCGGCGGGCCAGAAGGTGGTCACGTACTACACCTCCGCCAACCGCGACGAGGAGGTCTTCGCCGACCCCTTCACCTTCGACATCCGCCGCACCCCCAACGACCACCTGGCCTTCGGCGGCGGGGGCCCGCACTTCTGCCTGGGCGCCGGCCTGGCCCGTACGCAGATCAAGGCACTGATCCGCGAACTGCTGGCCCACCACCCGGACTTCGAAGTCACCGGTCAGGTCAGGCGACTGCGCTCGGACTTCATCAACGGCATCAAGTACCTGCCCGTACGCTTCGGTTAGGTCAGTGCTTGAGGTGGATCGTGAAGTCCCTGGGGGCGGGCGGCCCAGCCGGTGATCGCGTTCTCGAACTCAGCGGGAGGGCCCGGGTTGACGCCGAAGACCATCTGCTGCCGCCCGGGGCGTCCCGCCCCGACCCACCGTCAGATCCGACCTATCGGACCAACCCGGGGACGAGAGGCGGCCTAGCGGTGCCGGGCCGCCACCGCGGCGCACACCGCCGCCAGCGGCAGCTCCGCGCCCGCCGCCAGCAGCAGCGCCAGGCCCTGGCCGCCGGTCCCCGCCGAGGTCGTCACGTCGAACCAGGCGTCCATCACCAGCAGCGCGGCGGTCGCGGCCGCCACCGGGGAGACCCGCGGGTCGCCCTTGCGCAGCAGCGTCCCGGTCCCGGCCAGCCCGGCCGCCAGCATCAGGTCCAGGCCGATCCAGGCCGTGGCCCAGTTGCTGACCTCGGCGGTCTGGGGCACGGTCTTCGCCAGTACGAGCATCCAGGGCACCAGCGCCACACCGGCGCCGGTCAGGGCGGTGGCCAGCCGGGGGGTGCGCCAGGTGCGGGCCTGAGGGGCGACGAGGGCCATGGCTGCGGGTCTCCTTCCGGCCCGGCGGTCCGTCCCCCGGGCACACCACCAGCCTCGTCCGCCGAGTCGCCAAGATCAGTAGCCCCTCTGTCCGAACCGGGGGTGGTGCCAGCTACACCCCCGGGCTGGCACCAGCGTGATGGCAGGCCCCTGATCAGTGCGATTACCGTACGGGCATGGCAACTTCCGGCCCGCTGCGGCGTACTTACACCTGGATCGCGGGCCACGCGCCGTGGTCGGCGTGGGCCTGGCGCCACACGGCCTTCACGGTGGCCGCGATCCCACCCGCCCTCCCCACCCTCCTCGGCCTCACCTACGTGGCCCTGGAGCCCGGCCGCAGCGTGGTCCCGCTGCTCCTGATCCTGCTGCTGTCCCCCCTGCTCACCCTGCTCCAGCGCAGCCGGTTCTGGTCCCTCCTCGGCCTCGACGTCCCGGCGGTCGTACGGGAGAGACCCTGGTCGAGCCCGCGCGGGCTGGCCGATCGGCTGCGCTCCGAGGCGACCTGGCGGCAGTACGGCTACCACCTCCTCGTCAGCCCGCTCGCCGCCACCGCCGGCGCAGCCGTGGTTCTTGCGTGGGCCCTCGGCGCGGCCGCCGCCGGTGTCTACGGCTGGTTCTGGATCCTGCCCGAGGACACCCGTACGCCCGGCTGGACCGGCTCCTACGACCTCATCACCGCCGGCGGCGTCCTGCTGATCCTGGCCGCGCCCTGGCTCGCCGCGGCCTGCACCCGCCTGGACGCCTTCGCCGCGGCCGCCCTCCTCGGCCCGAACCGGGCCCGCGAGCTGGAGCGGCGCGTCGAGGACCTGGCGGAGAGCCGGGCCGGCGTGCTGGACGCCGCCGACCTCGAACGCCGCCGGATCGAGCGGGACTTGCACGACGGGGCACAGCAACGACTGGTGGCTCTCGCCATGAACCTCGGGATCGCCCGCGCCACCCTGCCCGACCTGCCGCCCGAGGCCAAGGCCGTCATCGACGAGGCCCACCGGGAGGCCAAGGAGGCGATCGAGGAGCTGAACAGCCTCGTCCGGGGCCTGCACCCGGCCGTGTTGGAGGACCGCGGCCTGGACGCGGCTCTCTCCGGCATCGCCGCCCGCGCCCCCTTCCCCGTAGAGCTGACCGTGGACCTGGCGTCCCGGCCGGGGGCCACCGTGGAGGCCGTCGCCTACTTCGTGGTCTCCGAGGCCCTGGCCAATGTGGCCAAGCACGCCCGGGCGGAGCACTGTTCGGTACGCCTCGTACGAACGGCGGGCCGCCGGGGGGACGTACTGACCGTCACCGTCACCGACGACGGGGTGGGCGGAGCCGACCCGGGGCGCGGCACCGGTCTGGTGGGCCTGCGCAAACGCGTAGGGTCGGTGGACGGAACCATCATGATCAGCAGCCCTCCCGGGGGCCCGACCGTCATCACCGTGGAGCTGCCGTGCGCGCTGTGATCGCCGAGGACTCCGTCCTGCTGCGCATAGGACTCGTCAAAGTCCTCGAAATGGCCGGATTCGAGGTGGCCGCCGAGACGGGCGACGCCGAGGCCCTCCTCGCCGCGGTGGAGGAACACCGCCCCGAACTCGCCCTCGTGGACGTACGGATGCCACCCGGCTTCACCGACGAAGGTGTACGGGCGGCCCTGATGATCCGCCGGCAGAGTCCGGACACCGCGGTGTTGCTGCTCTCCCAGTACGTGGAGGAGCGGTACGCGGCCGACCTCCTGGCCGCCCAGAGCGGCGCGGGCATCGGCTACCTGCTCAAACAACGGGTCGCCGACGTCGAGGACTTCATCGACGCCCTGCGACGCGTGGCCTCCGGCGGTACCGCGCTCGACCCGCAGGTCGTCGCCCAGCTCCTGCTGCGCCGCGGCGGCGGCCCGGACCCCCTCGAACGCCTCACCCCGCGCGAACGCGAGGTACTGGCCCTGATGGCCGAGGGCCGCTCCAACGCCGGGATCGCCGCCGAACTCGTGGTGAGCGAGAGCGCGGTGGCGAAACACATCAACAGCATCTTCGGCAAGCTCGACCTGCCCCCGGCCGACGGAGACCACCGCCGGGTCCTCGCGGTGCTGCGCTTCCTGGACGGCACACCGTGACGGCAGCCGCCCCGGCCGCGCGGGCCCGCCCGCGGCAGCGGACGGCGTGGATCACGGCGGCGATCCTGAGCGCTCTCCTCGTCGTGGCACCGGCCGCCTGGCAGACGTGGTCGTACGCGAACTCCCAGAGCCGCGTCGTGACCGGCGGCAGCGACGGCCGCCCGGTGACCGCGCTGGAGATCGTGGCCGGCGGCGCGGACGTGGTCGTCACCCCGCGCGCCGACCAGGAGGTCGGCTACCGCGCCGAGTTGAGCTGGTCGCTGAAGGCGCCCGTCATCGAGGAGAGCCGGCTCGGCGACACCCTGAGAGTGACCCCGCACTGCCCCGGCGAGGGCAGCTGGCTGACCGCGGGGGCCGGCTGCTCGGTCCAGCTGTGGGTCACCGTGCCCGTCGGCATCCCGGTGAAGGTGACGGCCGGATCGGGCCAGGTCTACCTCAGCGGCCTCGGCGGCGCCGTCGACGCTGACATCGGCTCCGGCCGGATCAACCTCACGGCGGTGCGCGGACCCCTCCGCGCCAGGATCGGCTCGGGCAGCCTCGTGGCCACCGGCCTCACCTCCGCCGAGGCCGACATCCGCGTCGGCTCCGGCCGGGCCGCCGCGACCTTCCTGACCCCGCCGGACCACGTCACCGCCCGGGCCGACTCGGGCCGCGTGGCCCTCACCGTCCCGGCGGCCACCCGCTTCCGCGTCACCTGCGAGGCGACCGGCGGCCGCTGCGAGGTCCCGCCCGGCCTCCACGACCCGACCTCCCCCCGCACCCTGGACATGCGGGCGGCCTTCGGCCGCGCCAACGCCTCGTACGCGGAGCGCTTCCAGACCCGGGGACCGGACCGGGCGTCAGCGTTCCGACAGTTCTGACGGGGCCTCCTGGACCACCCAGCCGTTGCCGTCCGGGTCCTCGAAGGTGAGGAAGGAGTTCCAGGTCTGGCCCTTGCCGTCTTCCCAGCCCGCGTCGCCGAGGTGGCGGACCGGGGAGGCCGGCACGCCCCGGGCCACCAGCTCCTCGCGGGCCGCCTCGATGTCCGTGACGCAGAGCTGGAGGCCGTGCAGGGTGCCCGGGGCCATCCTCTTCGCGCCGGGCACCGGGGGCAGGCCCTTTTCCAGCGCGATCGAACAGCGGGAGCCGGGCGGGGTCAGCTGGAGGATGCGGACGCCGGGGGCGACTTCGTCGTCCAGGTCGACCTCGAAGCCGACCTTGTCGGCGTAGAACTCCTTCGCCCGGTCCATGTCGGTGACAGGGACCAGAACGACTTCGAGCGTCCAGTTCACGGCAGGTCTCCTCGGAAACGCGAAACGCGCGGGGCGGGCAGGGCGGGCAGGGCGGGCAGGTCCACGGTCGCCCAGGAGGGGCCGCCGCGCACGCCGAAACGCCCGTCGGACGGCACGTGACGGAAAAACAATTGGCCCCGGCGCGAGGGATCTTGTTACGGTGGATCCGTTCCCGCCGATCGGCCGGAGAACGTCGGCACGTGCATGACCAGGAGGTGAGTTCATTGATGACTGTCGCTGCGCAGGGCGCTGCCCGCACTCAGAAGACCATCAATGTCACTTCCGTGGTCTCCGGCTGACCTCACACCTCTCCGCGCGCCGCCCAGCGAGCGCGCCGGCTGCCGGGGCCACCCTGTGAAGGGTTCCCCTTGTCTTACACCTCGTCTTACTCCTCTTCCTTCCCGCAGGCCCCGCTCTCGCACGCCCTCACCCCCTACGGCTGGGACGACGCGTGGGCGGCCGAGTTCACCCCGTACGCCGAGCAGGGCCTGGTGCCCGGCCGGGTCGTACGCGTCGACCGCGGTCAGTGCGACGTCATGACCGCGGACGGCATCGTCCGCGCCGACACCGCCTTCGTCACCCCGCACGATCCGCTCCGGGTCATCTGCACCGGCGACTGGGCGGCCGTGGAGGCGTCCGGAAACCCGCGCTACGTGAAGGCGTACCTGCCGCGCCGGACCGCCTTCGTACGGTCCACCTCCTCGCAGCGGTCCGAGGGACAGATCCTCGCCGCCAACGTCGACCACGCGATCATCGCCGTCTCCCTCGCCGTCGAGCTGGACCTGGGGCGCATCGAGCGCTTCCTGGCCCTGGCGTGGGAATCGGGGGCCCAGCCGCTGGTCGTCCTCACCAAGGCGGACCTGGTCCCGGACCCGGCGACGCTGGGCCACCTGGTCCAGGACGTGGAGACCACCGCCCCGGGGGTCCAGGTCCTCACCGTCTCCTCCCTCACCGGGGAAGGCACGGACATCCTCGCCGCCGTCGTCGGGGGCGGTACGAGCGTGCTGCTCGGCATCTCGGGCGCCGGGAAGTCCACGCTGGCCAACACGCTGCTCGGGGTCGACGTCATGGAGGTCCAGGAGGCCCGCGAGGTCGACGGCAAGGGCCGCCACACCACGACCACCCGCAACCTGCTCGCCCTGCCGGGCGGCGGCGTCCTCATCGACACCCCCGGGCTGCGGGGCGTGGGGCTCTGGGACGCCGAGGCCGGGGTCGGCCAGGTCTTCTCGGAGATCGAGGAGTACGCGGAGCGGTGCCGCTTCCACGACTGCGCGCACGTGGCGGAGCCGGGGTGCGCGGTGCTGGCCGCGGTGGAGTCCGGGGCGTTCCCGGAGCGCCGACTGGACAGCTACCGCAAACTCCTGCGGGAGAACCAGCGGATCGTGGCGAAGACCGACGCGAGGCTCCGGTCGGAGATCCGGCGCGACTGGCGGCTCAAGTCGGCGGAGGGCCGAGCCAATTACGCCGCCAAGCGCAACGGCCGGGCCTGACCCCGAGAGCGGGCTCCCCCCGCTTCCCGGGGCTCCGCCACCGGCGGTGCCGCACGTGCCGGTGCGGCACCGCTGCCGGGGGCTCCGCCCCCGGACCCCCGCGCCTCAATCGCCGGCGGGGCTGGATTCGGCTGCCGCCGTCCGCGACCCCCGGGGGGTCAGACCCCCGGGGGTCTGACGGTCAGACCCCCGCCACCACCGACCCCAGCCACGCCCCCACCACCAGCAGGCATGCGAGCAGCTCCACCAGCACGCTCGTCCCCACCGCCCGCATCACCGCCCGGACCGAGGCCCACGCCTCGCCGTGCGTCCCCAGCCGGAGCCGCTCGCACAGGTAGATGCCGCCCATGAAGCCCGGGACCGCCCCCAGCACCGGGACCAGTACGAAACCCAGCACCGCCCCGGCGCCCGCGAACACCGCCATCCGGCGGGTGACCCCCACCCCCCGCAGCCGCCGGGGCGGGAGCTGCCACTTCACCACCTGCACCACCAGCAACAAGGCCGTCGCCGCGACCAGCAGGGACCACGCCGGCGCCGACCGCTCGTGCAGCGCCCACCACATCAGCCCCGCCCACACCAGCCAGGTGCCCGGCACACCCGGGACCAGCACCCCGACCACCCCGAGCAGCAGCACCAGCCCCACCAGGAGCAGCTGAGGCAGATCCATCTGCATCTGTTCAGCCTGACCGACCAGGGCTTATCGGGCCACCCAGCCCCGCTCGTACGCGTGCCAGCCCAGCTGGAGCCGCGTCGTGACCCCGGAGAGCTCCATCATCCCCTTCACCCGCCGCTGCACGGTCCGCAAGCCCAGCTCCAGGTGCTTCGCCACGCTCGCGTCCGTCATCCCCGCCAGCAGCAGCGTCAGGATCTCCAGGTCCGTGGCGTCCGGGCCGCCGTCGGACTCCTCCGGCGCGCCCGTCGCACCCAGCCGCAGCGGCAGCGACTCCCGCCACACCGCCTCGAACAGGGCCATCAGGGACTCCAGCAGCCCCGACGCGTGCACCACCAGCGCCGCCGGCTCCGCGCCGCGCTTCGTCAGCGGGACCATGGCGAGGGTCCGGTCCGCGATCACCAGCTTCGTCGGGACCTCGCCCGTCACCCGGACCCGTTCGCCCCGGGCCAGCGCCGTCGTCGCCTCCCGGATGCCGCTCGGCCCGGCCAGCACCTCCCGCTCGATCACCACCCGGTAGTCCACGCCCCGTACGGCGGCCCGGTCCTCCGCCTCGTTGTCCGTACCCGTCACCACCTGCGGGCGGCCGCTGACCAGCGCGCACACCTCCTCCACCGCGCCCAGCTGGAGCTGGTGGAAACGGTGCGCCACCGCGCTCGCGCCCGTCACCACCTCCACCAGGTCGTGCACGGCCGGCTCGGCCGCCTCAGCCCGGTACTCCTCCGCCAGCAGCGCCGCCGCCAGCTCGGCCTGCTCCAGCTCGTGTCGCTGCTGGGTGAGCAGGGCCCCGAGCGCGACCCCCGGCGGCGCCGCCACCCAGCGTCCCGGCCGGGCCGAGGACTGCGCGGCCAGCCCCTGCCGCTCCAGATGCCGCAGCGCCCGCTCCGTCTGCGGCACGGGCAGCGTCAGCCGGTGCGCGAGGTCGGGCACCTCCGCGGCCCCCAACGCCACCAGAGCCCGGTACGCCGACTCCTGGCCCTCGTCCAGACCTATCGCACCCAGCAACGCGCCCACCCGCCCTTGTCGCAGCTCCTGGCGGGAAGCGGCCACGGCGCAAACCCGCCGCGGACATCATCGCCGCACCCCCCGCCTCTCTGTAAAGGTCATGCCACCGCAGCACCAACATCCGCCGGTCAGAAGCCACTTGCGCGGCAGCTTTGCCATGCAATGCAGCAAGTTGGCCGGAATTCACCTGGGGAGAGCGATGCGCCCGATATCGCGTACGGCACTGGGAACGGCCACCGCCGCCGTCCTGGCCGTCACCGCCGTGGGCCCGTCCACGGCACAGCCGAACGGCGGAACGCCGGACAAGAGACCCGTCGTCGGGAGCGCGGCGGCCGCACAGCAGCCCACCGCCCCCGTCACCGTGACCCTGGTCACCGGAGACCGGATCCTGGTCTCCACCGACGCCGCCGGCCGCACCGCGGCCACCGCCATGCCGCGGCCGGACGGCTCGCAGCCCATCGTGCAGACCCGCCAGAACGGCAAGGACCTGTACGTCTACCCGGAGAGCGCGATCAAGGCGCTCGCCGCCGGCAAGGCCGACCACGAACTCTTCAACGTCACCGGCCTCATCCGGCAGGGCTACGACGACGCCCACACCAACAAGCTCCCCCTGATCGCGGTCTACGACGGCTCCGTCAGCGTGGCGCGCAGCGCCCCGCCCGCACCCCGCGGCGCCGACCGCTCCCTCGTCCTCGGCTCCATCGACGGCGTCGCGCTCGCCGCCGACAAGGAGCAGGCCGCCGCCTTCTGGGCCGATGTCACCGCCGACGCCTCCGGTACGGACGCCCGCGCGCGCTCCGCATCCGGCGGGCTGAAGAAGCTGTGGCTGGACGGCAAGGTCCGGGCGAACCTGGAGCGCTCCACCAAGCAGGTGAACGCCACCGCCGCCTGGGCCGCCGGCTACGACGGCAAGGGCACCAAGGTCGCCGTCCTCGACACCGGCACCGACCTGGAACACCCCGACCTCAAGGGCCGCGTCGCCCAGTCGAAGAACTTCACCGACTCCGACACCGACGCCGACCGGCAGGGCCACGGCACCCACACCATCTCCACCGTCGGCGGCTCAGGAGCCGAGAGCGGCGGCACCAAGAAGGGCGTGGCCCCGGGCGCCGAGCTGCTCAGCGGCAAGGTACTCAACGACGCGGGCTACGGCCTGGACTCGTGGATCATCGCCGGTATGGAGTGGGCCGTCGAGAGCAAGGCCGACGTGGTCTCCATGAGCCTCGGCGACCCCTCCCAGACCGCCTGCGACGACCCGCTCGCCGCGGCCGCCGAGCGGCTCTCGCAGCGGGGACCGCTCTTCGTGATCGCCGCCGGCAACTCCGGGCCGGGCAACAACACCGTCTCCTCGCCCGGTTGCGCGCCCAGTGTGCTGACCGTCGGCGCCGTCGACCGCGACGACACCACGGCCGTCTTCTCCAGCCGCGGCCCCGCCGGGCTCGGGCACACCCTCAAGCCCGAGATCGCCGCCCCCGGCGTCGGCATCTCGGCCGCCGCCCTGGGCGGCCGCGGGGTGTACGCCTACCAGTCCATGTCCGGCACCTCGATGGCCACCCCGCACGTCGCGGGCGCCGCCGCCATCGTCAAGCAGCGCCACCCCGACTGGACGGCCCAGCAGGTCAAGGCCGCCCTCGTCGGATCCGCCAATACCGCCGTTCCCGGGGACGTACGGGAGACCGGCGGCGGCCGCCTCGACGTGAAGGCCGCCGTCGACGCCACCATCACCGGCGCCCCCGCCGTACAGGGCGGCGCGTACAACTGGCCGCAGGACCGCAGCGACCGTACGAGCGTCGAGGTCCCGTACACCAACACCGGCACCGGGCCCGTCACCCTGAACCTCGCCGTCGAGAAGGTCACCGGCAACGACGGCTCCGCCGTCCGCGGCCAGGTCGCCCGCCTCGACAGGCGCACGGTCACCGTCCCGGCCGGCGCCACCGTCAAGGTGCCGCTCGCCCTCGACCCCGCCGCGAAGCTGGAGCGCTCCCAGTACGGGGACGTCACCGGCCGCGTCGTCGCCACCGCCGCCGGAGTGCGCGTCTCCACCCCCTTCTCCCTCTACGTGGAACCGGAGACGGTGACCCTGCGCGTCAAGCTCCTCGACCGCTCGGGCAAGCCGGCCGCAGGACCGTCCTCCCTGGACGTGATCGGCACCGACGACGCCACCGGCGAGCGCCGCTTCAACGAGGGCTCCGCCGACCAGGTCTACCGGGTCCGCCCCGGCTCCTACTTCCTCTCCGCCTTCGTCGGCACCCCCGACGCGGGCGAGGGCGCCGAGCTCATCGACTCCATGACCTACCTCGGCCGGCCCCAGATCGAGGTGAAGAAGGACACCACCGTCGTGCTGGACGCCCGCAAGGCGGCCCGGCTCTCCATCGCCGCGGACAAGCCCACCGAGGCCCGCAGCACCACCCTCTCCTTCGCCCGCGGCTGGGGTGACGTGTGGCTGCACGCGGGCACGGCCATGGGCGGCCGCACCATCCGCGGCTACTACGCCTCGATCGAAGGCCGGCCCAAGGAGGGCGAGTTCGAGTTCGGCAGCTACTGGCGGGCCGGCGCGCCCCTGATTTCCGAGCTGAAGGCCACCGGCGGCCCGGTGCTGCACCCGATCACCGCCTCCACCGGCAGCGACAACCTCGACGGAACCGGCAGCGCACCGCTCGTCGACGCGGGCACCGGCACCCCCGAGGAGCTGGCCGCGGCCGGCGCCCAGGGCGCCGTCGTCCTGGTGAAGGCGGCCGGCGGATCCCTGTACGAGACCGCGAACAACGCGCGGGCCGCCGGTGCCAAGGCCGTGCTCGCCCACCGCGACGCCCCCGGCCGCTGGGTCGGATTCACCGGATACGGCGGCGGCGCCGTCCCCGCCCTGACCATCGAGTCCGGCGAGGCGCAGGCGCTGTTGGCGAAGCTCGCCGCGGGCAAGGTCACGCTGAACTGGAAGGGCAGCGCGAAGAGCCCGTACGTCTACAACCTGGCGCAGATCGAGAAGGGTTCGGTCCACGGGGACCGCACCTACCGGGTGCGCGACCGCGACCTCGGCGCCGTCGAGTCGACCTACCGCTCCATGGGCGTGGCCGCGCAGTACCCCGACCTCGTCGGGGCCTACCGGCCGCTGGGCCACGCGGTGTTCTTCGGCAGCCTGGAGACTGTCGCGGTCCCCGCCACGCGGACCGAGTACTACTCGGCCGGGGACACCGCCTGGGACCACCTGGTCTCCAGCAGCTTCCCGTGGGGCGAGTTCATGACCGACCAGCACCGCACCTACACCAAGGGCGGCAAGCGCGGCGAGAGCTGGTACGACGGGGTCGTCGGCCCGGTCGCGCCGCGCGACTCGGCGGGGCGGCCGGTGCTGGCCGCCGAACGGCAGGGCAACCTGATCGGCTTCGCGAGCGCCATGTGGGGCGACAGCGGGCACTACGCGCAGCCGGGCGGCTTCGGCGACGTCGGCAACCTGGTGCTCAAGCGGAACGGTGAGCAGATCGGCGACAGCTGGTACCCGTCCGGGGTCTTCGAGGTCCCGGCCGAGGAGTCCACGTACGAACTCACCCAGCTGATCGAGAAGTTCGGCGCCCCGGCGCGGGTCTGGCAGCGCTCCCAGGCGGTGCGGACCAGTTGGACCTTCCGCTCGAAGCTGGACGCCTCGCGGTACTCGCAGGCCCTGCCGGTCCTCTTCCCGTCGCTCTCCCTCCCGGAGGACGGCATGAAGACCCTCGCCGCGGCGAACGGCCAGACCATCGGGCTGGGCGTCACCGGGCACGCGGGCTACGCGCCGGGCGCGCTCACGTCGGCGAAGCTGTCCTACTCCTACGACGGTGAGAACTGGACGGCGGCGCGGGTGAGCGAGCGCGGCGGTCAGTGGACCGCGGTCGTGGACCACGCCGGGGCCTCCGGCAAGCCGGTGTCGCTGAAGGTCGAACTGACCGACGCGAACGGCGCCATGGTCACCCAGACGGTCGCGCGGGCGTACGACGTCCGCTGATTCGTCCGGGTTGTGGGGGAGGGGTCCACCGGGCGGCGGCCCGGTGGACCCTTTTCGTGCATTCGACGTTTTCCGGCCGTGCGGGAGGCCCAGAATGGGGACATGAGTCAGCAGGGCGCGGGCGCCGACGACTGGTGGCAGAAGCTCTACGAGGACCCCGACGCGGGTCCGGAACCCGACCCGGGGGACACCCTGGACCACCGGTTCCGCTCGGCGTCGGTCCTGACCACGGACCCGACCGCCGTGCCGGGGCCGCATACGGCAGCCCCCGCCGAGCCCCCACCGCCCCCGTCCTGGCCGGCTCCCGCCGTGCCGGGGCCGGATGCGGCCGAGCCTGCCGGGGTCCGGGACCCCGCCGCGCCACCGCCACGTCCTACCGGACCCCCGGGCCCCGCCGTGCCGGGGCCGTACGCGGCGGGGCTCGCCGAGGCGCGGGACTCCGCCGTGCCACCGCCGTCTCCGACGGGGGCCGCCGGATTCCCGGACCCCGCCGTGCCGGGGCCGTACGCGGCAGGGCCCGCCGGGCCGCCGGACCCCGTTGTGCCACCACAGGCCCCGGCGCGGCCCCCGGAGCCGCCGCAGGCGGCTCTGCCGACGCCTCGGCCGGAGCCCCTGGTGCCGCGGGAGGCCGGCCTGCCCGCGCGGCCGGCGCCTCCGGACGCGGCACGTCCGGAAGTCCCCCCGGCTCCGTCGGTGCCGGCGCCCCCGTCGGCGCCGCCGTGGGGAGACGATCCGCCCGCGCCGCCGCAGGGGCTGGTGCCGGGGCCGCGGACGGCTCCGGATCCGGGGGTTTCCGCGGCGCCGCCACCGCGTGACCCGCGGGCCGGGGGCGCCACCGGGTACGCGCTCGGGGACGTGGACGTGCCTCCGGCGGAGCCGGCCGGGCCGCGGGCCTGGCGGTGGGAGGCGCCGCACGAGGAGGACCTGACCCAGCAGCTGCCGGCCCCAGCCCCGGCACCGGCCCCGGCCCCGGCACCGGCCCCGGCCCCGGTCCCCGTACCGGAACCCGCGGCGCCGGAGCGGCGCCCCGAGGTGAGCCACCTCGGCGACCGGGCGCCCACCTACGCCGCCGAACCCGGCGCGCTGCCCGCCGCCGACCCGGCCGCCCTTGACGGCCTGACCCCCGACACCGTCCTGGAGGGCGCCCGCTACGGCACCTACACCCTGCGCGCCGCCTCCCTGCGCGGGGACTCCGCCCGCTTCCGCGGCGAGGCCCGCCGGGACTTCCTGCTCACCGCCCGCTTCGGCAGCGGCGACGGCGCGCTGGTCCTCGTCGCCCTCGCCGGCGGGGACCGGGCCGCCCCCGGCGCCGCCGCGGCCGCCGCCGAGCTGTGCCACACCGTCGCCGCGGCCGTCGGGCGCAGCCAGGAGCGGCTGGCCGAGGACATCCTGGCCGGGCGCCGCGACGCCCTGCGCTCCGGGCTCCAGCGCCTCACCGACCGCGGCTACGGCCGGCTGCGGGTCCGCGCCGCCGAGCTCGGCCTCGCCGAGGAGTCGTACACCGCCGGACTGCGCGGGCTGCTGCTCCCGGTGGACCCGCGCTGCCGGACCCGGGTGACCTTCGGCGCGGGCGCGGGCGGCCTGTTCCGGCTCCGCGGCGGCCACTGGGAGGACCTGGAGCCCTCCCCTCCGGCAGCGCCACCCGGACCGCCCGAATCGGCCGAGCCGCCCGCCGAGGGCACCGCCTTCCGCTTCCGCGCCTCCGTGGCCCGCCCCGGCGACACCCTGCTGCTCTGCTCCGGCGGCCTCGCGGACCCCATGCGCGAGGAGGGCCTGCTCCCGGCCGAGCTCGCGGCCCGCTGGTCCGAGGCCGAACCGCCCGGCCTGGCGGCGTTCCTCGCGGACACCCAGCTCCGCCTCAAGGGGTACGCGGACGACCGGACGGCCGCAGCGGTTTGGGAGGGCCGGGAGGCGTAACCGCGCGGAACGTGCATGGATGGAAGGCGCACCCGGCAGAGCCGAACCGGAAAGGGCGCCCCCTCCATGGCCAAGCAGAACGTGGCGGAGCAGTTCGTGGACATTCCCCGCGTAGAGGCAGGGAAGGTGAATCACCGTCAGGGCGATTCGTCGTCTTCTCCCACTGAGATGAGGGCGGCCTCAAGTAGGTGCACGATCTCAGAGTTGAGGGACCGCCGGTCCTTCTCCGCCTGGGCGGTCAGCCGGGCGTGAACGTCATCGGGAAGGCGTAGAGTCAACTGAACCATGACACCATCATAGGCTCACTCTGGTACCGTGATCGTCGTGAGGCTCAGGTACCAGTTTCGCGTGTATCCGAGCGCCCCGCAGAGGATTGAGCTGGCGAAGGCGTTCGGGTGCGCCCGCGTAGTGTGGAATGACGCGCTGCGTATCCGTCGGGACGCCTACGAACAGGGCAAGCCGCTCCTGTCGATCGTCGCCCTGGCCAAACAGGTCATAACCGAGGCCAAGAAGACCCCGGAGCGCGCGTGGCTCGGCGAAGTCTCGGCAGTCGTACTCCAATCATCCCTTCGTGACCTGCAAACCGCGTTCGGCAACTTCTTCGCTTCGATGAAGGGAACCCGCAAGGGCCCGAAGGTCGGACCTCCCCGATTCAAGAAGAAGACCGGCCGCCAAGCGGTCAGGTTCACCAAGGCCGCCCGCTTCTCCGTTGCCGAGGACGGCAGGCTCCGACTCCCGAAGATCGGTGACGTACATGTCCGCTGGTCCAGGGATCTGCCCTCTGCCCCGTCATCCGTGACGATCGTGAAGGACCCGGCAGGCCGGTACTTCGCCTCGTTCGTCGTAGAGACCGAGGACAAGCTGCTTGCCGAGCTGGACGCGGAGGAGACCGACACCGGCATCGACCTGGGTCTGTCCACCTACGCTGTGCTGCGGGGGCGGAAGATCGCATCCCCGAAGTTCTTCCGGCGTCAGGAGAAGAAGCTTCGCCGGGCCCAGCGCAAGCTCAGCCGGTGTACCAAGGGCAGCAACAACCGGCGCAAAGCGAAGCTGGCCGTAGCGAAGATCCATGCTCGCATCGCCGACAGGCGGCGCGACTTCATCGAGCAGGAAACCACCCGGGTGACACGTGAGAGCCAAGCGGTCTACCTGGAGGACCTGAACGTGAAGGGCATGGCCAAGACTTACGGCAAGTCCCTGCATGACCAGTCCTTGGGCATGTTCTCCCGCACTCTCGAAGCGAAGTGCACCAGGTACGGGCGGACCTTCGTCAAGGTCGACCGCTTCTTCCCATCCACCCAGTTGTGCTCGCACTGCGGTGCATTGTCCGGTCCGAAGGGGCAGAAGGGGCTCAAGATCCGAGCCTGGACGTGTGACTGCGGCGCCCGACATGACCGGGACCGGAATGCCGAGTACAACCTCCGCCTTGAGGGGCGGAGGATCGTGGCGGCCGGGCGGGCCGACACGTAAAACGCCTGTGGAACCCGTGTAAGACCCGGCAAGCCGGGCGGTGGGTGATGAAGCAGGAACCACCCGAAGGCCGCTGCGCAATAGTGGCAGCCAGGCGGGAGTGCCCCTCATCCATGAGGGGGAGACGTCAACTTTCGCCGAACGGCAAGGTGCGTAGTTCACCGACCGCGACCGTCAAGTGGTGTCGATGTCGGGCGACGGCGGTTTCTCGATGCTGATGGGAGATTTCCTCACCCTGGTGCAGTACGATCTGCCCGTCAAAGTGGTCCTCTTCAACAACTCATCCCTCGGAATGGTCGAGTTGGAGATGCTGGTTTCCGGCCTGCCCTCCTACGGGACGACGAACAAGAATCCCGACTTCGCCGCGATCGCCCGCGCGGCGGGTGCGTACGGGGTCCGCGTGGAGAAGCCCAAGCAGCTCACAGGGGCTTTGAAGGATGCTTTCCGGCACAGGGGACCGGCTCTCGTGGACGTGGTCACCGACCCCAACGCCCTGTCGATTCCGCCGAGGATCAGTGCCGAGATGGTGACCGGTTTCGCACTTTCCGCCAGCAAGATCGTGCTGGACGGCGGAGTGGGCCGGATGATCCAGATGGCTCGATCCAACCTCCGCAACGTACCGAGGCCGTGAGCCCGCAGGAGTGCGACACGGTCCGGAGGGCATGCATCCCGTAGACCAGTTCGAGAGTCATGGACGCGGGGGAGGTACATCGCCGTGCGGGTGGGGGCGAAGACCGGGAAGCTGTGGAGAAGAGGGAGGCCGGTGCCGCGTGAGCCTTCCGCCGGCGACCCGGTGGAGATCACGCGGAGCGTACGGCGGGCCGATCTGAAGGCCGTGGGCGAAATCCGCCGGGCCCTGCGGGAGTTGATGCGCCACCGGTGCAAAGTGGACGCCACCGAGGTGGCGGAGCTGCTCATCACCGAACTCGTCACCAACGCCCTCGTCCACACCGAACAGGGCGCGGAGGTGTCCGCCAGCCTCGCCGCCAACCGCTTACGGGTCGAGGTCCGCGACTTCGCCGCCCGGCTGCCCCGGCCGTACGTACCGACCGCCGACGACGGTACGCACGGCAGGGGACTGGTGCTGGTGCAGACGCTCGCCGACGCCTGGGGCGTGGACGCGTGCGCCCCGGGCCGCGGCAAGGTGGTCTGGTTCGAGCTGGACGGAGGGCCCGCCTGAGCAGGCGGGCCCTCCGGGGTGCGCGGGCGGGGAACCGGTCAGCCGAACTGCTGCTCCAGGTCCTTCAGTTTGCGCTCCAGTGAGTCGAGTCGGGGGATGGTCTGGGTGTCGTCCTCGGCGGTGAGGTCCACCGTCCGGGGGCCGGTCACCTCAACGGACTCGGTGCGGGTCACGGCCTGCAGGGAGGGCCTTCGGCGCAGCGGCAGCTGTCCCGATTCCGGTATGGCCGGCTCCGCGCCGACCGGCGCGGAGCCCGCTCCCTGGGTCAGTTCGGGGAGGTCGACCTGGCGGGCGCGGACCCGCCCGAACGCCCGGTGCTGCCGGCCCAGCGCCTTGATGTGCGCGCGGTCCAGGCGGTGCTGCTCCCGCCTGCGGTGCCGGTCGTTCTCCTTCTCCTTCTTGTCCTCGCGTACCTCGTCCACGGCCTCGTCGAGGGTGCGCACCCCCTCCAGCAGCATGAGGGACCAGGCGCCGAAGGTCTCCCGGGGTGCCCGCATCCAGCGGACCATCCGGATCTGCGGCAACGGACGTGGGATCAGGCCCTGTTCGCGCAGCGCCGCCCGGCGGGTCTGCTTGAGGGCGCGGTCGAAGAGGACGGCCGCCGAGAGTGACATCCCGGCGAAGAACTGCGGAGCCCCGTCGTGGCCCATCCCGCGCGGCGCGTGCACCCAGTTGAACCAGGCGGCCGCGCCCGCGAACAGCCAGACCAGCATGCGCGAGCCGAGGGCCGCGTCGCCGTGGCTGGCCTCGCGCACGGCGAGCACCGAGCAGAACATGGCGGCGCCGTCGAGGCCGAAGGGGACCAGGTACTCCCAGCCCCCGGAGAGGTTGAGGTTCTGCCGGCCGAAGCCGACCAGTCCGTGGAAGGAGAGCGCGGCGGCCACCGCCGCGCAGCAGAAGAGCAGGACGTAGGAGGCGGTCCCGTAGACGGCCTCCTTGCGCCGGCGGCGCTCCTCGCTGCGCTCCCAACTGTCGTCGGCCGCGGCCTTCTCGCTCTCGCGCTTGCCCCGGGCCAGTACCGCAACTGCCGCAAGTACGCCCAGGATCAACAGGCTGCCGGGCAGCAGCCAGTCCAGCGATATGTCGGTCAGTCTCATGCGGATGTCCTTGCCTCGCGTCTGCGGCTGTGCGGCTTTCCGGGCGCCATAGTGGCGCAGCCGGTCGGCCGTGCACGCGGGTTTCGGGGCAAGTGGACGCCATCGGGGGGCGGGGCCCGCCGGATAGGGTGTTGTGACTCGAACTGGCGGCCGTACGGGCGGGGTTGGGTTCGATTACTGCCACCCCTGGGGGTGGGTTCAGCCGGCGGCGGCCGCGGTGAGCCGGGCGATGCGGTCCGCGTCGCAGGTGCGGGGGCAGGTGACACAGGTGTCGTCGGGCCGGATCGTGTAGAAGAGGCAGCAACTGGCCCGGTCCCGGGTGGGCAGCTCGGTGCCGTCCGGGCCGGCGAGCGTACGGAATCCCGCGCCGCCCGTGTACGGGGCGGTCGAGCCGGGCAGCAGCGCCTCCAGCCCGGCCATGGCCCGCTGCTCCTCGCCGAGCAGGTGGCCGACGTACCAGAGGCTCTCGACCACCTCGTCGGTCACCATGCCCCACAGGGCGCGGCGGCCGCGCCGCATCCGCGGGCTGAAGCCCTCCAGGACGGGTCCGAGGTGCTGGGCCAGCGCGGCCCGCACCTCCTCGCGCAGCGCCTCCTCGTCGGGCACGACCCGGGCCCCGGGGAGGGCGGCCGCCGGGTCGTCCGGCAGGCAGGCGAATTCCGCGACGTGGACGGCCATCCGGCCCAGCGTCCGGTGGAAGGCCACGTCGGCGGCGGGGAGCCGGGGGACCCGCCGGTGGAGGAACCAGGGGAGGGTGATCAGCAGGCAGGCCGGCCAGGCGTACCGGTGCAGCCCGAAGCTCGCCACCACGTCGGGGCGGGCCCGGCGGCCGTAGTCCCGGAGCACCTGGGCGTCGTCCCAGGCGAGGAAGGTGTCCAGGGCGGCCCCGCCCGCCGCGAGCTCGTCCGCGCCGACCCACCCCACACCGCGAGGGGAGGGCTCGTGCGCGGCCCGCTCGACGACCCGCAGCCCGCGGTACACCTCGGCCAGGCGGGTGTACGCGTCCGCCACCGGAGAGCCGGCCGGGGCGGGGGGAGGGGCCGCGAAGGTCGTGACGGTCATGCGGGACCACCGAATCACACGATCGTTAACAGGTTAGCCTTACCTTACCCGATCTCGGCCAGGCCGTATCCTCGGGGCAGGCCGAGACCCCGTAGGAGGACCGAGTGCACGACACGGCCCGAGCGGGGATTCCGGAACCTCGGAAGGTGCTGCGCCATTCGGTGCGCGGGCAGGTGCTCGACGCGCTGCGCGCCGCGCTCGTCGAGGGGGAGCTGGTGCCGGGGGAGATCTACTCGGGCCCGGCCCTGGGGGAGCGCTTCGGCGTCTCCGCGACGCCCGTGCGCGAGGCGATGCAGCAGCTGGCCCTGGAAGGGGCCGTGGAGTGCCTCCCGAACCGCGGCTTCCGCGTCGTGTCGCGGACCCCGCGCGAGCTGGCGGAGCTGGCGGAGGTACGGGCCCTGCTGGAGGTCCCCGTCATGCTGAGGCTGGCCCGGGCCGTGCCGTCGGCCGCCTGGGAGGCCCTGCGGCCGGCGGCGGCCGCCACGGCCGAGGCGGCGGCGGAGGGCGACCTGCCGGGCTACGCGGAGGCGGACCGGGCCTTCCACCGGGAGGTCCTCGCCCTGGCGGGCAACGCGCAGCTGGTGGCGGTGGCCGAGGAACTCCACCGCCGGGCCCAGTGGCCCCTCCCGCGCGCCCCCCGCGTCCGCCGGGCCGACCTCGTCGCCGACGCGGCGGAACACTCGGCCCTACTGGAGGCCCTGATCGCCGGCGACCTCCCGGTGGTCGAATCCCTGGTCCGCGAACACTTCGCGGGCGCCGCCGTCTGAGGCCCGCGCAGCGGTCACGCCGGGGACGGGGCCAGTTGGTCGGCCAGCCAGGTGGGGATGCCGCCCAGGAGGTGGAAGAGGCGGCGGGCCTCCGCGCGTAGACGGGCGGCCTCGGGTTCCGGTTCGGCCTCCGCGAGGGCGGCCAGGGCCGGGGCCGTGCCGATCAGGAAGCCCAGGTCCTCCCGGATGCGGAGGGACTCCGCGAAGCCCTTGCGGGCCTCCGCCACCTCGCCGTCCCGCAGGGCCAGCGCGGCCAGGTGCCGCCAGGTGAAGGACAGCAGCAGCGTGTCCCCGTGGGCCAGGGCCCCCGCATGGGCCCGGTGGTACGCCGGACGGGCCGACTGCGGGGCGTCCGTCAGGTGCTCGGCGACCAGGCCCCTGCGGAAGTCCAGCAGCGGGCGGGTCCGGGAGGAGGGGGACAGCAGGGCCGCCGCCCGGCCCAGCGCCGACCGGGCCTCGTCGGCCCGGTCCCGGACCCCGAGCACGGTCGCCGCGTACGCCAGCTGCCCGCGCTCGCAGGCGGCCGCGCCCCGGTCGTCGTCGTCCTGTGCGACCGCCTCGGCGACCCGCAGCGCGTCCTCGGCCTCGGCCCAGCCCTGCCCCGTGAACAGGCACCGCTCGACCAGCAGCGCGGTCCGCTGCACGGCCGCCCCGGCATGTTGCAGGTGCGGCGTCAGCAGAGCCGCGGCGTCGGTCCAACAGCCGCGCGAGCGCAGCCGCCATATCGCCCGCTGGAGGGGGTCGTCTCCCCCGGTAGTTCCGGCACTCGACATGGCGGTATCCGCCACATTGCCCTCCCCAAAGCAACCAAGCAGCACGTCGTTGAGCCCTGGGGCGAAATGAGAGCACGGATCGGCGGCTTCGGCCAAGGGGTCGGGTGAACTCTTTCACAAAGTCCGGATCCTTCGTCAGGCACCCCCCTGGGCAGACCCGCCCCACCCGGGCGGATCTTCTCAGCTCATGCGCAGTGCGAGGAAGAAGTCGAGCTTGTCCTCCAGCCGGGAGAGGTCGCGCGCCGTCAACTGCTCGATTCGCCCGACCCGGTAACGCAGCGTGTTGACGTGCAGGTGCAGCCGCGTCGCACACCGGGTCCACGAGCCGTCGCAGTCCAGGAAGGCCTCCAGCGTCGGGATGAGCTCCGCTCGGTGGCGCCGGTCGTAGTCCCGCAGCGGGTCCAGGAGCCGGGCCGTGAAGGCGCGGCGGACGTCGTCCGGGACGAACGGCAGCAGCAGCACGTGCGAGGCCAGCTCGTGGTGGCCCGCGGCGCACACCCGGCCCGGGCGGGCCGCGGCGACCCGGCGGGCGTGCCGGGCCTCCTCCAGCGCCCCGCGCAGCCCCTCGGCGGAGTGCACGGCCGCGCTCACGCCCAGCGTGAGCCGGCCGTCGTCGGCGAGACCGGCCTGCAGGGGTTCCCGTACGGCCGCGAGCAGCGCGTCGGCGTGCAGTGCCGCGTCGGGGCCCTTGTCCTCCCCGCCCTCACCGACCGGCGAGGGCAGCGGTACGAGGGCGATGGCCTCGTCCCCGGCGTGGGCGACGGCGATCCGGTCCGAGGGCTCCGGCCCCGACACGGACGGGTCGACGAGGATCTCCTCCAGCAGCGACTGGGCCACCGGGCCGCCGGGGATGTCCCCGCCGTCCCAGTCCACCCGGGCCACGACGACCTGCCAGTGCGGCGCCGACCCGAGCCCGGGCAGCAGCACCGGCGCCGCCACCCGCAGGCGGGCCGCGATCTCGGCCGGCGGCGCGCCCGTCTGGACCAGCTCCAGCACCTCCTGTGCCAGGCGCCGGCGCACCGTGCGGGCCGCGTCGCGCCGGTCCCGCTCGACGGCGATCAGCTGGGTGACGCCCTGGAGCAGGTCCAGCCGCTCGGCGGGCCAGTCGCCGGCGTCCGCCTCCACGGCCAGCAGCCAGTCCGACAGCACGCTCTCGCGCACGTCACGGGCGGCGGGACCGCCCGCGCCGCGGCCGTGTCCCCTGATCGGGAAGAGCGAGTAGGTAATACCCTGGATGGAGATCCGGTGCGGTCCCCTGCGGCCCGTCCGGACCGCCGCGAGGTGCTCGCTCGCCAGTGCTGCGCACACGCCCGGGGCGAGCGGCTCGCCCGCCCCGGCGATCTGCCGGCCCGTGGGGGACAGCACCCAGGCCCGGAGATCGAGGTCGGTGGTGAGCAGATCCAGCACCACATCGGGACCGCCGCCGGCCGGCCCCGAGGTCATCAGACGGCGGTGTCGGTCCACGACGGCCGCGAGGTCCCCGGCACGCTCTCCCGAGACCTGCCGCACCACGTACTCCGTGATCGTGGCGAATGCAACGTCTTCGTTCACAGCGAACAGCGGCAGACGGTTGCGCACACAGGCCGAGACCAGATCGTCGGGGATGTCCCCGAGCTCCGCCTCGCCCGCGGCGAGGCCCGCCACGCCCGCGCTCGCGAGGATTCGTACGAACGGCTCTGAGTCGGCTGAATTTCTACGCCAGGCCAGGCCAGTGAGGACGAGCTCGCCCCCGGTGAGGTATCGGCTGGGATCCCTCAGGTCGGTCGTCATGACCCCGCGGACCGTCCGGTCGAGTTCTTCCTCGCCGCCCAGCAGCCGCAGCCCCAGCGCCTCGGTTTCCAGCAGTGCGCGCAGCCGCATGATGTCGCCGCCGATCTGTCTCGAATGTTGCCGTTGGAAATCGGGCAGGTCGTCGCATCCTGCCTTTCATACGAATCTACAAGACGAGGGAGGTCGTCAGCCAACTCCTTCATGGTTTCGGTGACTGCACCCGGGGGACGCGGGGCTTGTGTACTGGCTCCACACCGCGTTAACAGCACGTGAACGACCAGTCGAGGGCCCTAAGGCCTCCTGGCTTGAAGTGAACGACCCGATTAAGAAGAAGAGAGCCGCACATGGACTTCCTTCGCCCCGCCAGCTGGGAGGAGGCGCTCGCCGCTAAGGCCGAGTTCCCCACAGCTGTGCCGATTGCGGGTGGCACCGACATCATGGTCGAGATCAACTTCGACCACCGCCGTCCGGAGTACCTCCTTGACCTCAACCGCATCGAGTTGCTGCGGGAGTGGGAGGTAGGCGAGGAGGTCACCAAGCTCGGCGCCTCCGTCCCGTACACCCAGATCATGGAGAACCTGCGCGGCACGCTGCCGGGTCTCGCGCTCGCCTCGCACACGGTCGCGTCCCCGCAGATCCGCAACCGCGGCGGCGTCGGCGGCAACCTCGGTTGCGCCTCGCCGGCCGGTGACTCCCACCCCGCCCTGCTCGCCGCCGACTGCCACGTCGAGGTCGAGTCGGTGCGCGGCGCGCGCCTGATCCCGATCGACGAGTTCTACACCGGCGTCAAGCGCAACGCGCTCGCCCCCGACGAGCTCATCAAGTCGGTCCACATCAAGAACGCCACGGGCCCGCAGCAGTACTCCAAGGTCGGCACCCGCAACGCGATGGTCATCGCGGTCTGCGGCTTCGGCCTGGCCCTGCACACCGACACCCGCACCGTGCGTACGGGTATCGCCTCGGCCGCCCCGACCCCGATCCGGGCGAAGGCCGCCGAGGAGTTCCTGAACGCCGCGCTCGAAGAGGGCGGTTTCTGGGACAACGGCAAGGTGATCACCCCGTCGATCGCCAAGCAGTTCGGTGAGCTCGCCTCCGGCGCGTGCAACCCGATCGACGACGTCCGTGGCACGGCGAAGTACCGCCGTCACGCGGTCGGCATCCTTGCTCGCCGCCAGCTCGTCTGGACCTGGGAGCAGTACCGCGGCACGAACGGCCGCTCGCTTGAAGGGGCTGCGTAACCATGCGCGTCAATTTCACTGTCAACGGTCGTCCGCAGGAAGCCGACGACGTCTGGGAGGGCGAGTCCCTCCTCTACGTCCTGCGTGAGCGCCTGGGCCTGCCCGGCTCGAAGAACGCCTGTGAGCAGGGCGAGTGCGGTTCCTGCACCGTCCGCCTCGACGGCGTGCCGGTCTGTTCCTGCCTGGTCGCGGCCGGTCAGGTCGAGGGTCGCGACGTCGTGACCGTCGAGGGCCTGGCCGACTTCGCCAAGCAGCGCGAGGCGCACGGCCACGGCGGTGCCTGCGGCACCGGCGGTGGCTGCGGCAGCAAGGGCGTCTCCACGGACGAGGCCCAGCGCTGGGCCGCCAAGCCGGGCGACTCCCAGACCGGTGAGGGCGTCGAGCTCTCCAACATCCAGCAGGCGTTCATCGACGCCGGCGCCGTCCAGTGCGGTTTCTGCACCCCGGGTCTGCTGGTCCAGGCCGACGCTCTCCTGGAGCAGAACGCCGACCCGTCCGACCAGGACATCCGTGAGGCCCTGTCCGGCAACCTCTGCCGCTGCACGGGCTACGAGAAGATCCTCGACGCGGTCCGCCTCGCGGCCGCCCGTCAGGGAGAGGCGGTCTGACCATGGCGCAGAACACCCGCACCGTCGGCGCGCCGACGGACGTCACCCAGAAGCACACCAAGGGCGGCATCGGCGAGTCCACGCTCCGCCCGGACGGCACCCTCAAGGTCACCGGCGAGTTCGCGTACTCCTCGGACATGTGGCACGAGGACATGCTGTGGGGCCAGACCCTGCGCAGCACCGTCGCCCACGCCGAGATCGTCTCCATCGACATCTCCGAGGCGCTGGCCATGCCGGGCGTCTACTCGGTCCTGACGTACGACGACCTGCCGGCCGAGATGAAGAACTACGGCCTCGAGATCCAGGACACCCCGGTTCTCGCCAACGGCCGGGTACGTCACCACGGTGAGCCGGTCGCCCTCGTGGCCGCCGACCACCCGGAGACCGCCCGCCGCGCGGCTGCCAAGATCAAGATCGACTACAAGGAGCTGCCGCTCGTCACGGACGAGGCTTCCGCCCTCGCCCCCGACGCGCCGCTGATCCACGAGGGCCGCGACGACCACCACGCCGGTCACGTCCCGCACCCGAACATCGTGCACCGCCAGCCGATCATCCGCGGCAACGTGGAAGAGGCCCGCAAGCGCGCCGATGTCATCGTCGAGGGCGAGTACACCTTCGGCATGCAGGACCAGGCCTTCCTCGGCCCGGAGTCCGGTCTCGCCGTGCCGTCCGAGGACGGCGGTGTCGACCTCTACGTCGCCACCCAGTGGCTGCACTCCGACCTTCAGCAGATCGCCCCGGTCCTCGGCCTCCCGCCGGAGAAGGTCCGCATGACGCTCTCCGGCGTCGGCGGTGCCTTCGGTGGCCGCGAGGACATCTCGATGCAGATCCACGCCTGCCTGCTGGCCCTCGCGACCAACAAGCCGGTCAAGATCGTCTACAACCGCTTCGAGTCCTTCTTCGGCCACGTGCACCGTCACCCGGCGAAGCTCTGGTACGAGCACGGCGCCACCAAGGACGGCAAGATCACGCACATGAAGTGCAAGATCGTGCTCGACGGCGGTGCCTACGCCTCGGCCTCCCCGGCCGTCGTCGGCAACGCCTCCTCCCTCTCCGTCGGCCCGTACGTCATCGACGACGTCGACATCGAGGCGATCGCGCTCTACACGAACAACCCGCCCTGTGGCGCGATGCGCGGCTTCGGCGCCGTCCAGGCCTGCTTCGCGTACGAGGCCCAGATGGACAAGCTCGCGGCGAAGCTGGGCATGGACCCGGTCGAGTTCCGCCAGCTGAACGCCATGGAGATGGGCACGATCATGCCCACCGGCCAGGTCGTGGACTCCCCGGCGCCCGTCGCCGAGCTGCTGCGCCGGGTCAAGGCCCGCCCGCTGCCGCCGGAGCGCCAGTGGGAGAGCGCCGGCGAGGGTGCGGACGTCCGCGCGCTGCCGGGTGGCCTCTCCAACACCACGCACGGTGAGGGCGTCGTCCGCGGCGTCGGCTACGCGGTCGGCATCAAGAACGTCGGCTTCTCCGAGGGCTTCGACGACTACTCCACCGCCCGCGTGCGCCTGGAGGTCATCAACGGCGAGCCCGTCGCGATGGTCCACACGGCCATGGCGGAGGTCGGCCAGGGCGGTGTCACCGTCCACGCGCAGATCGCCCGTACGGAGCTGGGTGTCACGCAGGTGACCATCCACCCGGCCGACACGCAGGTCGGCTCCGCCGGTTCCACGTCCGCTTCGCGGCAGACGTACATGACCGGTGGCGCGGTGAAGAACACCTGTGAGGCCGTCCGCGAGAAGGTCCTGGAGATCGGCCGCCGCAAGAACGGCTCCTACCACCCGGCGTGGGCGACCGCCGAGCTGCTCCTCGAGGGCGGCAAGGTCGTCACCGACGGTGGCGAGGTGCTGGCCGACCTGGCGGACATCCTGGAGGGCGAGGACGCTATCGACCTCGAGCTCGAGTTCCGTCACCGTCCGACCGTCGCCTTCGACCTGAAGACCGGCCAGGGCGACGGCCACGTCCAGTACACCTTCGCCGCGCACCGCGCGGTCGTCGAGGTGGACACCGAGCTCGGCCTGGTCAAGGTCGTCGAGCTGGCGACCGCCCAGGACGTCGGCAAGGCGCTGAACATGCTCTCCGTGGTGGGCCAGATCCAGGGTGGTACCACCCAGGGTCTCGGCGTGGCGGTCATGGAAGAGATCATCGTGGACCCGAAGACCGCGAAGGTGCGCAACCCCTCCTTCACGGACTACCTGATCCCGACCATCCTCGACACCCCGACCATCCCGGTCGACGTCCTGGAGCTCGCCGACCCGAACGCGCCCTACGGCCTTCGCGGTCTCGGCGAGGCCCCGACCCTGTCGTCCACCCCGGCCGTCCTCGCGGCGATCCGGGCGGCGACGGGCCTGGAGCTCAACAAGACGCCGATCCGTCCGGAAGCCCTCACCGGGACCCTCTAGGACGGCGTGGTCCGGGGGCCGCGAGGCCCCCGGACCCCCCAAAGACTCTCCGGGCGGTGTGACACGGGAACGTCACACTTTCAGTCCCACCGCCCGGAGTACACGAAGTACCGCACCGCTCGCGGTCCTTTACCTGCAAGTGACAAGCAGTACCCCTGCAAGAACCCCCGTAGTACCAGCGGTCACCCCCGCACTACCCGCAGTACACGCAGTGCACATTTCGCGTCGCCTCGGGCCGTCACCCCGGGTCGTGCAGCCAACGCAGTTTCCCAAATCCCGCGTCTCCAATCTCCATGCGGGTGCCCCTTTGAACCTTGGGAGTTAGGCACCATGACCCAGTCGTCTGTGGAGCCCAAGACCACCGCGGAAGAGGCCGGCGACGGCACTCTCAACCCCGCTGGGCGTTCTTGGCTCGACCGGTACTTTCACATAACCCACAGAGGATCCAACGTCGGCAATGAAATTCGTGGCGGTGTCACGACGTTCATGGCCATGGCGTACATCCTCCTGCTCAACCCGCTGATCCTCTCCGGCAAGGACGTCGCCGGAAACACGATGGCGCCCGCGGCGCTGATCACGGCCACGGCCTTCGCCGCGGCCCTGACCACGCTCCTGATGGGCTTCATCGGCAAGGTCCCGCTGGTCCTCGCCGCCGGCCTCTCGGTCTCCGGCGTGCTGGCCTCGCAGGTGGCCCCGCAGATGACCTGGCCGCAGGCCATGGGCATGTGCGTGATGTACGGCGTCGTGATCTGTCTCCTGGTCGTCACCGGCCTCCGAGAGATGATCATGAACGCGATCCCGCTCGCGCTCAAGCACGCGATCACCATGGGCATCGGCATGTTCGTCGCCCTGATCGGTCTCGTGAAGGCCGGCTTCGTCGGCAAGGGCCCCGAGTTCGGCCCGCCGGTCCAGCTCGGCTCCGTCGGTGAGCTCGCCGGCTGGCCCGTCCTGCTCTTCTGCGTCACCCTGCTGACGATCTTCATGCTGCAGGCCCGCAAGGTCCCCGGCGCCATCCTGATCGGCATCGTGGGCGGCACCGTCCTCGCGGCCATCCTGAACGCCGTCGCGGACATCGACCCGAAGGCTTGGAAGAACGGTCCGCCGGTCCTCGAGGGCTCCGCCGTCTCGATGCCCGACTTCTCGCTCTTCGGTGACGTCTCCTTCGGCGGCTGGGGCGATGTCGGCGTCATGACGGTCGGCATGATCGTCTTCACCCTGGTGCTCGCGGGCTTCTTCGACGCGATGGCCACCATCATCGGCGTCGGCACCGAGGCCAAGCTGGCCGACGAGCAGGGCCGCATGCCGGGTCTGTCGAAGGCCCTGTTCATCGACGGCGCCGGTGGCGCCATCGGTGGCATCGCGGGTGGCTCCGGCCAGACCGTCTTCGTTGAGTCCGCCACCGGCGTCGGTGAGGGTGCCCGCACAGGTCTCGCCTCCGTCGTCAGCGGTCTGCTCTTCGCCGCCTGCCTCTTCTTCACCCCGATCACGCAGATCGTCCCGGGTGAGGTCGCCTCCGCGGCCCTGGTCGTCATCGGCGCCATGATGATGCAGAACGCCCGCCACGTGGACTGGGCCGACACGGCGACCGCCATCCCGGTCTTCCTGACCGTGGTGATCATGCCCTTCACCTACTCGATCACCCCCGGTGTCGCCGCAGGTGTCCTCTCCTACGTGGCCATCAAGGTCGCGCAGGGCAAGGCCCGCGAGATCGGCGCCTTCATGTGGGTCCTGACCGGTGTCTTCCTGGTCTTCTTCGCCCTCCACCCCATCGAGGCGTGGCTCGGCGTGAAGTAACGGGACGGACCGTGTCACCCGTCTGACCCTCCACGCATCCGATACTGGAACCCGAACCCCTCCGAGGAGGCCGCAATGCTGGACATCGCCGAAGAACTGAACCGGTGGGTCGAGCAGGGACGAGACTTCGCCGTCGCCACGGTCGTGGCGGTCGGCGGGAGCGCGCCCCGGCAGCCCGGAGCCGCACTCGCTGTCGACAGCGAGGGCACGGCGATCGGCTCGGTTTCCGGCGGATGCGTGGAGGGCGCGGTGTACGAGCTGTGCCGGCAGGCGCTCGAGGACGGCGAAACCGTCCAGGAGCGCTTCGGGTACAGCGACGACGATGCCTTCGCCGTGGGTCTGACCTGCGGCGGAATCATCGACATCCTGGTGACCCCGGTAACCGTTGGCTCCCCCGTCCGGGAGGTGTTCGCGGCCGCCCTGGCCGCCGCCGCCCGCGGCGAGGCCGCCGCGGTGGCCCGGATCGCCGAGGGCCCGGCCGAGCTGATGGGCCGCGCCGTGCTCGTCCGTACCGAAGGCGCCCACACGGGCGGCTTCGGCGGACACCCCGAGCTGGACCGCACCATCGCCGAAGAGGCCCGCGCCATGCTCGACGCCGGGAAGACCGGCGTGCTGGAGATAGGCGCCGACGGCCGGCTCTGCGGAGAGCCGCTCAAGGTGCTGGTCGAATCCAGCGTCCCGCCCCCGCGGATGATCGTCTTCGGAGCCATCGACTTCGCCTCCGCCCTCGTGCGGATCGGCAAGTTCCTCGGCTACCGGGTGACCGTGTGCGACGCGCGGCCGATCTTCGCGACGAAGACCCGCTTCCCCGAGGCGGACGAGATCGTCGTCGACTGGCCGCACCGCTACCTGGAGAGCACGGACGTGGACGGCCGGACCGTCCTGTGCGTGCTCACCCACGACGCCAAGTTCGACGTCCCGCTCCTCGAACTGGCCCTCAAGCTTCCCGTCGCCTACGTCGGCGCCATGGGCTCCCGCCGCACCCACGAGGACCGCAACAAGCGGCTGCGCGAGGTCGGCGTGACCGAGCTGGAACTGGCCCGGCTGCGTTCCCCGATCGGCCTGGACCTCGGCGCCCGCTCCCCGGAGGAGACCGCGCTGTCCATCGCCGCCGAGATCGTCGCCAACCGCCGCGGCGGCACCGGCGCCGCCCTCACCGGCGCGCACATCCCGATCCACCCCGACGTCTCGAACACGGTGGTCGGCAGGATCGGTTCCGTCGCTTGAAGGGCTGATCCCCGTACGTGAGCCAAGGGCGCACCCCGTAGGGGTTGCGCCCTTTTGGCGTTCCGCCTATTTTACCGGCCGGTAACAGGAGGCACCCTCTCCATCCCTTCCCCACACCGGAGTTGAACGGATGTCACGTACCCTCCGCACCCTGGGCGCGCTGGCCGCGGCCACCCTGCTGACTGCCGTGGCGCCGGCGGCCGCCGCGCCCGCCCCCGGCGACGGACTGCGCGAGGTGCTCTTCGTCGGGAACAACTGGGAGGGGACCGCCGACGTCCTCGCCTCCACCGGCGATCTCGCCAAGGTCGGCCGGATCAACGTGATCCCCGACAAGGAGGAACGGCTCCGGGAGATCTACCTCAACCCCGTCAAGCTCGGCTTCTTCCTGGGCATCCGCGCCACCGCGGGCGAGGGCCACGACCAGTTCGTGGACGACATGTACACCACCCCGGACGGCTCGGCCGTCGTCGCCTCCCGGCCCAGCTTCGCCGACGTCGTCTCCATCGACGTGCGGTCGGGCCGGATCAACTGGCGCTTCCCCGTGGCCGGTTACCGAGCCGACCACATGGCCGTCTCGCCGGACGGCACCCGCGTCGCGGTGTCCGCCTCCACCGCCAACACCGTGCACGTCCTCGACATCGCCACGGGCCGGCAGGTCGGCTCCTTCGCCACCGGCGACAAGCCCCACGAGAACACCTTCACCCAGGGCGGCCGCTACCTGTGGAACAGCTCCATCGGGGACGTGACCTCCGCCCTCGACGCGCCCTGGCTGGACTGGACGAAGGGCGACCGGAAGATCACCGTCGTCGACGCGCAGACCTTCCGCACCGTCCGGGTGATCGACATGCGGGAGCGGCTGGACGCCTTCGGTCGGGGGGACCTCTCCGACGCAGTGCGCCCCGTCTCCTTCAGCCCCGACGAGTCGAAGCTCTACTTCCAGGTCTCCTTCTTCAACGGCTTCCTGGAGTACGACGTGGCCTCCGACCGCATCACCCGCCTCAAGACCCTCCCCGAGAACCCCGCCACCACCACCGACCGGACCAAGTGGGTCAACGACTCCCGCCACCACGGCATGTCCATGAGCCCGGACGGGGCCAAGCTCTGCATCGCGGGCACGATGGACGACTACGCGACCGTGGTGGACCGCGCCACCCTCACCGAGGGGCCGCTCGTGCCCGCCGACAAGCCGTACTGGGCCACCGTCGACGGTGACGGCACGGCGTGCGTGATCTCCGAGAGCGGCGCCGACCGGGTCACGGCCATCGACTTCGCCACCGGCGCGAAGCGGGTGTCCGTACCCGTTGGGGACCATCCGCAGCGGGTCCGGCTGGGACACGTCCCGGCCGGCTGGGCCGGCCCCACGCGCTGAGCACCGCCCGGTGGAAACCGGCCAAACGGGCAGATCTGGCCATTATGGGGTGACCGGTCCCGCGATGACCGTTTAGTCTCGTGATCATGGTGGAGATCCGCGACGTGCCCGAGTCCGACATCGACCGCGCTCTGGAGCTCGCGTACCTGGTCTTCCACGACCGGCCCGAGAAGGAGGGCCGCGCGAAACACCACGCGCTGCTGGAGCGGTGCGGCCGGATCGGCGCCTACGACGGGGACGCCCTCGTCGGCTTCATGGCCGCGTACGACTTCCGGCTCTCGGTGCCCGGGGCGGACCTGCCCTGCCCCGGGCTCACCTTCGTCTGCGTCGCCCCCACCCACCGCCGCCGCGGTGTCCTCACCGAGCTGATGGCCGAGCAGCTGCGGCGCGCCGCGGCCGCCGGCAGCCCGATCGCCGCCCTGTGGGCCTCCGAGGCCGCCATCTACGGCCGCTTCGGCTTCGGCGGCGCGACCACCGGCACCACCATCGAGATCGACTCCACCCGCCCGCTGGCCCTGCGCATCGCACCGGACCGGCGCCCGCTGCGGCTCGTCGACCCGGAGCGGGCACCGGCGCTGATCGGCCCCTTCCACGAGGCCGCCCGCGCCCGGCGGGCCGGCCGCCCGACCCGCGGCCCGGAGCGGTGGACCGAGGAGTGGCTGTCCGAACAGGACGAGGAGGACGAGGAGCTGAGCCCGCCCCGGATCATCGTCCTGGGCGAGCCGGGCGAGCCCATCGCCGGATACGTGCTCTACCGCACCAAGCCGGAGGACGACGCGGGCGGGCCCGCCGGGCGCACCCGCACCCCCGGCCTGGTCCGCGTGGACGAACTGGAGGCCGACACCCCGGCGGTCGCCGCCGCGCTGTGGGAGTGCGTGGCCGCCCTCGACCTCACCGGCCGGGTCCGCGCCTGGGGCCGCCCCGCCGACGACCCCCTGCTGCACTTCGCCGCCGACCGGGACCAGGTGCGGATCACCGCCCAGTTCCCGGCGCTCTGGCTGCGCCTGGTCGACGTACGGGCGGCGCTGACCGGGCGGTCCTGGGCCGCGCCGGTGGAACTGGTGCTGGAGCTGACCGACGTACGGCTGCCCGCGAACGCCGGACGGTTCCGGCTGAAGGCGGGGCCCGGCGGGGCGACGTACGAGAGCGCGCGGGCCGCGCCCGACCTCGCCCTGGACGTACGGGAGCTGGCGGCCTGCTACCTGGGCGGGACCCGGGTCGCCGAGCTGGTCGCCGCGGGGCTGGTGGACGAGCGCACGCCGGGCGCGGCGGCGGCGCTGGACGCGGCCCTGCGGACGCCGCTGCTGCCCCACACCGCCGACGAGTTCTGAGCCGACGAGTTCTGACGGGAGATCCGCGCGGCCGCCATGCCGAAGCCGGAGCTCCGGACGCCGGTGGACAGGCCGTCGGCCGGCCGCCGCAGATCCTCCTCGCGGTAGCGGGGCACCGTCCGGTGCCAGTTGAGGATCCCGGCGTGCCAGTTCTTCAGCTCGCCCACGTATGCCTCCAGTGCGGCCCGGGCCTCGGCGCCGAGCTTCCGGTCGTCGTAGAGCAGCGGCAGCTGGTTCGCGGCGATGTGCTCGAACTCCTCGGTGCGCTGGGTCATCAGCGCGTGACAGATCCCCAGGGCCTCCGGATAGCCGATGTCGAAGAAGTTCCGGGTCACGAGGATGTAGTTGTGGACGTCGCCCTCGAACTCCACCTCCTTCTGGTAGGAGTGGATGTCGTTGAGGAGGCAGGCCGCGTCCGCGACCGCGTTCTCCAGCGAACGGATGGTCCCCGAGGCGTAGATGTCCTCGGGGATGCCCCGGCCACCGTGCCCGATCCGGCACAGGAGCATCGTCAGGCGGGTGCCGAAGGTCAGGCGGCGCATCTCGGCGTAGTCCACCGGGTCCGGAATGCGGTTCAGGACCAGGTTGTCCACCTCCCACACCCAGCTCTCCAGCATCTCCACCAGCGTGTCCCGGAACGCGGTGCGGGTATGCGCGGACATGCCGGCGGTGGTGCGCACCCAGAGGTCGGCGAGAGCGCGCTCCATCGCCGTCACCGGCGCCGCCTGGTCGGCGTGGTCGACGGGCGCCATGGAGATCAGGCGGGCCGTGGCGGCATGGGCGGCCGCCGGGTTCCTGCCCCGGCCGAAGACCGCCGGGTAGTAGTCGTCCGCGTACGTGCCCCAGGCGAGCCAGGCGGCGGTGAGGCAGAGCGCCTCGGGAGTGGCGTCCGGATCGACTCCGGCCGCGGCGAGCGCGAAGTCGAGGCCGCGCAGCTTCTCCTCGTTCCAGATCACCGATCCGGGGTCGCCCGGCTGCGGGTCCACCAGGCCCATCCGCCGGGCCCACGCCGCCAGTTCCGCGCGTGCGTACGGCAGGTGGGGGCTGAGGGTGAGCGGGTGCGGCATGTAGATGTCGGGGATGACGGACGGGCCGGTGCGTTCGTACGGTACGTGGCTGAACGAGCGGCGGCGCAGGTCCATCGAGCGCTTGGTGAAGACGGAGCCCAGGTCGAAGGCGGTGGTGCCGAGCCCGGTCGGGCGGAAGGGCGGGGTGAGCGGGGCGGTTTCCCTGGCCCTGGCCCTGACCTCCTGGTTCATGTAGCGGCTGGAGACCATGTGCCACTCGTGGCCGCCGGACTGCCAGTCCTGGAGCCCCTTGGTGTAGGCGAGGACCGCCGCGATCTCCCGCGGGGTCAGGGCGTGGTCGGCGAAGAGCCGGGGGAGTTCGGCGAGCGCGGTCTGCTCGAACTGCTGGAGGCGGGAGGTGAGGAGGTCGTTGGCGGCTTCCGCGGCTTCCTGCGTGGTGCAGCCGAGGAAGGTCTCCAGGACCAGGACGGCGTTGGAGAGCTCGCCCTCGTCGGTGACCTCGCGCTGGTAGGAGAAGAGGTCGTTCCTGATGTGCACGGCGTCGGAGAAGGCGTCGCGCAGCACGCCGAGCGCGCGCGAGCGGGCCACGCGCGCGGGGACCTCGGCGGCCACGTACTCGATCAGGCCGGCCGACCAGGGGGCGCCGCCCACCTTCCGGCGCATCTCGATGTATTCGAGGGGGTTCGCCACGCGGCCGATGTCGATGTTGGCCAGTTCCCACATGGACTCGTCGAGGAGGTTCCTCGTGGATTCGGAGAACCGTTCCCTCCAGTCGGCGGACATCGCCGGGACGGTCCGCTCCCACAGGTCGGCCAGGCCCGCCTCGACCGGGTTGGTGGGCTCGGGGAAGCCGTCGGCGAGGTCCATCGGCATGAAGGCGGCCAGCCGGTCGAGGTACTCCCTGGCGCCGTCACGGTCCTTGGTCCGCTTGTACATCGCCAGGAAGTGGTCGTCGAAGAAGAACACCCACACATACCAGTCGGTGACCAGCGACAGGGCCTCGCCGTCGCAGTCGGGGTGGGTGTAGGAGCACAGCAGCGCGTAGTCGTGCGATGCGAGGTCCCTCTCCTCCCAGACGCCGGAGCCCTCCAACATCCCCAGTGCGCGCGCCCACTGCCTGGTGTGGACCCTCGCGTCCTCCAGGTGGGGGTTCAGGCGCGCCGGATAGGGCACGTAGAAATCCGGCAGTTGGAAGGGCTGCGTCACGGCGTGCTCGGCCTTTCGTCCTTGGGTGCGGGGGGTCGGTGTGCCCGAGCCCCCCGCACGAGATCAGCAGGGCCTTACCCGTGACACCCCCGGGATAAGGGGGAGTTCACCGCTTCAGGTGACGGACGGGTCGTTCCGGGCCGCGGTGGCCTGCCGGGGGATGGGTGCGGGCCGCGCGGCGTCCTGCGCGTCCTGCGCGTCCTGCGCGTACTGTTCGGCCTGGAGCCGGAACATGGTCGCGTAGCGGCCGCCCCGGGCCAACAGCTCCTCGTGGCTTCCCTGTTCGACGACCCGGCCCTCGTGCAGCACGTAGATGACATCGGCGAACCGCACCCCCGACATGCGGTGCGTGACGAGGACCACCGCCCGTCGCGGCCCGGCCAGTCCCCGGATGCTGTCGAAGGCGGCGATCTCCGCCTCCGGGTCGAGCGCCGAGGTGGGCTCGTCCACGACGATGACGCGGGCGTCGCGGAAGCGGGTGCGGGCCAGGCCGAACTTCTGCCACTGCCCGCCGGACAGCTCCGAGGCGCCCCTGAACACCCGGGCGAGCAGGGTCTCGTAGCCGTTCGGCAGCTTCTCCACGATCCGGTCGGCCCCGGCGTAGCGGGCGGCGGCGACCACCTCGGCCGCCTGCTCCACGGAGCGCTCGGGGCTCTCGGCGCCGGGCCGGCCGATGGAGATGTTGGTCCGGGCGGTCACCGGCCAGCGCTCGAAGTCCTGGGTGAGCAGGGCGACCCGGTCGAAGACCTGCTCCCGGTCCGCCTCCCGCACCTCGACCCCGTCCCAGGTCAGCGATCCGGAGTCGGGCAGGTGCAGTCCGGCGAGGAGTTTGACGAGGGTGCTCTTCCCGGAACCGTTCTCGCCGACCAGGGCGACCACGCTGCCCGTCTCGATGGTCAGGGAGACGCCGGCCAGGGCCGGTTCGTCCCGGTCCGGATAGCTGAAGTGCACGTCGTCGAGCCGGAGCGTGCCCAGCCGCTCGGGCAGCGGCAGCCCTCCGGCGGGGATGGCGCGGCGGGCGGCCGCGGCGACGAACCGCTCCAAGTCCCTGACGTACAAGGACTCCTCGTGCAGGGTGTTGGTGGTGCTCACCAGTGCGCCGAGGCTCGCGGAGCCGGTGCGCACCGCGATCACGGCCGTCCCGGCTACGGCGAGGTCCATCCGGCCGGAGACGATCAACGCCCCCATCGCCCCGTACGTGACGAGGGCGGCGGCGCCGGAGAGCGCGGCGGCGAGCAGCTCGGTGGCGGCCTTGTCCTTGGCGAGGCGGGTGGCCTCGCCCTCGGCGTGCTCGGCCATGTTCCGGTAGTGGCCCAGCAGATAGCGGCCGACGCCGTGCACCCGTACCTCGGGGGCCGACGTACGGGAGATCAGCAGCTGGCCGATGAGCCGCGCCGCCCGTACGTGCTCCACCCAGGTGATCACGGACAGGTAGCGGCGCTGGGCCACCCGCATCGCGCCCCAGCCGCGCGGGGCGGCGATCAGCAGCAGCATGGGCAGGAGCAGGGGGTGCAGGACGGTCAGCACCCCGGCGGTGGCCACGAGCGAGATGACCCCGCCGAGGGTGGCCACACAGGCCCCCACCGTCCGGCGGGCGGAGGGCGGCCCCCACTGGGCGCTGTCGAGCAGCCGGCGGAACTCCCCGTCCTCGATGGCTTCGAGCTCCACCTCGACGGCCGCCTTCAGGTACTGCTCGTACGCGGCCCGCTCCACCTTGGGCTCCATCCGCCCGGCTGCCGCCGTCGACCGGGACGCGAGCACGGCCCCGAGCACGGCGACCAGCGCCCCGGCGGCGAGGGCGGGCACGGCGTCGTGCAGCCGGTCGGCGGCACTTCCCGCGCCGAGCAGCGTACGGAGCACCTCGCTGAGGACGAGCAGCCCGACGGCGGAGGTGACCCCCTGCCCGGCCTCAGCGACGGCGACGGTGAGCAGGGCGCGCCGGTCGGTGTCCCAGGCGAGGCGCAGGGTCCCGCCGACCATGCGGGGCATGGACCGCAGAGTGGCCAGGAGCCGGCTCTCCAGCCGGGCGTAGTCGTGGTTGGACCAGCCGGCGTCGTACCGCAGCGGC
Organism: Streptomyces sp. NPDC048337; assembly: GCF_043201175.1. Lineage (NCBI taxonomy): Bacteria > Bacillati > Actinomycetota > Actinomycetes > Kitasatosporales > Streptomycetaceae > Streptomyces > Streptomyces sp. NPDC048337. The sequence goes on from NZ_JBICYR010000010.1 coordinate 247,127, forward strand.
CCGCCGAACAGCCGCCGCTCGCTCTCGGAGACGGCGGGCTGGACGCTCTCGGGCCTTCGCAGAAGCCTCACGCGCGGCCACCCCCGCCCGCTTCCTGCTCGAACACCACATGAACGTGCACGGATCGCAAGTTTCCTCCCGAAGCCCCTCGGCGGTGAACTGACGCCGCAAGAACGCCGCTGCTCAGAGCGGCGTCACGGCCCACCGGGAGCGAACGCCCGCACACACTTGCGCCCCACCCCCGAACCCCAAGGGGCAGCCGGGCGAGGGGCCGTGACCCGGCGTTCGAACCACCCGGGGGTGGCCATGCCCCCCTTCGAGGGATTGCGCGGCGGGGTGTGGTGGATGGCCGCCGACGACATGGCGGAGGCCGCCTCCCCGGGTGGGGGAGGCGGCCTCGGTGCGGTGCGCTGCTATGGAGTGGGGATGGGGAGGGGGGCCGTGCCGAGGGTGGGGATGGTCCAGCGCTGGGCGGGGGAGGAATTGCAGTCGTAGAGCCAGAGCAGGGTGCCTGGTGTGGTGTTGAAGTTGCCGAGGTCGAGGCAGCGGTTGGAGGCGGGGTTGTAGAGGCCGTTGTCGGCTCGGGGGAGGAACTTCTGGCTTCCGGCGCTGCTGTCACAGGTACGGAGTTCGATGGGCGTGCCGTTCGTGGTCCCGGCGCCCGCGGCGTTCAGGCACTTGCCCTGGACGTGGACGGTGCCGTCGTTGCGCATCTCGAACTGCTGGGCGATCCAGTTGTCGCTGCACCCCCAGATCTGGATCCTGTTGCCGTCCTCGGTGTCCCCGGAGGCGTTGTCGATGCAGCTTCCGGCGGCCGCGGTGAGGCTGATGGGACTGCTGGCCGCGGGGGCGGTGACGGAGGCGGCGTAGGGGTAGACGGCGAGGTTGCTGACGCCGCCCTTGAAGGGGGAGGTGGAGTACGCCCCGGAGTCCTTGAAGCGGCCCAGGGTGAAGGGCCCGACGGGGGCCGGGCTGCTGGACGCGCCGTGCTGGCCGGTTGCGGCGAGGGTGCCGTTGACGTAGAGGCGCATGTGCCCGGTCGTGTGGTCGTAGACGGCGGTGAGGCGCGTCCAGGCACCCGGGGTGATGTCGGCGGTGCTGTTGACCTGAGTGGTCTCGTCGTAGGGCCAGGGGCTGGTGTCGCCGTTGGCGAGGGAGAACTGCCACACCTTCTTGATGTGGTTGGGGAACAGGAGGAGGGAGCTGTTGCGGTTCAGGTCCTGGCTGATGACGGCTCCTCCGAGGGCGTCGGCCTTGACCCAGGCGCTGATGGTGAAGCTCTTGCGGGTGTCGATCACCGGGCCGGTGGTGGTGATGAAGGAACTGGTGTCCTTGAACTGGGCGTAGGACGTGGCGCGCCCGCCGATGCTGTCCCCGGCCCAGGTGATGCCGGCCGCGGTGCCGGGGTAGTTGCCGATCACGCTGGGGACGGTGGTGCCGCCGGGATCGGTCAGCAGCCACTGTGCCTTGGGCGTGTTGAGGTTGCCCAGGGTGACGGGCGTCGTGCTGACGCCGGTGACGGCCGGGTACGGAGTGGCAGTGCCAGTGCCGTTGAACGCGACGAGCTGCTTGTTGGCGTCGACGGCCCAGAGGTCCGGGATGCCGTCGCCGCTCAGGTCGCCGTCAGAGCCGACCTGAGGGTAGGCCTTGGTGTCGATCCGGCCCGAGATCAGGCCTGCCGCCGGGTTGGTGAAGCCGGTGAGGTCCGGGGCTTGCGCTGTTCCCTTGACCGAGAGGGCGTGGAGACTGCCATCGGCCTTGGAACGCGCCCACAGGGTGGGGAAGTCCGTGCCCTGGGCCCGGCCGGGGGCTATGAGCTCGTATCCGTCCCACTTGGTGTCGTTGGCGGAGAGCAGGATGGCCTGTGGGGAGAGGGCATCGGTCGTACCCGCCGTGGTCAGCCACAGCCGACCGTTCTCGACGAAGAGCAGGGAGGTACGGGGAAGGCTGTCCGGGGTGGCATCGGAATCACCGGTGGTTGAGCCGAACGCCGCGATCTGCGTCACCTTGCCCCAGTCGGCGCCGTAGCCGTGGGCCGCGCAGTCGATCGTGGCGTTGGCCGGGGTGACACAGGCCGTGGGCTTGGTGACAGTGCCAGGCGCCTGCCCGTCGAACCGGCCGGTGCTGTCGTTGGTGTAGAGGTAGAGGTTGGCATTGCCCGGTTCGTGGGCGAAGAGATCGTCGATGACCTTACGGCCGAGGCTGCCTCGGTGGCTGATCTGGATGCCGTTCCAGTTGCTTGAGTTTCCCGGAGCGGCCTTGATGTCGGCCTTGGGCGCGCCGTACGGGTCTTCACCCCCTGCGATCTTCCGCAGGTTGCCGGTGGCGTCCGGCAGCAGTACGTCGGGCTTGCGGTCGCCGTTGATGTCCCCGAAGACCGGCTTGCCCGCGTCGGGGTTGTTCGGCGCGTAGTAGCTGTAGACGAAGGGCTGGGACATGTTGCCCGCGTTGTCCTGGGTCTGCAGGTACACGTAGTTGGTGCCCCAGTGCGGGGGCGTGACCTTGATGGTGGCCTTGCCGCCGGTCAGCTTGATGACACCGTCGTCGGTGCACTTCCAGCCGGTGGCGGAGGCCTTGACGGGATCCGTGGTCCAGCGGGCGCAGGCCAGGCCGGAGGTGCGGTTACCACTCGCCGGGGCCGGGTCGGCGCCGGTGAGGGTGAAGGTGCCCTCCTGGCCGGCGAGCTTGGGGTGCGCCCCGATGGTGCCGGAGGCGGGGAAGTCCGTGGAGGTGACGGAGGCGGTCGGCGGCGTGCGGTCGACCCGGAGGAAGCAGTATTCGCTGTCGGCGCTGGTCAGGAAGCCGTCGGCAGTGCGGGAGTGCCATCCGTACTGGTGCCCGTCGATCAGCGGGCCGACGTCGACGCTGACGGGTCCACTGCTGCCGTTCCAGCCGCTCTCCGCGGAGAAGCCCTTTCCGCCGTCGTCGTCGTCCCACACCTTGAAAGCCGTCCACAGCTGGAGTCCGGTGGCCGAGTACGTGTCAGTGGTGAGGGTGATGTTGTTGTTGGAACCGACCCAGCCCGGGTTGTCCCAAGGGTTGGTGGTCCCGGGAGTGCGGCAGCCGGCGTAGGAGTTGGTGTCGGCAAAACCGGGGGTGGGGCCGGTGCGCGGCGCCGAGACGGTCGGCGTGATGTCGTACTCGACGACGATGCGCGGGCTGTTGTCGAACCGCTGGCGGTAGTACTTGTTGTACTCGTCATCTGGGGCGAGGCCCATGGTGATGGTGGGCCACTGGTAGCGGACCGCCGTCTTCACGAGGCCCTTGACGTCGAAGGCGATGCCACCGGACCCGGACATGCTGATGCCGGCGACCTTGGTGCAGCCACCCATGTGCGAGTTCTTGTCGCAGGGCTGCCTGTTCCAGCTGGTCGGGTTGCTGATGTAGCCGGTGGAGTACAGACCCATCGGGGTAACGGTGCTCGGGCTCGAGGAGGAGATCACGTTCGCCTCGAACCGCGCGCTGAGGATCTCCGTGTTGTAGAGCCTCGAGTCGACGCCGATCTGGAAGTAGGCGCGGGTCCTGCCGATGCCGTCGCACGGAGGGTTGCCCACGTTGTAACCGCAGTAGCCGGTGGCAGGCTTGTCCTGCCCGTATTGGGTTCCGTTGAACTCGTTGGTGTCCTCGTACGCTTCTTGGACCTGGGCCCAGGCCTGGTTGGCGTTGTTGGCCGTCGGGGCCCAGCCAGGATCGATGTACCAGGGGCCGGTGCCCCGCTGGAGTAGGGCGTCGTCAGGGACGAGCTGGATGCCCTGGGCGTCGACGGTCGTGGCGATCGGCTGCACCCCGGCACCTGTGCCGGGGCCGTCGGAGCTCGACGGTGTCGAGATGCCCTCGGCCGGAGCGGACTGTTTGGCCAGGGCGCCCGCGGACTTTGAGCGGGCGGCGGGAGCGGCCTGCTCGGGACGAGCCGAGTCCCACATGAGCGGGGTCGGGGCTGTGAAACGGGTGTTGCCTTGAGCGTCCACCGCCTTGAGGTTGCCGGCACCGTCAGCGCTCACGGTCAGACCGTCGGCCTCGACGGGTAGCCGGAGCTTCTTGACGGAGGGGCTGGCAGCAGCCTCGGCGGTGCGGACGATCAGCACCTGGCGCCAGCCACCGGCGGGGGTGGCGGTCAGTTTGAGGTCCACGCCCGGCAGCACGGACGAGTAGAGGGCGCTGGCCCCGTTGAGGGCGGGCTTGGGCAGCGGGAAGGGCGCCTTGAGGGCCAGCTTCTTGCCGTCCGCGGTCGTCATGGTCGCCATCGGGCCGGTGCCACCGCCCGAGAAGCTGAGCGGAGAGGGGACGGCCGCCGGTGTCACGGTGCCATCCGTGTTCGTCCGCAGGGTTGCGTCGACTTTCTGCCAGTGTCCGGAGCCGTTCTTCACTCGCTCCGGTTCGAGCGAGGTCTCCGTGGCGAGCGTCCCGTTGGGGGTGGCGAAAGTCTGTGAACTGGCTGTTGTCAGATGGTCGATGAGGACCGGCTTGCCGCTGCTCTTGGCCCGGCCCTTCGCCGTATCGATCGCCGACGCCTCTGCGGAGGGAGGGCGGGGTGCAGGGGTGGGCCAGGAGGTGTTGGCGGGGCCGTGGCCGCGTGCTTCATCGGCGTACGCGGGAAGACCGGTCAGCAGACCCGATCCGAGGGCGAGTACGGCGGCGCCGGCGAGCGGCAGGGTGAGTGCGCCGGGGGGCCGTCGTCTGCGGAAGCCCCCCGAGCTGGAACGGTGTGAAGGAAATGCAGGCCTCATGGCGGAGGTCCTCGCTGTGAGCGGTCGATGTACAGAAGTCAGGGGCACATTTCCTTCCGATCTGCAAACTTGTCAACAGTTCGTCAGGTATTTGCCACGCCGCACGCCTGGTTCGTGGCATGAAGTGGCACCTTGTCCGAGGGTGATTTCGGCCAAGGGACGGATTCTTAAAATCCCCTTACATATCGAACACGCGCTTCGTAGAGTGCCCGTGATCCGGACCCTCCTGGCCCGGGGTGTTTCCTGTACCTGTTTCCTGTGGGGGGATCCAGTTGTCATATCGGAGTCGCTTCGCCATGCGCTCAAAGCGCGGCAGAGCGCGGGTTGCGGTAGTCGCCGCCCTTATCGTCCTCGTCTCTGGCCTGGGACTTCCCGTGGTCCAAGCGGCGGACAAGCCGCCGAAGGTGTGGGTGCCGCCGAACACCGCACTGCCCGACGCGAAGCCGGTGAAGGGTGCGGACGCCAAGTCCGAGGCGGGCAAGGCGACCGCGGTGGGCACCTGGAAGCCCGCCAAGAAATCGAACATTCCGGTTGGGGTGAACAGGGTCGAGGTCGGCTCCCGCCCCGCGTCGAAGCCTGCCGGTGGGTCCGGTTCCGTTCGGGCGGGCGACCTGCCTGTCTGGATCGCACCCGGGAATGACGCAAAGTCGACGGCTTTGCTGTCCGAGCTCGCCACTTCGCCCTCCGCCCCTGGCCCGGGCAGCCTCAGCGTCGAGGTGAAGGACCAGGCCAAGGCCCGCGCGGCCGGAGTGAACGGTGCGCTGATCGCCCTGACCGACCCCGCGGGTGTTGCCGCCACGGGCAAGGTCCAGGTCGGCCTCGACGTCTCGGCTTGGGCGAAGAACGCGGGCGCCAACTGGGCGGACCGTGCCCGACTGGTGCAGCTGCCCGCATGCGCTCTGACGACTCCGGGTGCGGCCGGCTGCACGACCCGCACGCCGGTGGCCTCACACCGGGACGCCTCCGGGCGCCTGGTGGCGGACGTGGACGTGGCCAAGAGCGGGTCAGCTCCCACCACCTTCTTGAAGTCTCAGCCGGGTACGACGTCCGCGTCGTCCTCGGCACCCCAGGTCCTGGCCGCCCAGGGCGTGGCCCTCGGCGTGGAGCCCGGACCGTCCAGCAACCTCGGTGACTACTCCGCGACGCCGCTGCTGCCCTCCGCCTCCTGGCAGGCCGGGGCCAACGCGGCGAACTTCACCTACGGCTACACGGCCGAGATCCCCTCGGCCATCGCGGGTGCGGCCCCGAGCGTCGTCCTCGGCTACGACTCCTCGTCGATCGACGGCCGTACCGCGTCCACGAACGCGCAGTCCGGCCTGATCGGTGAGGGCTGGGACTGGAGCCCCGGCTCGATCTCCCGCTCGTACAAGGGCTGCAAGGACGCGGGCATCAAGGACTCGGGTGACGAGTGCTGGGCAGGCGACATCCTCTCGTTGAACCTGGCGGGTCACTCGGGCCAGATCGTCCGTGACGACGCCACGTGCGTCTACCGTCTTCAGGGCGAGGACGGCACGAAGATCGAGCGCCTGACCGGGAATTGGAACGCCGCCTGGCAGGGCGAAAACTTCAAGGTCACCACGACCGACGGCACCCAGTACTACTTCGGCTCCAACCATCTCCCCGGTGGTGACGGCACCGACACGGAGACCAAGTCCGTCTCCACGGTCCCGGTGTACTTCAACAGCGGCCAGGACAAGTGCCTGGGCGCGGACACGCCGCCGAACGGCTGGTGGAAGTCGATGGGCTGGCAGTGGAACCTCGACTACGTCGTGGACCCGCACCAGAACCTCATCTCCTACCGATACGAGCAGGAGGACAACTACTACGGGCGCGGCGGAGGCCAGAACAACGGCACTGGTACCTCCACCCTCTACCAGCGTGCCTCCTACCCGACCTGGATCGGCTACGGTCAGCGCCTCCCCGACCAGATCGCGGCGAAGGGCACGGCCAAGCCGGCAGCACAGGTCTGGCTGCGCGCCGGCGACCGCTGCCTGGAGGCGGGTACGGTCTGCGACCCGGCACAGCGCAAGAACAACGCCCAGGCTTGGGGCGACACCCCGGTCGACCAGGAGTGCGCGTCCACCGGCCAGTGCCTGAATCTGTCCCCCACCTACTTCTCCACCAAGCGTCTGACGAAGATCGACACAGAGGTCCTCGACGGCACCGCCTATCGCACGGTCGATTCCTACGTTCTGAAGCACCTCTGGGCACGTCCGGGTGTCGGCGATCCGGCCAATCCAGGCGCTCCCATCGATCCGGATGACCCGGGCGACGGCACGTCACCGACCCTGTGGCTGAACTCCATCCAGCGCACCGGCACGAACGCCAGGACGAAGCTGGACGTGCCGCCCGTATACTTCACGCCCCTGTCGATCCCCAACCGGGTCGACGGGGTGGTCAAGCGCCCCAACGGCACGGAGGCCAGCACCTCCCGCTACTACCGTCCTCGCATCCAGACGATCACCACCGAAACTGGTGGCCAGATCAACGTGGTGTACAAGGCCCCGCAATGCTCACGGGCCAACGGCACGATGCCGTCCTCCGAGGACAGCAACACCATGGCCTGCATGCCGGTGAAGTGGTACCTGCCGGGCCAGTCCTACGCGGACCCGGTCGACGACTGGTTCCACAAGGTGGTCGTCCAGTCCGTCACCCAGCAGGACAAGGTCGCCGGGCAGGTGACCACAGTGACCGATTACGAGTACGGCGGCGGCATCGCCTGGCACCGCAACGACTCGGAGTTCACCGACCCCAAGACCCGTACCTGGGACCAGTTCCGCGGCTACGCCACCGTCACCACCCGTACGGGCAACGGCAACGCGGCCGAGGCGCCGCGCACCAAGTCGGTGGCGACCTTCCTGCGCGGCATGGACGGCGACGTCCTCGCCAACGGCACCAAGCGCAGCGTGAGCATCGCCGACGCCCAGGGCGGCACCATCAAGGACGAGGACGTCCTGTCCGGCTTCGTCCGCCAGACCGAGACGTACGACCGCGACGGCGGCAACGTCGTCTCCGACGAGGTCTCCACCCCCTTGCTCGGCAAGGTCACCGCCACCCGCGCTCAGTCGGGCGGCATGCCTGCCATCACCGCCCGACCGATGAACACCGGCAAGGTCACCACGCGCGCCAAGCTGGCCAGCGGCGCCTGGCGCACCAGCGAGCGCACCTCCACGTACGACGACACCCTCCTGTCGCGTCCCCTCCAGGTCGACGACAACAGCGACCTCTCCAGCGCCGGCCAACGCCTGTGCAGCTCCTTCGAGTACGCCGCCGGACCCGGAGGTGCGCTCACGCAGCTCGCTTCCCGGACGCTGGTCGTGACGGGTGCCTGCGGCCAGACGCCGACGGCCGCCAACACCGTCGGCGACACCCGCACCTACTTCGACGGCAAGGCGCTCGGCCAGGCGGACACGACGGCCGACCAGACAGGCACCGAGGTTCTGGAGAAGTACGACGCGGCCGGCAAGCCGGTCTACCGGCTCAACGTCACGTCCACGTACGACGCGTACGGTCGCGTCACCACCAGTACGAACAAGGTCCGCAAGGATGCCGCCCACCCCGGCGGGGCGGTGACCAAGACCGAGTACAAGCCGGCCACGGGCCACCTCCCGACGGAGGTCATCCACACCAACCCGTTCGGCTGGGCGTCGTCCACCAAGATCGACCACGGCCGCGCGCTACCGACGGTGACCAAGGACGAGAACGGTCGAACCGGGTACCGGAGCTACGACGCCCTCGGACGCATCGTCGGCATCTGGCAGCCCGGCCAGAACCGCGACACCGACCTGCCGGTCCGCAAGTTCTCGTACTCCATGAACGGCACGAACGCCCCGACGACCGTTCTGAGCCAGGCGCTCATGAACGACAACAGGTACATCAACAGCTACACGATCTACGACGGCCTCGGCCGCGTCCGCCAGACCCAGGCCCACACTCCCTCCGGGGTGAAGGGTCGTCTGATCACCGACGCGCTGTTCGACTCGCACGGCTGGCAGGTCAAGACCAGCACGCCGTACTACAACGACGAGCAGAGCCCCGGTGGGGCGCTGTTCCTGCCCAACGGCGGGGTCAACCCCGACAGCCAGATCCCCGCCCAGACCGTCTCCGTCTTCGACGGCCTCGGCCGGACCACCGCCTCCGTGTTCCAGTCCTATGGTGTCGAGCAGTGGCGCTCGAAGACCGAGTATCCGGGCGCCGACGAGGTCCGCACCATCCCGCCGGCGGGTGGCTACGCCACGGCGTCCATCACCAACGGCCTGACCTCGGTCCTGCGCCAGTACAAGACCAACACCCCCACCGGTGCCTACGACGAGACCACATACGTCAGCAACACCCAGGGCAAGGAACTGTCCCGCAAGGACTCGGCCGGCAACGAGTGGACCTTCAGCTACGACCTGCTCGGTCGCACGGTGAAGACCACCGACCCCGACTCGGGTATCGCCAGCACCATCTACGACGACAGCAAGAACCTGGTCACGGCCACTGACGCCCGCGGCAAGAGCGCCACGACCGTCAGCGACCTCCTCGGACGCACGATCGCCACGTACGAGGGCACCGCCGTCGACCCGGCCAAGCAGGTCGGATCCTTCACCTACGACACCAAGGTCCGCGGCAAGCCCTCGACCACCACGCGCTTCGTGGGCGGTGCTTCCGGCAGCGCGTACACCTCCGAGATCACCGGGTACGACGTCGGTTACCGCCCTCTCGGCACCAAGGTCACCATCCCGCAGGCCGAGAAGCAGTTGGCGGGCACCTACGAGACCACGAACACCTACGACACCTTCGGCCAGCTCAAGACCACGGCCCTTCCGGCCATCACCGCAACCGGGCTGAATGCCGAGACCCTGACCTACGGCATCAACTCGGTAGGCGGCTTCACCTCGCTCGATAGCACCATCGGATCTCTGATCACACCGTATGTCGTGGACATGCGCTACGACCCGTACGGTCGCGCCATCCGTACCACTCTCGGCGACACCGGCCGACAGATTGTCTCCACCGTCGACTACGACCAGGCCACCGGTCAACCCATCCGCTCCACGCTGGACAAGCAGACCGCGGCGACCGCCAGCGTCGACGTCAACGACTACACCTACAACCGGGTCGGCCAGCTGACCTCCATCAGCAACACGCAGGACGGCGCCACCCGCGACCTGCAGTGCTTCACCACCGACTACCTCGGCCGTCTTACCCAGGCCTGGACCGACACCGGCACCACCACGACGGCTCCCCAGCCGAGCGTCCGAGGCATCGGCGGCTGCACCAACAGCGGGGGACCGGCGGTGGATGGTGCGGGCAAGCCGAGCGTGGGAGGCCCGGCCCCGTACTGGCAGCAGTACGAGTACGACAAGCTCGGCAACCGCACCAAGCTGGTCAAGAAGGACGTCACGGGCAACGCGGCCAAGGACACGACGGTCACCCAGATCTTCGGCTCTGGCCCGAACGCTCCTTCCACCGACCCGAAGACGGGCGGCGGCACGGGCGGCCCGCACGCCCTCATGACCTCCACCGAAACAGGACCGGCGGGCACCAAGGTCACCTCGTACACGTACGACGCCACGGGCAACACGGCATCCATCACCAGCACGCCAGGCACAAAAACCCTGACCTGGAACGACCAGGGCAAGCTCGACAAGATCACCGGCACCGGCGAAAGCGCCGGCACCAGCTACCTGTACGACACCGGCGGCAACCAGCTCATCCGCCGCGACCCGGGCAAGACCACCCTCAACCTCGGCACCGACCAGATCACCCTGGACACCGCCACCGGCAAGGTCTCCAACGTCCGCACCTACGGCGCCCCCGGCGGCCTGTCCATCACCCGCACCACGGCGGCCGGCGCCTCCACCCTCACGTACCAGTCCTCGGACCACCACGGCACCAACGGCGTCCAGTTCAACGCCGACGATCTCGCCCAGGTCCGCCGCCCCTCCGACCCCTTCGGCAACGAACGCGGCACCCAGCCCGCGGCCGACGCCTGGGCAGGCGACAAGGGCTTCGTAGGCGGCACGAAGGAGAAGGCCACCGGCTTCACTCTCCTCGGAGCCCGCGAATACGACCCGACGACAGGCCGCTTCATCAGCCCGGACCCGATCATCGACGCTAGCGATCCACAGCAGTGGAACGCGTACGCGTACGGCAACAACAGTCCGATCAACGGGTCGGACCCGACAGGGCTGAGGACTGACGACGGAGGCTGTTCGAGCCCCGCTGCCTGCAACCGTAACGGACCGCCGCCGAGCATCGACCCCCCAACCGGCGACGGCGGATCGAGCACTGAGTCGACGGAGCTGAACAACGCCAACAGCGAGCTGGACCGGGCGAAGAGGAAGCGCGATGAGCTGAAGCACGCCGTCGTCGACCTGATCGGCGACCTGATCGGCTACAACGACGCCCGCGACTGCTTCACCAAGGGCGACGTCATGGCCTGCATCAACACGGCGCTCAACGCAGTCCCGTGGGGCAAGGTCTTCAAGGCCATCAAGGTCGGCATCAAGGCCTTCAAGATCTACAAAGAGCTCAACAAGACCTACGACGCGATCAGCGCCGGCGAGCGCAGGGCCGCCAAGGTCATGGAGGCCTTCAGCAAGGCCAAGAAGGCCGAGGACGAAGCAGCCGCAGCGGCAGCACAAGCACGCAAGGCGGCGGACGAGAAAGCAGCGACGGAGAAGGCCAGCGACTCCGCAGGCACGGAGAGCAAGAGTAGTAAGGGCGAAGCCGACGCCGAGTCAAACGGTGGAGGGTCGGAATCACGAGCCGGCGACTCCGAGTCCGGAGCATCATGCCCAGTCAAGAAGAACAGCTTCCCCACTGGTGCGCGCGTTCAGATGGCCGATGGCACGACGAAGGCCATTGAGGATATCGAGGTAGGCGACCAGGTCCTGGCCACGGACCCCCAGACCGGCGAAACCGAATCCAAGACGGTCACGGCCACCATCACCACCCCAGACGACAAGGAATTCACCGACCTCACCCTCACCGACGACGCCAACCCCCGCGGCCCGCCCGCCGTCCTCACGTCCACCTCTCACCACCCGCACTGGAGTGAGACCCGCCGCCAGTGGCTCGACGCCGGCGACTTCGCCCCGGGCGAGCAGCTCCGCCAGCCCAACGGCACCACCCTCACCGTCCAGGCAACCCGCAACTACCCGTACGCCGTCACCACCCACAACCTCACCGTCGACGACCTCCACACGTACTATGTGCTGGCGGGGGCCACTCCGGTACTCGTTCACAACTGCGGGACTGGGGCCGTCTCGGATAAGGTGATGGATGAACATATCCTCCCGAGGCATGACGCGAATCATGCGGACTCCTGGAAATGGGCAGAGAAGTCAAAATTCGAGGACTGGGTTACGCCAGACCATATCCGCAACTGGTCCAAGCTGGCGATGAGAAAGCCGATGGATAACATGAACCTCGGCACCGGTTCCGCCCACCGTCATATTCTCGACATTAGAAGCCGTCACCCGATCGGCTACGACGCGGACGGGAACGATCTGTTCTCGGTTGCGGTATGGGTGCGGAACGGTGCGGTCGAGAGCGTTCACCCGAACTGACGAGGTGGTGGCTGGTGATCAATGCCCAGGTACGCACGGAGAGCGGCGAAATCGTGCTACACGGATCTTGCAGACTGGATTGGATGGAAACCGTCCAGCGCATTGATGAAGACAAATTTCCGTTCTTGAGCAGCCTGCTGCCTTACGCGGATACAATGTTCAATTCGCGACAGGTCGAGAGGCTTCGACGGGAAATCGCTCACCAGTCTGTCCGCGAGATTATTGGGCAGGATTCAGTAGTGGAGATCGAAAGGCTCTGTCTGCAGGTGGAGAATGGATCTCATCTCTATCTGTGGTTTCTGGGAGACTAGTGTGTGAGTGCTGCAGCTACGCGTAGCTGCAGCAAACTGGAAGCCCCGTCGGGTGTGTCCCGGCGGGGCTTCTGCGTGGGGTGACGGCAGTAGTTGCCGCTGAGGTTGAAAGGGTGGGGTGACAGCGGGCGTTGACGGTGCTACATCCTCGTCATGAGGTACGCGGATGGCGGCGGTCTGACCGCTGCGGGGCGGGCGAAGCGTGAGGCAGTGCGCTTCGAGGCCGCGGAGATGTTCGAGCAGAGGATGCGGCCGCCGGAGGTGGCCCACAGGTTACGGGTGTCGCGGAAGTCGGCGTACGCCTGGCACGCCGCCTGGCGTGACGGCGGCAGGCCCGCCCTGTCCTCCAAGGGGCCCGGCGGCTTCCCGTGTCAGCTCAGCGATGCCCAGGCAGAACGACTGCAGGCCGAGCTTGATGCCGGCCCTGCGGCGCACGGCTGGGTGGAGGACCAGCGGTGGACGCTGGCGAGGGTCGCGGAGCTGATCCATCGCCTGTTCGGGTACCCGTACACCCCGCGCGGGGTGTC
>NZ_JBICYR010000011.1:0-233486 GCF_043201175.1 Streptomyces sp. NPDC048337
CTTCGTACTCACCCTCGCGGGCTTTCCTCCGGGCTTTCGTTCTGCGTTCTTGCGTTTCCGACTCTATCAGACTCTTTCGGGCCCGATTTCCTCGGCGCTTTCCAGGTTCTACGCTTTCGCGTTTTCCCTTTCCGGCGATTCCGACTCTATCAGCGATTCTCGTTCTGCTTGACCACTCTCCGTTTTGCCAAAAGGGCATGCGGAAAGGAGTCGAGATCAAGATCGATACTGAAGAGGAGGAGTCCCGTCCATCAGACGTTCGCGAGAAGTTCACACGAGGCGTCCTGGCGGGAGTCACGACAGTACAGGTCCCGTGGTGCCCAAGCAAATCGATTCAGGCGTATGGTCTAGTCCACCGGTCTAGTCCACTAGTCTCCGTGCCGAAGGACCAGTCCGGTTCGGGACCAACATCGGGCGGATCCGAACACTCTGTGACATATCCTTCTGAAGAGTACGCCGTTCGCGACAGGTAGTGACGGCGACACGAAGAAGCCCCACCCCTGGGAGGCCCCCATGACCAGCGTGACGTCCCCACTCGCCGGGCGCGCCATCGGACTCGCGGCAGTGCCCGATCCGGTGTTCTCCGGCGCGATGGTGGGACCGGGCACCGCTATTGATCCCGTGCGCGAGCCCTCGGAGGCGGTGTCCCCCGTCGGTGGTGTGGTCGTCTCCCTGCACCCGCACGCGTACGTCGTTGTCGACGGCGATGGCCACGGTGTGCTCACGCACCTGGGGATCGACACCGTCCAGCTCAACGGCGAGGGCTTCGAGCTGCTCGTCAACAAGGGCGACACCGTGACCCGTGGTCAGGCCGTCATCCGTTGGAACCCGCAGGCCGTCGAAGAGGCCGGCAAGTCGCCGATCTGCCCCGTAGTGGCGCTGGAGGCATCCGCCGAGTCCCTCGCCGACGTGAACGAGGACGGGGACGTGAAGGCCGGAGACACGCTCTTCAGCTGGAAGTGACCTGTCCGCCGGCACAGGCCAGTCGGATATCCACCGCGGCGGCTGGGCCCGCCGCTCAATCGGAGACGGTGAAATGGAGACAACGCTGCGAGGCGTCGGCGTGAGCCACGGTGTGGCGATCGGCGAGGTTCGGCACATGGGTACGGCGGTTCTCGAACCGCCGGCGAGGCAGATCACGGCGGATGAGGCGGAGCGCGAGCAGGGGCGCGCCCGCAAGGCCGTGGAGGCTGTCTCGGCCGACCTGATCGCGCGCGGCCAGCTGGCCGGTGGCGAGGCTCAGCACGTGCTCGAGGCCCAGGCGATGATCGCCACGGACCCCGAGCTGATGGCTGACGTGGACCGGCGGATCGCCGTCGGCAGCACCGCGGAGCGCGGGGTGTACGACGCCTTCGCCGCCTACCGCGACCTGCTGGCGGGGGCCGGCGAGTACATGGCCGGCCGGGTGGCCGACCTGGACGACGTACGGAACCGCATCGTGGCGCGCCTGCTCGGCGTGCCGATGCCGGGCGTGCCGGACAGCGACGAGCCGTACGTGCTGATCGCCCGGGACCTGGCGCCTGCGGACACGGCGCTGCTCGACCCGGCTCTGGTGCTCGGCTTCGTCACGGAGGAAGGCGGTCCGACCAGCCACAGCGCGATCCTCGCGCGGGCGCTGGGCGTGCCGGCGATCGTTGCGCTGCCGGGTGCCGGTGAGATCGCCGAGGGTACGGTCATCGCGGTCGACGGCAGCACTGGCGACCTGTTCGTCGAGCCGAGCGATGAGAAGCGGGCCGAGCTGGAGGCCGCGGCCGCCGAGCGCAAGGCCGCTCTCGCCGCGTCGTCCGGTCCGGGCGCCACGTCCGACGGTCACAAGGTGCCGCTGCTGGCGAACGTCGGCGGTCCGGCGGACGTGCCGGCCGCCGTCGAGGCCGGGGCCGAGGGTGTGGGTCTGTTCCGCACCGAGTTCCTGTTCCTGGACGACAGCAAGAAGGCGCCGTCCGAGGAGAAGCAGATCGAGTCGTACCGCAAGGTGCTCGAGGCCTTCCCCGAGGGCCGTGTCGTCGTGCGCGTGCTGGACGCCGGCGCCGACAAGCCGCTGGACTTCCTGACTCCGGGCGATGAGCCGAACCCGGCGCTGGGCGTGCGCGGACTGCGGACCCTGCTCGACCACCCGGAGGTGCTGCGCACGCAGCTCACCGCGCTGGCGAAGGCCGCCGAGGGGCTGCCCGTCTACCTCGAGGTCATGGCCCCGATGGTGGCGGACCGGACCGACGCCAAGGCCTTCGCCGACGCGTGCCGCGAGGCGGGTCTGCGAGCGAAGTTCGGCGCGATGGTGGAGATCCCCTCCGCCGCGCTGCGGGCGCGCTCGATCCTCCAGGAGGTCGAGTTCCTGTCGCTGGGCACCAACGACCTGGCCCAGTACGCCTTCGCCGCCGACCGTCAGGTGGGTGCGGTGTCGCGGCTGCAGGACCCCTGGCAGCCGGCGCTGCTCGACCTGATCGCCATGTCGGCCGAGGCCGCCAAGGCGGAGGGCAAGAGCTGTGGTGTCTGTGGCGAGGCCGCTTCGGACCCGCTGCTGGCCTGTGTGCTGACGGGTCTGGGTGTCACCTCCCTGTCGATGGGTGCCGCTTCGATTCCGTACGTGCGGGCGACGCTCGCCAAGTACACCCTCGCCCAGTGCGAGCGTGCGGCTGCCGCCGCGCGTGCGTGCGACAGCGCCGAGGAGGCCCGTGTGGCCGCCCAGGCGGTGCTGTCCGGCGAGTAGCCGGAGGGTGTGTGCAGTCGCAGTCGATCGAGGGGCCTTCGCCGGTGGCGAGGGCCCCTCGGCCGCTTGTCAGGGGTGCGGTCCCGGGGCGTCCACCTCGTAGCCGGGGCAGTACTCGACGCCCGGTTCGGGGGCCACGGGGTCCCCGGTGTCGGCGTCCGTGCAGTAGGCGTTGAAGACGGCCGCGGCCGAGAGGGCGGTGAGGCGGCCGCGGTCCAGGCGCCAGCCGTGGACGCGGTCCCGGTTGCCCTCTGTGGTACTGCGCAGGACCAGTCCCCCTGGGCCGCCGAGGGCGAGGCCGGCGGCGAGAACGGTCGCGAAGTCGAGGGCGTCGCGGCCCTCGATGCGGAGTGGTGCCTGCGGGTCCTCGCCGGCATCGGCGTGGAGGACGGCGACGAGCTGTTCCGCCTCGGTCGGGACGCTGCACACGAGGTGGTGGTGGCCGGGGCCCGCGCCTGCCACCAGGCGTTCGAGCGCCGCGGCGGCGCGTTCGAAGGAGGCCTGGCCGATGTCCTCTCCGCAGTCGGCGCAGGTGCCGACCCCGGCGAGGAGGCCGGTGGCGTACTCCCAGGTGGCCTGTCGGACGGCCTCGTCGACGAGGAGCGGTACGAGTTCGTCGATGGGCTGGCCCGCATAGGGCAGGCCGGCGCCGGTGCCAGCCAGCTCCGCCGTGAAACGGGTGCGGGCTTCGGCGGTGTCCGGGTCGAGGCCCTGCTCCGCGCAGTATTCGGCGTACTCCTCGGGGTCGAAGAGGGCGACGGTCGTGTGGATGCCCTGCGCCGCGAGGGAGCGGAGCAGGGCCTCGACGTGGCGGAGGTAGTCCTCGTGGTCGTCGAAGGTGAAGCTGCGGTAGTCCCGCATGGCCGCGAAGTCCCCGGGGTCGGCGAGGAGGCCGACGGTGCTGGGGACCTCGCGGCGCAGGGTGCGGCGCCGGTCGGTGCCGGTCGTCGTTCCGCGTGCCCGCGAGGTCCTTCCGGGCTTGGTGCTCCGGGCGGTGTTGGTCGTGTTGGTGTTGGTGGTTCCGGTGTCCTTCTTCGGTGGCATGGCTCCCCCTGAGTGCCGCAATCGCTTGCTCACTCAGAGTAGTTGCCGCCACTGACAGTGACCTCAGCCGCGCGTGCGGGCCAGCTCCTCGTAGAAGTGGAGGAGGTCGAGGTTGTCGACGGAGCCCGGGTTGACCGCCTTGGCCAGGGGCGCGCCCTGGAGGAGCCGCTTGACCGGGACCTCGATGCGCTTGCCGGTGAGGGTGTGCGGGATGCCAGGGACCTCGATGATCTCGTCGGGGACGTGGCGCGGGGAGAGCTCCTCGCGGATCGTCGTCTTGATACGGGCGCGCAGGTCGTCGTCGAGGGTGGCGCCGGGGGCGAGGTGGACGAAGAGCGGCATCCAGTAGCCGCCGTTCGGCTCCTCCAGGCCGATGACCAGGGATTCCTTGATCTCGGGGAGGCGCTCCACGGCCTCGTAGATGTCGGCGGAGCCCATCCGGACGCCCTGGCGGTTCAGGGTGGAGTCGGAGCGGCCGTGGATGATCACGGAGCCGTGGTCGGTGATCGTGATCCAGTCCCCGTGCCGCCAGGTGCCCGGGAACATCTCGAAGTAGCTGTCGCGGTAGCGGCTGCCGTCGGGGTCGTTCCAGAAGCGGATCGGCATGGACGGCATGGGGTTGGTGACGACGAGCTCGCCGACCTCGCCGATGACGGGCTTGCCGGACGGGTCCCAGGACTGGAGGTCCGTACCGAGGCAGGCGGCCTGGAGCTCGCCGATGTGGACGGGGAGGGTGGGGACGGCGCCGGCGAAGCAGCTGCACACGTCGGTGCCGCCGCTGACGGAGGCGATCCAGAGGTCCTCGGCCACCTCGTCGTGGAGCCAGCGGAAGCCGTCGGGCGGGAGCGGGGAGCCGGTGGTGGCCACGCACTTCACGGCGGAGAGGTCGAAGTCGCGGCCCGGGTGGACCTCGGCCTTGCGGCAGGCCATGACGTAGGCGGCGGAGGTGCCGTAGAGGGTGGCCCCGGTGCGTTCGGCGATGCGCCACTGGGCGGCGGTGTCGGGGTAGCCGGGGCTGCCGTCGTAGAGGACGACGGTCGTGCCGGTGAGCAGGCCGGAGACGAGGAAGTTCCACATCATCCAGCCGGTGGAGGTGTACCAGAAGAAGCGGTCCTCCGGGCCGAGGTCGCAGTGCAGGCCGAGCTGCTTGAGGTGTTCGAGGAGGATGCCGCCCTGGGACTGGACGATGGCCTTGGGCAGGCCGGTCGTACCGGAGGAGTAGAGGACCCAGAGGGGGTGGTCGAAGGGGACCGCCTCGAAGACGGGCTCGGTGGCCGCGGAGGTGAGGGCGGACCAGTCGAGGGCTCCGGCGGGGGCCGGCGTGCCGAGGAGCGGGATGTGGACGACGGCGCGCAGGGAGAGCAGCTCGGCGCGGAGCTCGGCGACGGTGTCGCGGCGGTCGTGCTCCTTGCCGCCGTAGCGGTAGCCGTCGACGGTGAACAGGACGACCGGCTCGACCTGCTGGAAGCGGTCGAGGACGCTGCGGGCGCCGAAGTCGGGGGCGCAGGAGGTCCAGACGCCTCCGACGGCGGCCGTGGCGAGGAGGGCGACGACCGCCTCGGGGATGTTGGGGAGGTAGCCGCTGACCCGGTCGCCGGGGCGTACGCCGAGCGCACGCAGCTCGGCGGCGAGCGAGCCGACCTGGCGGCGGAGCTCGGCCCAGGTGACGGGGGTGGTCTCGTGGCTCTCGTCCACGCACAGCAGGGCGGCGTCGTCGGCGCGGGCCGGGTCCTCGGCGGCGCGCAGGGCGTGCTCGGCGTAGTTGAGGGTGGCTCCGGTGAACCAGCGGGCGCCGGGCATGGTGCGGTCGGCGAGGACGGATTCGTAGGGAGTGGTGAAGCGGACCTCGAACCACTCGGCGACCGCCTGCCAGAAGGTGTCGAGCTCGTCGACGGACCAGCTCTGCAGGGCGGGGTAGCCCCCGTCGGCCGGGGCTCCGTGGCGCTCGGCGGCCCAGGTCTGGAAGGCGGTGATCCGGGCCGCGGCGATCCGGTGGGGGCCCGGGGCCCAGAGGGGTTCCGGCTGCGTGGCTGAGGTCATGGGTCGGCTCCCGGTCAAGTCTGCGGCTCGCGCTTCGTGTGCGTACGGTGCCATCGCGCGGGGGGTGTGCGCGCGGCGGCTCACTGGGACGATGCCATGTGATCGACATCCGCACCAGAGTCGTCTTCACCGCTTGCGGGGTCGGCGGCATGTGTGCCGCCGCCACGCGGCGGGGGCCGCCCGTGGGTGAACGACAGTTGAACGCACCACGCTCGGCGGGGGCCCGGTGGCAGGGTGATCGCCATGAACGGTCGTGATCTGGTGCGTGCGGTGAAGGACATCGGTACCGAGCGGGGGCGGCGCGCCTGGCTCTCGGCGTGGCGCCATCGGCGCGCGGACGCGGAGGGGCTTGGGCGCCGGGGCGCGGAGCGGGCGCGCGTGCCGGGGCTGCTGGTCGGTACGGAGCCTCGGCCGGGCGGGGGCGTGCTGCGCTTCGCGCGTTCGGAGCTGCTGGTGCGGGTCACCGCGGGCGGGGCCGTGTTCTGGGGCTGGGACGGGGCCGGGCCGACGCCCTCGTACGCGGTGGTGGGCAGCGGGCCCGAGCCGGATCCGCGGGCCGTGCTGGAGCCGGATACCGGGGGTGGCTGGCGGGTGGTGTCGGAGCGCGTGACGGTGGCGGTGTCCCGGCACGGGGCGGTGGAGGTGCGGACCCCGGGCGGGACGGTGCTGCGCCGGGAGCTGCCGCCGCGCTGGTGGGAGCCGATTCCCCTCGCCGGGGAGGCGACGGGCCCAGGCGGGGGGCCGACCCCGGGCGGGGGCGTGGCCGGGCCGGGAGGGCCGGTGCGGCTTCACGATCGGGGCTCCGCCCCGGACCCCGCGCCTCAAACGCCGGCGAGGCTGGAACCGCGGTGGGCGCAGCGGAGTGAGGTGGCGGCGGATGCGCGGTTCTTCGGGCTCGGCGGGCGGGCCGGGGGGCCGCGGCTGCGGGACGGGGTGTACCGGCTGTGGAACACAGATCCGAAGGGCGGCTTCGGGCCGGATGACGACCCGCTGTACCTGACCATGCCGGTGCAGATGGTGGTCGCCGACGCGGGAACGCACCTGGTGTTCCACGACAACTCGTGGGACGGCCGGGTGGTGTTGCGCGAGGGCGAGGAGGGCGCGGGTTCGGGGGTGGACCGGCCGGGGATGGCGGAGCTGCGCATGGAGGGCGGTCCGCTGCGCTGCTGGGTGCTGGTGGGGACGCCGGCGCGGGTGCTCCAGGGCTGGTCGGGGCTGACGGGCGGCGCCGCGGTGCCGCCGGAGTGGGCGCTGGGGTACCAGCACGCGCGGTGGGGGTTCGGGAGCGCGGAGGAGGTGCGGCGCGTGGTCGGGGGGTACGCGTCGCGCGGGCTCGCGCTGTCGGCCGTACACCTGGACATCGACCACTACGACGGGCACCGGGTGTTCACGGTCGATGGGGAAAGGTTCCCCGATCTGCCGGGGCTGGCACGGGAGTTGGGCGAGCAGGGGGTGCGGCTCGTCTCGATCGTCGATCCGGCGGTGAAGACGGGCGACGCCGTGCACGCGTCGGGCCGCGGGGTGGGGGCGGGTGGTGCCTTCGTACGGGACGCGCTGGGCGGGGAGGTACGCGGCGAGGTCTGGCCGGGCGAGTGCGTGTACCCGGACTTCACGGATCCGGCGGTGCGGGAGTGGTGGGGCGGCCTGTACGAGGAGCGGCTCGCGCAGGGCTTCGCCGGTTTCTGGCACGACATGAACGAGCCGGTGTCCTTCGCGCCGTTCGGGGACGCCACCCTGCCCCGGTCGGCGCGGCACGCGATGGACGGTGCGGGCGGGGACCACCGCGCCGGGCACAACGTGTACGCGCTCGGGATGGCGCGGGCGGGCTGGGAGGGGCTGATCCGGCTGCGGCCGGCGGAGCGGCCGTTCCTGTTCTCGCGGTCGGGGTGGGCGGGGATGCAGAGGTACGGGGGCACGTGGTCGGGGGATGTGGAGAGCAGCTGGGAGGGGCTGCGGGCCTCGCTGGCACTGGTGTTGGGGCTCGGGCTGTGCGGGGTGCCGTACTCGGGGCCGGACGTCGGCGGGTTCGGCGGGTCGCCGTCCCCCGAGTTGTACGTGCGGTGGCTGCAACTGGGGGCGTACCTCCCGCTGTTCCGGACCCACTCGGCGATCTGGGCGGGGCGGCGGGAGCCGTGGGAGTTCGGGCCGGAGGTGGAGGAGCAGGCGCGGGCGGTGATGGCGGAGCGGGAGCGGCTGCGGCCGTACTTCGTGACGCTGTCCCACCTGGCGCGGCGGACGGGGGCGCCGTACGTGCGGCCGGTGTGGTGGGGGACGCCGGAGGAGCGGGGGCTGCGGGACTGCGAGGACGCGTTCCTGCTGGGTGATGCGCTGCTGGTCGCCCCGGTGCTGGAGTGCGGGGCGGACCGGCGGGCGGTACGGCTGCCACGGGGGCGGTGGTACGACACGGCTTCGGGGGCGGCGTACGAGGGGCCGGGGCAGATCCTGCTGGACGCCCCGCAGGGGCGGATCCCGGTGCTGGCGCGGGCGGGGGCGGTGCTTCCGGTCCGGTCGGCCGGGGATGGCGGGGTGGAGCTGGAGGTCTGGGCTCCGGCGCGGGGGCGTACGGGGGGCGGGGTGGTGATCCGGGATCCGGGGCCGGGGTTCGAGGCGGGCGAGGTCGAGCGGTACGCCGTGCGGTGGGTGGGGGACGAGGTGGTGGTGGAGACCGAGGCGGGGGTGCCGGTGGAGGGTGTGGTGGTGCGGGGGGTCTAGCGACGCCGGGCCGGGTGGGTGGGTGCGGCTTCACGATCGGGGCTCCGCCCCGCGCCCCGCGCCTCAAACGCCGGCGGGGCTGGACCTGCCGGCCGGGCCGGGTGGGCGGGTGTCGCTTCAAGAACGGGGCTCCGCCCCGGACCCCCGCGCCTCAAACGCCGGCAGGGCTGGAGTCCGTCAGGTGTAGCGGCCCTCGAACCAGGCATTCGCCGCCCGGGTGTGGAGGGGAAAGGCCAGTTCGGTGGGGGTGTGGAGGGTGTGCCAGCCCGTGGTCTCGTTCGTGGGGGTCGCGGTGGGGAGGGTGGTGGACGGGCGGGGTGGGAGGAGGCCGAAGAGGAGCAGGTGGCCCGCCGGGGAGCTCATGGCGTCGGCCAGGGTGATCTCCGAGGCCGGGGCGGTGATGCCGGTCTCCTCGCGGAGTTCGCGGACGACCGCTTCGCGCCAGTCCTCGCCGAAGTCGATGAAGCCTCCGGGCAGGGCGACGCCTCCGAGGGCCGGCTCGATGGTGCGGGTGATGACCACGAGGCCGGTGCCCTCCGCGTCCTCGACGGGGAGGAGGGCGATGGCCACCGGGAGCGGGTTGCGGTAGGCGGTGGCGCCGCACGAGGCGCAGGTGCGGGGCCACGTAAGGGTGGAGTACGGCGCTCCGCAGGTGGAGCAGTGCGAGTCCCTCAGGTGTGGCGGCATGCGGGGATGGTATGCCAAGGGGTATGAGGGCAGCGGCTGTTGTGATGTGTGTGGGGCTCGTGGCCGGTGGGGCGGCGGCTCCGCCGGAGTTCACGGCCTTGGCGGATGTCGATCCGACGGTCCGGCAGGACATGCGGTATGCGGGCACCCGGAATTTCACCGGCGGACGGGTCGACGGGTACGAGGAGCCCGTGTGCCTGCTCGCGCGGCCCGCCGCCGAGGCGTTGCGGCGGGCACAGCGGCGGCTGCTGCGGCGCGGGCTGTCGCTGAAGGTGTACGACTGCTACCGGCCGCAGCGGGCCGTCGACCAGTTCGTGCGGTGGGCGGCCGACGCCTCCGATCAGAGCACCAAGGAGGAGTTCTATCCGGAGGTCGACAAGTCCCGGCTGATTCCCGAGGGGTACATCGCCGAGAAGTCGGGGCATTCCCGCGGGAGCACCCTCGACGTGACCCTGGTGGCGCTCGCCGGCGGCAGCGGCCGGGAGCTGGACATGGGGACGCCGTTCGACTTCTTCGATCCGCGCTCTCACACGGACAGCCCGGCGGTCTCTGAGGCCGCCCGGGCGAACCGGCGGCTGCTGCGCGAGACGCTCGGGGAAGCCGGGTTCGTCAACCTGCCCGAGGAGTGGTGGCACTTCACCTTCAAGCCCGAGGCGTTTCCGGATACCTACTTCGACTTTCCCGTCTCCGGCGCGTCTGTCGGGTCGGCGCGGCCGTGAGTACCGTGCCCGCATGACGTTCGATTCTTACGAGGAATTCTGGCCCTACTACGTCGCGATGCATTCACGTGGCGCCACCCGCTGGGTGCACCTCACCGGCACGCTCACCGGGCTCGCGCTGACCGTCTACGGGGTGGCGCGGGGGCGGAAGCGGTATCTTGCCGCGCTGCCCCTGATCGGCTACGGGACCGCCTGGCCCGCTCATTTCCTGATCGAGAGGAACAACCCCGCCACCTTCGGGCATCCGGGGTGGTCGCTCCGCGGGGACGCGCAGATGATCCGGATGATGCTGGCCGGTCGCGACGCGGAGTTGACGGAGATCGCGCAGAAGTGGCTCGCCGAGAACCGGTGACCTCGTGGCCCGTCCCGTGCCAGACTCCTGACGATCCGTCAGTTGTTTGGCTTGGGAGGGGTCTTGGCACACACACGCACACCCGTCGTGAGCGGGTGGTTCACCGAGGACGGACCGGGCGGCGGCTTCCGCCTGCTCGGCACCCGGTGTTCCGCCTGCACCGCGGTGTTCTTCCCGCGCGAGGACGCGTACTGCCGCAATCCGCGCTGCTCCGGCGGCGGCGAGCTCGCCGAGGTGCCGCTGTCCCCGCGCGGGCGGGTCTGGTCCTACACCGACGGGCGCTACCGGCCGCCCGCCCCGTACGTGTCCGATCCGGACGCGCCCTGGGAGCCGTACACCCTGGTCGCGGTGGAGCTGGAGGCCGAGGGGATGGTCGTGCTGGGGCAGGCGGCGCCCGGGGTGGGGGTCGGCGACCTGGCGGTCGGGATGGAGGTCGAGGTGGTGGGCGGCGTGCTGAACGAGGATGCCGGGACCACCTGGACCACCTGGCGGTTCAAGCCGGTGGGAGGGGTCGCGTGAGCGCCGACATCGCCGTGCTCGGGGCCGGGATGCACCCGTGGGGCAAGTGGGGCCGCAGCTTCGTCGAGTACGGCCGGGCCGCCGCGCGGGCGGCGCTCGACGACGCCGGACTGGACTGGACGGACGTGGGGTCGATCGTCGGCGCCGACACCGTGCGCTCCGGCTACCCGGGCTACGTGGCCGGGGCGACCTTCGCGCAGGCGCTCGGCTGGCAGGGCGCGCGGGTGACCAGCGTGTACGCGGCCTGCGCGTCCGGGGCGCAGGCGATCGGGGCGGCCCGGGCGCAGATCCTCGCGGGCCTGGCGGACGTGGTGCTCGTGGTGGGCGCGGACGCGGCGCCCAAGGGGTTCTTCGCGCCGGCGGGAGGGGACCGGCCCGACGACCCTGACTGGCTGCGCTTCCGTGTGCTGGGCGCCACCAACCCGGCCTACTTCGCGCTGTACGCCCGCCGCCGGATGGCCGTCCACGGGGACACCCCGGAGGACTTCGCCCAGGTCAAGGTGAAGAACGCGGCGGCCGGGGCGCTCAACCCGTACGCCCGCTACCGCAAGACGGTCACGGCCGAGGAGGTCGCGGCATCGGCCGTCGTCGCCGATCCGCTGCGGCTGCTCGACATCTGCGCCACCTCCGACGGGGGCGCGGCGCTGGTGCTGAGCAGTATGGACTTCGCGCGGTCGCGGGGCGTCGCCGGCCCGGTGCGGATCCGGGCCGTCTCGACGGTGACCCCCACCTATCCCCGTACGGTGCTGGACCTGCCGGACATCGCCACCGACTCGGTGGTGGCCGTGGAGCCCGCGGCCGGGTCCTTCCGGGCCTCGATCGCGCGCGCGGCGTACGAGGAGGCGGGGCTCGGCCCGGACGAGCTCTCCCTCGCCGAGGTGTACGACCTGTCCACGGCGCTGGAGTTGGAGTGGTACGAGGACATCGGGCTCTGCGGGGAGGGTGAGGGCGCCAAGCTCGTACGGGAGGGCGCGACGGCCCTCGGCGGGCGGATCCCCGTCAACACCAGTGGCGGGCTGGCCTCGTTCGGGGAGGCGGTGCCGGCGCAGGCCATCGCGCAGGTGTGCGAGCTGACGTGGCAGTTGCGGGGTACGGCCGGGGCCCGGCAGGTGCCGGGGGCACGGGCCGGGATCACCGCCAACCAGGGGCTGTTCGGGCACGGTTCGGCCGTCGTCGCGGTGTGCTGAGCGGCGGCTTCCGGCGGGTGTTGTCCGAACGCTTGACGGCCCCCGGCGGCGGGTTCACACTCGCTCCACAGTCCCGCGCCGCGACCGGGACCCAAAATCCCCCCATGAGAGCTGCGGCCCGTACCCCAGTCGGCGGGGGTACGGGCCGCCTCCATGTCGGACGGGCGTCCAGGGCCCTCGGGTCAGGCTCCGGCCGTGAGGCTGCGGCGGCGGGCCCGGGCCAGTGACATCGCGTGTTCGACGACCCCGACCAGGACGTCCTTCACCGACTCCCGGTCGCGGGCGTCGCACAGCAGCACCGGCACCCCGGGGTCGAGGTCGAGTGCCTCCCGTACGGTCACCACGGGGTGCCGGTCCGCGCCGTCGAAGCAGTTGACCGCGACGACGAAGGGGATCTCGCGCCGCTCGAAGTAGTCGATAGCGGCGAAGCAGTCGGCGAGGCGGCGGGTGTCCGCGAGGACCACCGCGCCGAGCGAGCCCTGGGCCAGCTCGTCCCACAGGAACCAGAACCGGTCCTGCCCGGGCGTGCCGAACAGGTACAGCACCAGGTCCTCGCGGAGCGTGATGCGCCCGAAGTCCATGGCCACGGTGGTGGTGCTCTTGCCCTCCACTCCCCCGGTGTCGTCGACGGCGGCGCCCGGCTCCGAGAGGAGTTCCTCCGTCCGCAGCGGTCTGATCTCGCTGACCGCACTGACCAGGGTGGTCTTGCCCACCCCGAAGCCGCCCGCGACCAGGATCTTCAAGGTCAGGGGTTCGACCGGTGACACGGCGTGCATGGCACCGGTGCGGCTAGAGCGCCCGAAGGCCATCGATCACCTCACGCAGAATGGATTCGTCGGGCAGTTCGGCCGGCGGTACCGGCCGGGTCACGTGGACCAGTTCCTCGTCGACCAGGTCCCCGATCAGGACCCGTACGACTCCGACCGCGAGGTCGAGGTCGGCCGCGAGTTCGGCGACCGACTGCGGCCGCTCCAGGCACATGCCGAGGATGTGGACGTGCTCCGGGGACAGGGTCATGTCCCAGACCGGATCGTCGGCCGCCGCTTCGGCGACGACGAGGGCGATCAGGTCGAGTCGGTGCTGGCCCGCGTGGCTGGTGCGGCCGCGGGTCATGGCGTACGGGCGTACGACCGGACCGGCTTCGTCGTCGAACCAGTGCGTGGGGTCGGGGGCGGGGGCCCGGTCTGCGACCGGGGTGTCGGCGGGGTGGTCCTGGCCTGGTTCGCTCATTCCGTACGACTCACCCTCCGGCGGGCAGCCCGGTGCGCGGGGTGGTCGCCAGGTGGTCGCCGACGCGCTTGACCATCAGCGTCATCTCGTACGCGACCTGGCCGACGTCGGAGTCGGCGTCGGAGAGCACGGCCAGGCAGCTGCCGTCGCCCGCGGCCATGACGAACAGGAAGGCTTCGTCGAGCTCGACGACGGTCTGGCGGACCTTGCCGGACTCGAAGTGCCGGCCGACGCCCTTGGCCAGGCTGTGGAAGCCGGAGGCCACCGCCGCGAGGTGCTCGCTGTCCTCGCGGGTCAGGTCCTTGGAGCTGCCGGTGGGCAGGCCGTCGCCGGAGAGGACCACCGCCTTGCGGATGGAGCCGACCTTGTCGACCAGCTCGTCGAGGAGCCAGTTGAGCGGGCCGGAGCCGCGGCCCCTGGTGTCGTTGCCGGTCTGCGGTGCGGTCATCGACCGTCCCCTTCGTTCTCGTATCCGGGACCCGTGGCGGCGGACGTGCCGGCCTCGGTCTCCGACTGCTGCTGTGCGTGCTGTTCGCGGCCCGCGGTCCAGCCGCGCTGGAGTGCGGACATGCGCGTCCGTACGTCCTCCGCGTCCCGGTGGGCCACCTGGTCGGGGGCGGCGTCGTCGGGGGCGGGGGCCGGGGAGTTCTTGAGCTGCGGGGCCAGGCTGGCCTGGCGGATCCGGCGGGGCAGGCCGCCGGGGCCGGTGCTCGGGCCGACGCCCGTGCCGGTGCCGGGCATGGGCGCGGCCTTCGGCGTGGTCTTCGGAACGGTCTTCGGCGTCGGGGCCTGCGCCGGTGCGGGCTGCGGCACCACGTGCACGGGGCGCGGCTCCACCCGGCGGCCGTGTTCGGCGACCAGGGTCGGGGTGGGGCGGCGGCGCGGCAGCGGCACGGCACCCCCGGAGGAGCGGGCGCCGTCGGGACGCGGGGTCTCCACGCGCTGGGTGTCGAGGCGGACCGGGCCGGTGGGGGCGAGCGGCTCGCGGTCGCGGTCGCCCCTGCGGGATCCGTGGCGCTCGGCGTGCCGGTCGGTGTGCGGCCGGTCCGCCGGGCGCAGCCCGAGCAGGGCGCTGCGCGGGGTGCCGTTCGGCGGGGTCTCGTCGTCCAGCGTCGCCATGGCCGGGCGGGCTCCGATGCCGTCCAGGACGGCGGGGTCGTCGAGGCCGTCGAGGGACTCGATGGCCTCCACCCCGTCGAGCCCGAGGACGTCGAGCGGGGCCTCCAGCTCCACGGGGCCGCGCAGTTCGGCTGCGGCCGGCAGCGGGCGGCCGGAGGTAGCCCGTTCGACGGCGGCGGGGGCGGGGCGGTCGGTGGGGATCGTGCCGGGCCGGGGGGCGGTGCCCGTCCCGGCGCCGGCCTCGGCGCCGTCGAGCCGGATGCCGGTGCCGTTGGTCTCGGGGGCGTCGGTGAGGACCTCCACGGGGAGGAAGACCACCGCGGTGGTGCCCCCGTACGGGCTTTGCTGGAGGGCGACCTTGACGCTGTGGCGCTGCGCGAGGCGG
Source organism: Streptomyces sp. NPDC048337 (assembly GCF_043201175.1). Classification (NCBI taxonomy): domain Bacteria; kingdom Bacillati; phylum Actinomycetota; class Actinomycetes; order Kitasatosporales; family Streptomycetaceae; genus Streptomyces; species Streptomyces sp. NPDC048337. Next base: position 14,702 of record NZ_JBICYR010000011.1, read on the forward strand.
CTGACGACGAACAGGCCGAGGCGGTCGGTGTCGGAGAGTTCGAACTCGGGGGTCTCGGCGAGCCGGAGGTTCGCGTCGAGCAGCGCGTCCGGGTTCATGCCGAGGCCGCGGTCGTGGATCTCCAGGGTGAAGCCGTTGGCCACGCGCTCGCCGTGCACCTGGACCGCGGTGTGCGGCGGTGAGAACACGGTGGCGTTCTCCAGGAGTTCGGCGACGAGGTGGGTGATGTCGGCGACGGCGGGGCCGGCGATGCCCAGGCGCGGGAGCCGGCGTACCTCGATGCGCTCGTAGTCCTCGACCTCGGCGACCGCGGCCCGTACGACGTCCATCAGCTGGACGGGCTTGCGCCACTGGCGGGAGGGCGCGGCGCCGGAGAGGATCACCAGGCCTTCGGCGTGGCGGCGCATGCGGGTGGTCATGTGGTCGAGGCGGAAGAGGTCGGCGAGCTCCTCGGTGTCCTCGGTGCGGCGCTCCATGGTGTCGAGGAGGGTCAGCTGGCGGTGCAGCAGGACCTGGTTGCGGCGGGCCAGGTTGACGAACACCTCGGAAACGCCGCGACGCAGCTCGGCCTGCTTGACGGCGGCCTCGACGGCGGCGCGCTGGAGGGTGTTGAGGGCCTGGCCGACCTGGCCGACCTCGTCCTTCTCGTACTCCAGGCGGGGCGCCTCGGTCTCCACGTCCACGTGCTCGCCGGCCGCGAGGCGGCGCATCACGGCGGGCAGCCGGACGCCGGAGACCTCGTGGGCCTCCTTGCGGAGGCGGGACAGGTCGCGGACCAGGTCGCGGCCGATGCGCACGGAGAGGAACAGGGAGACGATCAGGGCGATGAAGCCGAGGATGCCGGCGACGGCGGCCTGGACGAGGACGTCCATGGCGACGGGCTCGACGCGCTTCTGGTAGCGGTCGCCGGCGTCGGTGCCCATGGTGGCGAGGTCGTCGAGGACCTTGGTCGCGGCCTCGTCCCACTGGGCGGAGGGGAGGCCGCGCGGGTTCCTGACGGCGCCGGCGCTGAGGAAGCGTTCCTCCGTGTCGCGGACGGCCTTGGAGTCGACGCCGCCCCAGTACTGCTCGAAGAGCTCGCGGTCGGCGGCCGGGAGGATCGCGAGGTTGAACTCGTACAGCAGCTTGCGGTTGGCGACGAAGTCGGAGACGTGACGGATGTCGGCCGGGCTGATGTTGCGCGCGGCGAGGGCGGAGGCGATGACGGCGTCCTCGCGGGAGAGCGCCTCGCGCGCCCGGGTGATGCCGACGAGGGCGCGGCCCTGCTTGTCCATCTCCACGTTCTCCAGGGCGTGGAGATTCATGAGGAACTCGTAGCAGGGGTCGATGAGTCGGCCGTAGAGGTCCAGGGCCTGGCCGGGGTCGAGGCTGTTCGAGTCGACGGAGTGGCGCAGGGCGCCGACGCCGCGGAAGGCGGCGAGGATGGAGCGCAGGCGCTCGGCGTTCTGCGGGCTCAGCTCGTCGACGACCTCGGGGTCCCGGGCGCTGGCGCTGATCTGCTCGACGGCGGCGTCGGTCTCGGCGCGGCGCTTGGCGAGTTCGGCGGTGGCGTTGGCGGCGCGGGGGTCGCCGATGAGGACGAGGGTCTGGCGGCGTTCCTTCTGGATGACGCGGACGACGTCCTCGATGGGGTAGCCGACCTTGTCGATGACGTAGGCGACGTCGAGGAGTTGGACGGCCTGGCGGCCGGTGATGACCGTGGCGAAGCCCCACAGGGCGGTCAGGGAGACGAGCGGCACAAGGAGCAACGCCACGATCTTCCGGCGGATGGACTTCCCGCGAAAGCGCATGGCCTCCCCAGCCTCCCCCAGCTCAACCCCGTTGCCCGGGATCGGTGTTCCGTCATTTAAACGGCGTGAGCCTACTACTGCCACGCTGCGGCATCGAAGGCGTGTCCGGACGTTTTCGGCCGGACCCCTGGGCGAAGATCACGAGTTGTCCGATACTTCCGGTGAATAGCGGCCCGATATGTGGCAGATGACACTCGGTGGGGCGTCGGTTCGCGCAACCGGATGGATGGCTGGAACTATTCGTTCCGCGATCACCGGGGGCGGGGGAAGTGTCCGGGATTCGGGAATCTCTCGCCGGTGCGGAACGTCTTCCTTTCGGGGTAGACGTGGTGGGGAGGGAGCGGACGATGAGCGGATACCACGGATACGAGCGCGAGAGCGGTGGCGGCGGGGGCCGGCGGGGCATGTGGGAGGAGGAGCCGGCGCGCCGGCGCCGGATGCCGGATCCGGTGCGGGCGTCCGCGGTGCGGGCCGTGCTGATCGTCGCCGTGACCCTCACCCAGGCGACGATCACCTTTTTCCTCACGATCACCGGCTCGTGGCTGGCCTTCCCGATGGCGCTCGGCGCGGTGGCGGGGACGATCGTGGCCACGTGGGGGGTCCTGGACGTGGTGATCACCCGGCAGACGTGGAACCAGCGGCACGGGGTCGTCTCGGAGCCGAGCAGCACGGCGCGCGCGGGTCGCTCGGCGCGGGCGGTGCGGGAGTCCCGCGGCCCGGGCCGAATACCGCGCGAGGACGGCACCCTCACGGCCTTCGGCCGCCGCTAGGCCGGTGCGGCGCCGCTGCTGGGGCTCCGCCCCAGACCCCGCGCCCCAAACGCCGGCGGGGCTGGATGTCTCATCGGCGGAACATTCGGGTCGCCGTGATCTCGCCGTGGATCGTCTCCCCCTCCGGGGACTGCTGGGGCAGGCCCGGGCGGAGGTGTTCCTCGACGCTGATGTACTTCAGGCCCGCCCGCAGGTCCGCGTCGTTGCGCAGGCGGATGACCAGCGGGAACTCGGCCAGGGCCGTGGTGTCGAACAGGCCCGTCGTGTAGAGCAGCTGGACGCCGAGGGCGTCCGAGACGGCCCGCTGGAGCTCCAGCAGGTAGGTGGCGTTCGCGCGGCCGATCGGGTTGTCGAGGAACAGCGTGCCCGCGTGGCGGTGCTTGTCGCGGCCGCGGTCGTTGCTGCGCAGCGCCGCCATCGTGCAGTAGAGGGCGATCGCGGCGGTGAGCAGCTGGCCGCCGGAGAAGACGTCGCCCATCTGGCCGACGGGGACCCGTTCGGCGCGCAGGACGGCGTCCGGCTTGAGGATCTCCACCGAGATGCCCTTGGGTTCGAGGGCCGCCTGGACTCCCCGCAGGAGAAGGGACATGCCGTCGCGGCGGCCTTCGCCGAAGGAGGCGGTGCTGTTCTTCTTCACCGCCGCGCGGGTGGCCTCGTCGATGACCTCGCCGAGCCGTTCCGTCAGCGTCGCCTGGTCCGGCTCCTCGAAGCGGATGCGGAGGAATTCCTGGCCCGACCACTCGCCGAGGCCTTCCGGGAGCTGGGAGAGGCGCTGCGCCGAGCGGAGCGTGGCCAGCGCCGACTCGACCAGGCCGCGCAGGCGGTCGACGATGCTGTCGCGGTTGCGCTCCAACTGCGCCAGCTCGTCGGTGAGGACGCGCAGCCGCGGGGCGAAGGCGCTCGCCCAGGCCGCCGCGTGCTCGGGGAGGGCGGAGGCGGGCAGTTCGCGGATCTGCTGGCGCGCGGGGGTGCGTACCTGCTCGTAGCGGGTGGCGTTGGCGTGCCGGACCAGGACGTCGCTCGCCTCGCGCACGGCGGACTCGGCGGCCGACAGGTCCGCCGCGCAGCCGCGCAGGGCCCGGCGGGCCTCGGTGGCCGACTGGCGGGCCTCCTCCAGCGTCCCGGGGTGCGCCGCCGGCTCCTGTTCGTCGTCGGCGTGCGTGTGGTCGCGCAGGAGGTCCCGCAGCAGGGCCGCCGTCTCGTCGAACCCGCCGGCGCCGTCCTCGGCCGTGCGGTGGGCGCGCAGCAGGTCCGCGTGGGCGGCCCGGGCGTTCTCCACGGCGGCGGTGTGCGCGGCGAGTTGCGCGGTGGCCGTTCGGAGCAGGCCCTGGGCCTGGTCCACGTCCTCGGGGATGAGTTCCTCGGGGAGTTCGGTGTGCGACTCGCCCTCGGCGGGGGCGTGCCGTTCGGCCTCGCCGCGGAGCCGGCCGAGCTGCTCGCTGGCGGCGGAGGCACGCGTCTCCAGCATCTGGACGAGGGACTCGGCGCGGGCGGCAGCGGCCTGGCGGGAGGGGCCGTCGGCTCCGTCGGTGCCTTCGAGGAGCTGGGCGGCGCGGGTGCGGACCTTGTTGGTGAGGCGGTCGAGTTCGGCGAGGGCGGCGCTCTCGTCGCTCTCGGCGCGGGCCTGTTCGGCGCGCAGGTCGGCGCCGACGCCGACCTTCTCGTAGAGCCGGGAGGCGGCCCGGTAGGCCTCGCGCAGGTCCGGCAGCGGCGCCTTGACGGTGCCGTCGTCCTCCGGGAGGGGCTCGGGGGCGCCGGCGATCTCGGCGCGTTCGGCCCGCAGGGCGCGGGCGGTGCGGCGGGCGTCGTCGGCGGCGCGCTGGGCGGCACGCCGGTCCTCGTCGGCGGCGCGGGCCCGGTCCAGGCAGACCTCGGCGCGGGCCTCGGACTCGGCGGCCTCGTCGGCGAGTTCGCGCAGGCGGGCCTGCCAGCCGGCGCGTTCGCGCAGCCGGAAGGCGAGGCCTGCGAGGGCGTCGGCGGCCCGGCGGGCGCGCTGGGCGGTGTCCTGGCGCTCGTCGCGCACGCGGGCCGCGTCGGCGGCGGCCTCGTCGGCCTCCGCGCGTACGGTACGGGCCTCCGCGAGCTCGGCGTCGGCCTCCTCGGCGAACGCCCGGGCGGCCGCGGCCTGCTGCGCCAGCTCGGCGAGGCGGCCGGGCGGGCAGCCGGTGCGCCAGGAGGCGAGGCGGGCGGCGAGCTCGCGGTCGCCGGAGAGGCGGGCGGCGAGGTCTCGGATCTCGGTGTCGCGGGCGGTGGCGCGGGTGCGCAGCGCCTGGCGCTCCTCGTCGGCGGCGTGCTCGTCGTGCATGGCCGGGTTGGGCGAAACGATGAAAATACTGGACACCGCGGAATCGCCATCAGCAGTCGGCGGCATGGGTGCCAGCAGGGCGGCGGCCGTGCCGACGGCGACGGTCGAGCGGGGCAGCAGGGCTGCGCCGGAGAGGACCTCGCGGGCGCGGCTGTGGGTGTCGGGGTCGGTGATGACGACGCCGTCGACGAGTTCGGGGCGGGCCGCGAGGACGGCGGCGTGGTCGGCGGGGTCCACGGACTGGGCCAGGTAGCGCCAGCCGGGGAGGGCGGGGATGCCGTGTTCGCCGAGGTACTCGACGGTGGCGAGGACGTCGGGGCCGGGCGGCAGGAGGCCGCCGTCGCCGAGGGCGCCGAGGATGCGGGCGTCGTCGGCGGCGGCGGTGCGCAGCTCGAAGAGGTGGCGTTCGGCCGCCGCGACTCCGTCGGTCAGCAGGACGTGGAGGTCCTCGGCGTTCCGGTCGAGGTCCTCGGCCGTGAGCCGTCCGGCGGTTGCGCGGTCCTGGTCCGCCGCGCCCTGCGGGCCGCCGGGGGGAACTGCGGTGCCCGCAGCTCCTGGCCGGCCGCCGGTCGGCGCGGGGAAGCCGGCCCCGGCTGCCGCCTGGCTCGCAGCCGGCGCGGTGCCCGTGCCCTGCGGGGCGGCGTGGGCGTGCGGGGCACCGGAGCCTCCCCCGGAACCCGGCGCGGCCGGGGCGCCACCGGGCGCAGCGCCGTGCCCGTCGGACGGCGCGTGGCCGGCCGCTCCCGCGGAGCCCTGACCCTCCGTACCGGCTCGGGGCCCGGGGAGGCCCGGGGCGTCCGGGAGGCCCAGGAGGGCGGTCAGGCGGGGGGATTCGGCGAGCGAGGCGGCGGCGCGGTGTTCGGCGTCGTGGGCGGCTTCGGCCGCGTCGGCGGCGTCCGCGGCGCGGGCGGCGGTCAGCTCGGCGCGGGATTCGGCGGCCGCGGCCTCACGGGCGGCTTCGGAGGCGGCGCGGGCGGCTTCGCGGGCCTCGTCCCAGGCGGCCACGGCGGTCTTCTCGGCGTCGGTGGCGGCGAGGGCGGCCCTGGCGGGGTCGGCGTCGGGCTCGGAGTCGTCGAGCCAGCCGGCCCGGACGGCCTCGGCGGTCTCCTGCTGCACCTCGCCGAGCCGGGCCCGGAGGTGTTCGGCCTCGCTGCGGGCGCGCTGGGCGGCCGTGGCGGCGGCGGTGGCGTCGCGGTGTGCGGACTCGCCGGTGGCCTGGAGGGCGGCGGAGCGCTCCTCCTCCTCGTTGGCCACCCGCTCGCCGTGCTCGGCGGCGGTGTGCAGGGCCCGTACGAGATCGGCGGCGGCCGTCGCGCGGGCGGCCAGCGCCGGGGCGGCGTCCCGCTCGGCCTCGCGGATCGCGGCGGCGACGCGGGCGGAGCGGTCGGCGGCGGCGCGGTGGCGCAGCACCGTCTCGGCGGCCTGCCAGGCGGAGTACAGGGTGCGCGCTTCGAGGAGTTCGCGGCGCTGGGCGGCGGCGGCCTTGTCGGCGACGGTCAGCGCCAGCGAGGCGTGCCGGTAGGCGAGTTCGGCGGAGACGGCGGCGCTGCGGGCGCGCGCGGATTCGGCGGCGGTGACCTCGTGGGCGGCGCCGGTGACCCGCTGGGCGAGGTCGGCGGCGCGGCCGCGCTCCTCGGTGGCGCGGGCGGACAGCCGCCGGGCGAGGGTGCGGGTGCGGCGTTCGGCGCCCGCGTGGACGTCGCGCAGCCGGGAGCGGGTCTCGGCGGCCTCGACGATGCGGGTGAGGAGGTCCACGGAGCCGGCGGTGAAGTCCCGTTCGGCCATGAGCTCGGCGCGGCGGCCCAGCTTGTTGCCGAAGCCGTGGACGAGGTCGGCGAGGCCGTCGGTGTCGCGGGTGTCGGTGACGGCGCGCAGCAGGAGGTCGGTGAAGTCGGAGTCCTTCTTGACCGCGAAGAGGCCGGCGGCCTCGCCCTCGTCGGCGTTCATCTCGCGCTGGTAGCGGAAGAGTTCGGGGTCGAGGCCGAGGTCGGTGAGGTGCTCGTTCCAGCGGTCGTGGATCTCCTCGAAGTAGACCTCCAGGTGCGGGTACGCCTTGCCGGCCTCGGTCAGGGCGTCGCGGAAGCCCTTCATCGTGCGGCGGCGGCCCTGGGCACCGGAGGCGCCCTCGACCGGCGGGCGGACGGCGGTGGCCTCGGCGACGGGGAGGTTGTCGAGGCTCAGGCCCGGCCCCGGGCGGAAGGAGTACCAGGCCTCGGCGAACTTGCGGGGGTCGTTGGAGACCTGGCGGCCTCGCCATTCGCTGACCTTGCCGACGACCACACACTCGCCGGTCTGGGTGTGCTGCCACTCCAGGGCGACATGGCCGCAGTCGTCGGCCAGCAGGAACTTGCGCAGCACGCCGGAGCTGGCGCCGCCGAGGGTGTTGCGGTGGCCGGGGAGCATCACCGAGAAGATCAGCTTGAGCAGGACGGATTTGCCGCCGCCGTTCTCCAGGAAGAGCACTCCGGCGGGCGCGGGGCGGCGCGGCGGACCGGTGGGCTCGTCCTCGAAGAACTCCGCCTGGGCGGGTGCCGGGTGGGGCACCGGCTCGCCGACTCCACGCAGGTCGAGCACGGTGTCGGCGTAGCGCGCACCGGCGGGCCCGATGGAGTAGAGGCGGATCCGGGACAGCTCGTACATGGCGGCGGACTCTCGTGGTGTCTTGGTACGGAGGTACGGAGGTACGGAGGCGGGTGGCTCAGGCGTGGAACGGGAGCCCGGCGTCGGCCGCGAGCTCCAGGTCGTCGCCCTCGGGCGGCGGCAGCAGAGTCGCGGAGCCGTCGCTGACGGGGACCACGCCCAGTTCGAGGAGCTCGGCCATTGCCGCGCTGCCCGCCATGTCGCGGACCTGGAGCTGGTAGCGGGGGGTGGTGCGGTAGGTGCCGCCCGCCTCGTCGCCGGTGCGCTGGAGGAAGCCGGAGTCGGTGAGGAAGGCGGCGGCCTTGCCGACGATGCCGGTGGTGGAGCCGGCGAGGCGGCGGGCGTCCTTGGTTGCGCCGGTCGCGCTGCGCCGGGCGTAGACGCGCCAGGCGGCCTCCAGGCCGGGGGTGTCGGAGGCCGGGTCGGTGTTCTCGCCGAGCTCCTCGGCGCGCTCCTCCAGGCGGCGGCACGTCTGGCGGACGAAGGCGTCGACGCCGTTGACGGTGACGCGGCCGATGTAGCCGTCGTCGGCGAGGTCCTCGGGGCGGGGGTAGGCGAGGGCGGCGACGGCGAGGTGGGCGAGGCCGTGCAGGAAGCGGTCGGCGGAGTCGGCGGCGGTGCGGCGGGCGTAGTCGCCCATGCGGACGGCGAAGACGGAGTCCTCGCCGGCGGCGACGGCCATGCCGGCGCGTGGGGACACCTCCAGGACGACGAGGCCGAGGCCGGTGGCGACGGCGTCGGCGAGCCGGCCGAAGGCGGTGTCCTCGCGGTAGCGGCGGAGCAGTTCGGCGTACTCGGCGTCGCGGGCGGGGAGGAGCTTGGGCTGGAGCCCGAAGGCGACGAGCCGGGCGGCGTCCGCCGCGTCGGCCGGGGTGACGGCCCCTGCGGGGGCGGGCGCGACGGGAGCCGACGGCGCGTCGGGCTCGCTCCACGCGGTGTACTCGGCGTGGTGGTCGCTCACGGGCGGGTCTCCTCGGCGGTGCGGGTGTTGCGGGTACGGGTGCGGATGTTCCGGGCGCGGGTGCGGGTACGGCTGGTGTGCGGGGCGGCGGCTTCGGCGGCGGCAGGGTGTCCCCCGCCCCGCCCCTTCCCGGGAGCGGGGGCGAGCCCCCGCGCCCCCGGGCGATACGGCCCCACCAGGGCCTCCGCCCCGGTGACGGGTTCGGCCGCGCGGGCGGGCGCGGCCGGAGCCGTAGCCGGGTGGCGCCCGGCCCCGGGCACCGGGGTCGAGCAGCCGCCCGGCCTGACGGTCATCCCGCCTCCGTGTCGCCTCGCGGTCATGCCGCCTCCGTGCGGTCCGCGGCCATGCCGGCCGCGTCGAGGAGGGCGGTGCCGACGATCAGGTCGGCGCCGCCGAACTCCGGGTCGTCGAGCGGGGTTCCGTCGTCCACCGCGAAGAGCAGCCGCTCCTCGCCCTGGCGGTAGGCCGTGCCCACGGCCGGGCTCGCCGCGTGGACGGCCAGCAGCGCCACCAGGTACGGGAGGTCCGGGTCGCTGCGGCGGGCCTCCGCGAGCAGGCCGGACAGCCGGCGCGGGGCGTCGTGCGGGAGGTCCAGGAGCTCCATCGCGGCGGAGAGCTGCTCCTCGCTGAAGCGGCTGTCGTCCGGGGTGGCGATCAGGTCGGGCTCGGGCATCTCCACGCCGAGGTGCTCCCGCTCCACCGGCGGGGTGAGCAGTATGTCCACCAGGTCCCCGACGCGCACCGAGACCGGGGTGCGCAGGCCCGTACCGGCCGCGAAGAACGCGTCCGTGACCCGGCGGGCCTGAGCGACCGGCAACGGCAGCAGGGGCGCCACCAGCTGCCCGTACAGGTCGATGCCCGAGCGCGGCGCGGGGGCGGCGAAGGCCTGCCGGTCCTGCTCGGCGCGGAAGAGCGGGCCGGCGTCCAGGAGCCGGGACTGGAGCTGGGTGTGGCGGCGGATGCAGTCCTTGACGATGTCGACCAGCTCGGCGGCGCGCCGCTTGCTCTCCGGCTCCTCCGCCTCGTCGCGCGCCTTGCGGATGTTGGTCAGGATCGCGTTCTCGTGCCGGTAGCGGTCGGCGACGTGGTCCAGGGCTTCCGCGATCATGTCGGGGACGGCCTGCAGCCAGTCCACCGCCCGGACGTTGCGCCGGGTCGCGTCCAGGGTCCGGCGCAGGGTCTCGGCGTACTGGACCGTGCGGTAGCGGGCCTGTTCGGCGGCGAGCTGGGCGTCCGCCAGGCGGCCCCGGCTGATCAGGACCTCCAGCTTCACCTCGGCGGCGATCTGCGCGCTGGTGACGTCGGTGTCGAGGGCGCCGACCAGTACGTTGACGGCTTCGTCGGTCGTCCGCAGGTAGACCGCGCCGCCGTAGCCGGGGACCTCTTCGATGAGCTTGAAGTCGTAGTCGCGCCGGACGTACACGCCGTCCGGGCCGAACGTGCCGTAGATCGCCCGGAATCCGCGGTCCACGCTGCCCACGTTGATCAGGTTCTCCAGCACCCAGCGGGCCACCCGCTCGTGCTCGGCCGCGGGCCGGGCCGGGGCCTGGGCGGCGACGCGCGGCAGGAGCCGGGCCACTATCTGCTCGTGGTCGGCGCCCGTGTCGAAGTCCATGTTGAGCGTGACCAGGTCGATCGCGGCGAGTGCGACCTCCGCCATCGCGTAGACCCCGTACTCGCCCGCCAGATTGGCCTTGCGTACGTCGAGGTCGTGCAGCGGGGCGGTGCAGGCGAGGGCGCGCAGCCGCCGGGCCAGGCCCTCGTCGGCGGCCGGGCCCGGCGCCGGGGACGGAAGGGTCTTCGCCGGGGCGGGGAGAGTCACGGACAAAGACTAGGCGCTGTCACGGACAACATCCCAAACGGCATGGTTCGGCCGGATCGTCCCCGGCTCCCTCGCGCCGCCTGCTCTACGCTCGCCGCATGGATTCCATGATCGCACCCACCCCGGTGATCGACCTCAACGCCGACCTCGGCGAGGGCTTCGGGCGCTGGGCGCTGACCGACGACGAGGCGCTGCTGTCCGTCGTCACGAGTGCCAACGTCGCGTGCGGCTTCCACGCCGGGGACCCGTCCATCATGCGCCGGGTCTGCGAGCTGGCCGCCGAGCGGGGCGTACGGATCGGCGCGCAGGTCTCCTACCGCGACCTGGCCGGCTTCGGGCGGCGCTCGATGGACGTGCCGGCCGGTGAGCTGGCGGCCGAGGTCGCGTACCAGATCGGGGCGCTGGAGGTCTTCGCACGCGCGGCCGGCTCCCGGGTGTCGTACGTGAAACCGCACGGCGCGCTGTACAACCGCACCGTGCACGACGCCGACCAGGCCGCCGCCGTCGTCGCGGGCGTCCGGCTCGCGGCCGGGGCCGGCGCCACGGGTGGCCTGCCGGTGCTGGGGCTGCCCGGTTCGCTGCTGCTCGCCGCCGCGGAGGAGGCCGGGCTGGCCCCCGTGGCGGAGGCCTTCGCCGACCGGGCCTACACGCCCGCCGGGACGCTCGTGCCGCGCGGCGAGCCGGGGGCGGTGGTGCACGACCCGGAGGCGGTGGTCGCGCGGGCCGTCGGGATGGCCGCGCGGGGCGAGGTGGCGGCGGCCGACGGCTCCCGGGTGGCGGTGGCCGCGCGCTCGCTGTGCCTGCACGGGGACACTCCGGGGGCCGCGCAGCTGGCCCGCACGGTGCGGGAGGCGCTGGGCGCGGCCGGGGTGCGGGTGGAGGCCTTCGCGTGAGGACCCTGGTGGTGGGCGGCGAGGCGCTGCTCGTCGAACTGGACTCCGCCGCCGAGGTGGCGGCGCTCCACGCCGAACTGCTGCGCCGCCGGGACGCGGGCGAGCTGGGCGCCGTACGGGACCTCGTGCCCGCGGCCCGGACGGTACTGCTCGACGGCGTACGGGATCCCGCCGCGCTCGGCGCCCGGATCTCGCGCTGGGAGGTGCCACCGCTCGCGGAGACGGAGGGTCCGCTGGTGACCGTCCCGGTGCGCTACGACGGCCCGGACCTGGCCGACGTGGCCCGGCTGTGGGGCGTGGGCCCCGCGGAGGTCCCGGCCGTGGTCGGCGGCACCGTGTTCCGGGTGGCCTTCTGCGGGTTCGCCCCGGGCTTCGGCTACCTGACCGGGCTCCCGGAGCGCTTCCACCTCCCCCGCCGCGCCACGCCCCGCACGAGCGTCCCGGCGGGCTCCCTGGCCCTCGCGGGCGAGTACGCCGGGGTGTACCCGCGCTCCTCCCCCGGCGGCTGGCAGCTGATCGGGTCCACGGATGCGGTGCTCTGGGACCCGGAGCGGGACCCGGCGGCCCTGTTCGCGCCGGGGGTACGGGTGCGGTTCACGGAGGCGGGCCTGTGACGGGGCTGCTGGTGGTCCGCCCGGGGGCGCTGACCACGGTCCAGGACCGCGGCCGCCCCGGTTACGCGCACCTCGGGGTCCCGCGGTCGGGGGCCCTCGACTCGGCGGCGTACGCGCTGGCCAACCGGCTGGTCGGCAACGCCCCGGACGCGGCGGCGCTGGAGACGACCCTCGACGGGGTCGGGCTCCGGGCGCCGGCCGCGACCACCGTGGCGGTCACGGGCGCGCCCTGTTCCGTACGGATCGACGGCCGCCCGGTGGCCTGGGGTGCCGCGGTCGGGCTGCCGGCCGGGGCGGAGCTGGAGGTGGGCCGGGCGGAGTCGGGGCTGCGCAGCTACGTCGCGGTACGGGGTGGCCTGGACGTCCCGCCGGTCCTGGGCAGTCGCTCGGCGGACCTGCTGTCGGGGCTGGGGCCGCCGGTCCTGTCGGCCGGGACGCTGCTGCCGGTCGGCCCGCCGGGCCCGGATCCGGTGCCGTGGGCGGATGCCTGCGGGCTGCCCGGGGCGCCCGCGGAACTCCTGCTCCCGCTCCGCCTCGGACCACGGGCCGACTGGTTCACGGCGGCTTCGCTCGCCGGGCTGTGGCGTGCGGTGTTCCGCGTCTCGGCGATGTCCAACCGCATCGGCCTGCGCACGGAGGCGGGGGCCCCGCTGGTCCGGAGCCGGGCGGGCGAACTGCCGAGCGAGGGCATGGTGCTGGGCGCGGTCCAGGTCCCGCCGGACGGCCTGCCGGTGGTGTTCCTGGCCGACCACCCGGTCACGGGCGGCTACCCGGTGGTGGGCGTGGTCCCGCCGGGCCCGGCCCTCGACGCGGCGGCGCAGGCCCGGCCGGGGGTGCCGGTCAGGTTCTTCCGGTCCCGATGAAACGTTCGCGGGGGCTTCGGCCAAGTACCGGATGAGGGGGGCCGACCGGGCCCCCTGTGCAGGGGAGGAACCGGGTGCGCAGCCCACGACAGGAGACCGGACCACCGGATCTCACCACGCCCGAGGGGTTCGGGGCGTTCTACGAGGACCACATCGACGCCGTACTCGGCTTCGTCACCCGCCGGGTCGCCGACCCGCACCTGGCGGCCGACCTGACGGCGGACATCTTCCTCGCGGCGATGGGTTCGGCGGGCACCTACCGGGGCCACAGGGGAGCTCCGGTCGCCTGGCTGTTCGGCATAGCCCGCAACGTCCTGTCGGGCCACGCCCGAGGCATGGCCCGCGAGAGCGGCGCCCTGGCCCGGCTGAGCGGTCGCCGCCTCCTCGACGACGAGGACGTCGCGGCGCTGGAGGAACGGATCGACGCCGAGCGGGCCTTCCGCGACCTGGCCGAGCGCCACGCGGCGCTCTCCGAGCCGCTGCGTGCCGCGCTGGACCTGGTCGTGCTCGACCAGCTCACCCCGGCCGAGGCCGCGCAGGCTCTCGGCGTCACCCAGGCGACGATCCGCGTCCGCCTGCACCGCGCCCGGCGCGCCCTGCGCAGCCCGGGCCCCGGTAGCGAGCCCCAGCTGGAGGTAGCCCGATGAGCAGCAGGCCGCACGGGTTCGAGGACCGACTCAAGGCCGCCCTCCTGGCCCGCCTCCCGGAGACACCCGCTCCCGCGCCCGTCCGTTCCCGCGCCCGGCGGTACGGCATCCCGCTCGCGGTGGGCGTCGCGACAGCCGCCGTGGTCGCCGTCATGGGTCTGCCCGGCAGCAGCCTCCACGGCCCGCGGCCCGCCAAGGGCCCCACGGACGCGCCCGAGATCAGGAAGGACCCGGACGGGTCGCTCCGGTTCGACCTGCCCGAGAACGACCAGGTCCCGTCCCTGGTGGAACGGCTGAAGGAACTGGGTGTCCAGGCCGTGGTGGTGCCGAAGCGGCCGCAATCCCAGTGTTCCGAGCTCGGCGGGGGGTACCGCGGTCCGCAGGCCGACCCCGAGGCCGAGATCATGCCGCGTGGCGGCGACGGCCCCTTCCTCAAAGTCAACGCGAAAACGGTCCCTCCTGGTTACACGCTCACGTTCACGTGGTCGGAGTACTACCCGCTGGGCGAGCAGGGGGTCGGCTTCGGCGTCATCGAGACCTCCAAGGTCCCGTCCTGCAGCATGGACCAGTCCGAAGGCCTGGAGGAACTACTCAAGTCGGGCTCCAAGGACCCGGGCCCCACCATCGAGGTCCCCCGTCCCACAAAGGCCGATGAGCTGCCCGAACTGGTGCGAAGGCTCCAGGCGCAGGGGGTGAGCGTCGCGGTGACGGAGAAGAAGCCGCAGTCGGAGTGCCCGCACCTGGGAGGCGGGTACCGGGGGCCGCAGGCCGACCCCGAGGCCGAGCTGACCTTCCCGAGGGGCTCGTCCACGCTGAGGATCAACGCCAAGACGGTCCCTCCGGGGTACACCCTCGTGTTCACGAAGGGGACGCCGTCGAACCCGTACATCGGGGCCGGCGTGCAGGAGACGTCGAAGGTCACGCCCTGCCAGATCGATTTCTCCCTGCTGAGCCCCGAGGAGGAGGCCAAGCGGAAGGCCGACATGGACAGGGCACTCCAAGAGCTGCGCGAGCGGGGGGGCACGGGCTCCGAGCCCCCGGTGTCACCCTCCCGCACGCGCGCGCGGTAGCCGCGAGCCACTCGACCCGGCTCCCACCAGGGAGCCGGGTCGAGGCGTGTCGCGGGACGGAAGCCCGGCCCTACACGGCCGATTCCGGGGCGATGCGGCTGCGAACGGCCGACTGGACGTCCTCCTCCTCCGCCGGATCGGCCGCCAGGCGGCGCAGGCGGGGGGCGACGCGGACGTCGGCGGTCTCGGCGTGGCGGGCGGCCACCTCGCGGGTGGTCTCCTCGCAGTCCCAGAGGCATTCGACGGCGAAGCCCGCCGCGAAGGTGGGGTCCGTGCTGGCCAGGGCCCGGGCGGCCCGGCCGCGCAGGTGGGACGAGGCCGTCTCGCGGTAGATGTGGCGCAGCACCGGAGCGGCGCAGCCGATCGCGAGGCGGCCGGCTCCGTCCACCAGGGCGTAGAGCCGGCGCGTGTCGGGGCCCTCGCCGCGGACGGTGGAGCGCAGGGCGCCCAGGACCAGGCCGGCGTCCTCGGCCGCACCCCGGGAGGCCAGGGTGGCCGCCGCGGCCGCGCCCAGGGCGTCGGGGCGGTGGATCCAGCGGCGGGCCCGTTCGACGGCCTCGGGGCCGCACATGCGCTCGTAGGCGGCCACGGCGGGCTCGTCGGCGGCGGCTTCGATGAGGTCCAGGACGGCCGGGTTGTCCGGTTCGACGAGGACCAGGTGGTGCAGGGCGGTGGCGCGGGCCGCGTCCCCGCCGGCGCCGGCGGCCGCCGCGAGGATCGCGGGTCGGTCCTCGGGCCCGGCCACGGCGGCGAGGCAGCGGGCGGCGGGCACGTGCAGCGGGGTGCCGCGGCGCAGCCCGTCGGCGGCCCAGTCGAAGACGGCCTGGACGCCCCAGCCGGGCTGCGGGCCCTTGGGCGTGAGCTGGCGCTGCCAGCGGTCGAAGGAGCCCTGCTGCCGGGCT
Organism: Streptomyces sp. NPDC048337; assembly: GCF_043201175.1. Classification (NCBI taxonomy): domain Bacteria; kingdom Bacillati; phylum Actinomycetota; class Actinomycetes; order Kitasatosporales; family Streptomycetaceae; genus Streptomyces; species Streptomyces sp. NPDC048337. The sequence continues at coordinate 29,979 of NZ_JBICYR010000011.1, forward strand.
GCGCGCAGGCGCTCCCCGTATACGGGGGACTCCTCCCACAGGCACCACGGCCGGGGCTCGTAGGCGTCGCGGACGGCGGCGGCCAGCCGCGCCTCGCCCTCCGCCGTGGCGGGGAATCTGGCGAGGATCGGCGCGCCCAGGGAGCGCAGTCCCTCGTCGTCGTCGCGCAGGGCGAGTTCGTCGAGGGCCCAGGCCCAGTTCGCGCCGGAGGCGGCGTACCGGCGCAGCAGCATGAGCGCGTCGTCGCGGCCGTACGAGGCGAGGTGGCCCAGTACGGACAGGGCGAGGCCCGTCCGGTGGTCCTCGTCGTCGACGAGGTCGTCGGCGCTGAAGAGGTGGCTCTCGATCTCGCCGAGGGGGCCGTCGAGGTCCAGGTACAGCCGGGCGTAGTACAAGGAGCGGTTCTCGACCTGCCAGTCCTGGCGCGGATCGCGGAGCACGCACTGGTTGAGGGCCTCGAGGGCCTCCGCCCTGGGCGCCGCGAGGGCGTGCAGCGTGCCGTCGCCACGGCCGCGCTGGAGCAGCCCGAGCAGGGTGCCGCTCGGCGCTATGACTGGTTCGAACATGGGAATGGCCTCAAATCAAGCTGGGGACGCAACCGGGAATCGGGATTCACAGGGCCGCGTAACAGCATGTGAGGACGTCCGCCGTCATGTTCCGCTCGATGTAGACCATTGCCTTCTCACTCTCGTCGGTGCTCCGTGAGCCGGGCGGCCGGGCCGGGCCCGGACACCCGTCGTGTCCTGCCCGCTCCTGCCCGTCCGCCGTGCTCGCGAATCGAATCCGACGCCATGATGACCCAGCCGGTTTGTGCACCGCGACCACATTTACGGCCGCCGTGACCAACCTGTGAGGTCGGGAACCGGCCGCGCCCGGCCAGATCACAGGCAAAAGCGGACTACTTGGTTCCGAAAAGTTCCAGCAGGTCGGCCTTGGCGAACATGCGCGCCGTGTCCACGGCGGAGGGGGTTCCGGCGTTCGGATCGGCCCCTCCGTCGAGCAGGGCGCGGATGACGGCCTCCTCGCCCTTGAAGACGGCGCCGGCCAGCGGGGTCTGGCCGCGGTCGTTGGCGCGGTCGGCCTCGGCGCCGCGGGCCAGCAGGGCCGTGACGGTGGCGGCGTGGCCGTGGTAGGCGGCCAGCATGACCAGGGTGTCGCCGCGGTCGTTGGTGAGGTTCGCCGGGACCCCGGCGTCGAGGTACGCGGCGAGCGTCTCGGTCTCGCCCTGCCGGGCCAAGTCGAAGATCTTGGTGGCCAGTTCGATGACGTCCTCGTCGGGAACGTCCTGGGAGGCCGAGCCGCCCTCGGGGTTCTCGCTCATCGTTCGTACCGCCTTTCACTCGCTCGCGTGGGGTTCCGCCCCGGCGCGGCCCAGGCCGGGGCAGGGGGGCGCACGGCACTGCGTCCGTACGGGTGAAGCGTCAGAGTAGCGCCCGGACCTGCACATGTCCGGGCCGGGCCACGGCAATGATCACCCTTGAGGCCCTTTGCTCCCGACGCGCCAGTCAGGGTGACCCAGTCAAGTGAAAAACTGCCAGATTCACCCGTATGCACCTTTTGTCGCATTGATACTTCCTGTGAGCCTGGAAGAACTGATGGTGACTGTCCCCACCCACCAGGAGAACCTCTCATGGTCCTGTCCATCTCAGGCGTCGTCCTGCTCGGCATCATCTGCTTCCTGTTCTTCAAGAAGGACGGGATGAAGCTGACGCACGCGTTCGTCTGCTCCCTGTTCGGCTTCTTCCTCGCAGGCTCCGCCATCGCCCCGAGCATCACGGCGAGCACGGCGAGCCTCGCGAGCCTGCTCGGCGGGATCAAGCTCTAGCCCCGGCCGACGCGGCAGCCACACCCAGCCCCACCCGAAGTACCCGAAACACCCACAACTCCAGGAGACGCCCGTGGCCCGGCGCCCACTCCCCCGCATCCTCAACAGCGGCACCTCGTCGCTGGCCCGGGGCCGCGACTTCGCTCGCACGGCCGCCGACAGCGCCACGGACGTCCTCCATCCGCTCCTCACCATCGGACGCGGCCTGCGCATCCTGGCCTCGGCCGGGCGGCGCAAATGGTCCGGAACCCCCAAGGACAAGCGTGGTCCCGCGCTGTTCCTGGGAGCCGCCTGCGTCCTCGTGGTCGCGCTCGTCCCCTACGGTCCGCTCCTCGCCCTGATCACGCTCATGGCGGCGGCGGCCTGGCAGGGACGCGACCGCAATCCGGTGAAGACCGGGCCCAGCGATGCCGAGTCCGAACGGCTCGGCTCCCTCTACGAAGCCCTCGTGCCGTACTTCTCCATCCCGGAGGACCCGAACCCCCTCTTCGCCCACGGCGGGGACTGGGACAAGGCCTTCAGCGGCTACGAGTTCGACGAGGCGGGCCGCGTCACCCGGCTCCACATCCGCTACCCGGCCTACTTCACCGATGGCGAGGCCGCCTCACGGGCCCGGATCGAGGCACTGCTGCACGCCAAGTCCGGGCGCGGACGGGAGTATCTCTTCGACTGGGACGAGGAGGGCAACCAGCTCGACCTGAGCGTGCTGGCGGCGCTGCCGACGGGTATCGCCGCCCAGCCTTTCGTGACCTCACCCGGGGAGACCGTCCTCGGCTTCACCGACGCCGGCGGCGTGCAGCGCACCCTGCCCGTCCTGGAGGGCGATGAGCCCCGGGACCTGCCGCCGGTGATCTGGCGCACCGGGCCCCGCTCCACCGAGCCCCACCTGCTGGCCGTCGGCCAGCCCGGCAGCGGCACGTCCACCCTGCTGCGGTCCATCGCGCTCCAGGCGCTGCGGCACGGGGGCGACGTACTGATCGTCGAGGGCGGCGGCAGCGGCGAGTACTCCTGCCTGTCCGGCCGCAGCGGCGTCCTCGCCGTGGAATGCGGGCCGAGCGGGGCGTTGGCCACCCTGGAGTGGGCCGCGCAGGAGACCGAGCGGCGCCTCATCGCCAGCCATCGGGCGCGCGAGGCGGGCCGGCCGGCGCCCGAGGACACGCGGCGCCCGCTGTGGATCCTGCTGGACCAGCCGAGCGTGCTCGCGCACCTCGCGGTCGCCGAGGGCGGGCCGGATCCGCTCGCCCAGCTCCAGGTGCCGTTGCGGCACGGGCGGGCCGCGCACATCACGGTGGTCGTCGCCGAACACTTCGAACACCTGGAACTGCTGAACGACGCCGTCTGGCAGCACACCCGGGCGCGGGTCGTCCTCGGGCCCGCCGCGATCCAGCAGATCGCGGATGTGCTGGGGCTGCCGCCGCACACCACGCCTACGGCGCACGTGCCGCCGGGGCGGGGGTACGCGCGGCTGGGGGCGGGTCCGGTGCATCGGCTGCAGGTGCCGGCCACGCCGGATCCGTACGACGACGGGACGCATCCGGGGTTCAAGCAGGCGGTACTGGAGCTGCTGCCGGAGCGGCTCGCCAAGCCGGTGCCGCCTGCCCAGGGCTCCGCCGTCGACGCGTCCGGGGTTCCGGAGGTGGCGGCCGAGACGCGGTGCCGGGGGGGGGGGTTGGGGGGGGCGGGGGCGGGGGCGGGGGCCGGGGTGGGGTGTCGTCCGGGGCGGGCTTCGATGTTCGGCGCCTGTTCCGGGTCGGCTCTGTTGAAGCTGCCCTGCGCCGAATTCATCTCGTTTTAGTCCCGGACGACACCCCACCCCGGCCCCGGCCCCTGGGTTACGCCACGAAGGTGCGTGGGGGTTCTGTCGTGGGGCCGGCCGCGCCCGTGGCGATCAGGGAGGCCGCCGAGGCCAGGCGGGCGGCGGCCTCTTCGGCCACCGGGCCGCCCACCGTGAAGGGGAGGCGGACGTAGCCCTCGAAGGCGCCGTCCACGCCGAAGCGGGGGCCCGAGGGGACACGGACTCCGACCCGTTCCCCTACTTCCGCGAGGCGGGAGCCGGAGAGGCCGCCCGCGCGGGCCCACAGGGTGAGGCCGCCCTGCGGGACCTGGAAGTCCCAGTCCGGCAGCTGTCGGCGTACGGCCTTTACCAGTGCATCGCGGTTGTCGCGGGCCTGGTCGCGGCGGATTCCGACGGCCTCCTGCCAGCCGCCGGTCCGCATCAGCCAGTTCACCGCGAGCTGTTCCAGCACGGGGGTGCCCAGGTCGGCGTAGGCGCGGGCGGCGACCAGGCTGCGGATGACGTCGGGGGCCGCGCGGACCCAGCCGATCCGCATGCCCGCCCAGAAGGCCTTGCTGGCGGAGCCGACGGTGATCACCGTGCTTCCGGCCGGGTCGAAGGAGCAGACCGGGCGGGGCATCGCGAGGTCCGGGTCCAGCTTGAGTTCCAGCATGGTCTCGTCGGCGACGAGGACGGTGCCCGCGGAGCGGGCGGCCTCGACCATCGCGCGGCGCTGCTCCTCGGAGGCCAGGGCTCCGGTGGGGTTGTGGAAGTCGGCCACGACGTAGGCGAGGCGCGGGGCGGAGTCCCGCAGGACCTGGCGCCAGACGTCCATGTCCCAGCCCGCCAGCCCGTCGGCCATGGCCACGGGTACGAGGCGCACGCCAGCGGCACGCATGAGCTGGAGGATGTTGGCGTAGGACGGGGATTCGACGGCGATCCGCTCCCCGCGCCCCGCGAAGAGGCTGCAGATGGCGTCCATGGCGCCCATCGCGCCGGTGGTGACCATGATCTGCTCGGGCATCGTGGGGATGCCCTGCTCGGTGTAGCGGTCGGCGAGCATCCGGCGCAGCGCGGGCAGCCCGGCCGGGTAGTCCCCGTGGGTGTGGGCGTACGGGGGCAGTTCCTCCAGGGCGCCCTGGACCGCCTTGGTGAGCCACGGCTCGGGGGCGGGCAGGGCGGCGCAGCCGAGGTCGATCATGGAGCCCAGCGATTCCGGGGGCAGCGGTTCCAGGCCGCGGGCGGGGAGCGGGTTCCCGGCGGGTACGGCGGTCCAGCTGCCCGCGCCCCGGCGGGACTCCAGGAACCCCTCGCCGCGCAGCGCCTCGTAGGCGGCGGCGACGGTGGTGCGGCTGAGGGAGAGGGCGCCGGCCAGCTCCCGCTCGGCGGGGAGCCGGGCGGCGACGGGGACGCGGCCTTCGAGGACGAGGAGGCGGATCCCGTCGGCGAGGGTGCGGTACGCGGGCAGCTTGCGGGAGCCGGGGCCGGCGGCGCGGTCCTGCTGGGAGGTGATGAGGCGGGCCAGCTGTGCGGCACCGACCGCTGAGGTCCATTCGGCCATGCGTCCGGTCCACCTTCATCGAATTGGCCTCGATGAGACCTTGATTGGATTGGTCTTCGGGGACATAGGGTGCCATGGACCAGTCCACTCACACCAGGCCCTGTCCGCCGTTCACCTGGTGGACCACCGCCTTTCGGCGGCGCGGGGGATACTGCCGCCGTGACGCACGTACGCCTTCGCCATCCATATCTGGACCACCCGGCTCCGATCCCCTTCGCCCACCGGGGAGGTGCCGCGGACGGGCTGGAGAACACCGCCGCCGCATTCCGCCGGGCCGCCGAGGCCGGCTACCGGTACTTCGAGACCGATGTGCACGCCACGGCCGACGGGAAGCTCATCGCCTTCCACGACTCCACCCTGGACCGGGTCACCGACGCGCAGGGCCGGATCGCCGAGCTGCCCTGGAAGCGGGTCCGCGAGGCCCGGGTGGGCGGCACCGAGCCGCTCGCGCTCTTCGAGGAGCTGCTGGAGGAGTTCCCGGACGCCCGCTGGAACATCGACCTGAAGGCCGAGTCGGCGCTCCATCCGCTGGTCAACCTGATCGCCCGGGCCGGGGTCTGGGACCGGGTCTGCGTGGGCTCCTTCTCCGAGAGCCGGGTGGCCCGGGCCCAGAAGATCGCCGGTCCCCGGCTGGCGACCTCGTACGGGGTGCGCGGGGTGCTCGGCCTGCGGCTGCGCTCGTACGCGATCCCCGCCGCGCTGCGCGTGGGGGCGGTCGCGGCCCAGGTCCCGGAGACCCAGGCGGGCATCCGCGTGGTGGACCGGCGCTTCGTGCGGACCGCCCACGAGCGGGGCCTCCAGGTGCACGTGTGGACCGTGAACGAACCGGAACGCATGGAGGCTCTCCTCGACCTCGGTGTCGATGGCATCATGACCGACCGGATCGACATCTTGCGCACGGTGCTGGACCGTCGCGGAGCCTGGGCCTGACATGCCCGCACGGGCCTCCGCGCGGATGCGGCGGCCCGTGCGGTACGGGGACAAGCGAGGGGGCACCGATGAGTGCGCAGACGACGGACGAAGCGGAACCGGGGGCGGAGGACGGCAGAGCCGCCGCCGCACGCAAGCGCGAGCAGCGGGGCTGGTACTTCTACGACTTCGCCGTCTCGGTGTACTCGGCGAGCGTGCTGACCGTGTTCCTCGGCCCCTACCTGACCTCCGTGGCCAAGGCCGCCGCGGACTCCGAGGGCTTCGTGCACCCGCTGGGCATCCCCGTGCGTGCCGGGTCCTTCTTCGCGTACTCGGTCTCGGCCTCGGTGATCCTCGCCGTACTGCTCATGCCGCTCGTGGGGGCCGTCGCCGACCGGACGGGGCGCAAGAAGCCGATGCTCGCGGCGGCCGCGTACACGGGCGCGGCGGCGACGACCGGGATGTTCTTCCTGGGCGGTGAGCGCTACCTGCTGGGCGGGCTGCTGCTGGTCGTGGCGAATGCCGCGCTGTCCGTCTCGATGGTGCTCTACAACGCCTATCTGCCGCAGATCTCCACGCCGGACGAGCGGGACACGGTGTCCTCGCGGGGCTGGGCCTTCGGCTACACCGCGGGATCCCTGATGCTCGTGGTGAACCTGGTGCTCTACATGGGCCACGACTCCTTCGGCCTCTCCGAGGGCGCGGCCGTACGGATCTGCCTGGCCTCGGCGGGCCTGTGGTGGGGGGCGTTCGCGCTGATCCCGCTGCGCCGGCTGCGGGACCGGGCGGTGGTCCGGGAGCCGGGGACGGGTCCGGCCGTCAGTGGCTGGAAGCAGCTCGTCGCCACGCTGAAGGACATGCGGCGCTACCCGCTGACCCTCTCGTTCCTGCTGGCGTACCTGATCTACAACGACGGCGTGCAGACGGTGATCTCCCAGGCCTCCGTCTACGGGTCGGAGGAGCTGGAGCTGGAGCAGTCCACCCTGATCGGGGCCGTGCTGCTGGTGCAGGTCCTGGCGGTGGCGGGAGCCCTGGGGATGGGCCGGCTCGCCCGGACCTACGGCGCCAAGCGGACGATCCTGGGCTCGCTGGCCGCCTGGGGGCTGACGCTGGCGGCCGGATACTTCCTGCCCGCCCGCACTCCGGTGTGGTTCTTCGCACTCGCCGCGATGATCGGGCTGGTGCTGGGCGGCAGCCAGGCGCTGTCCCGCTCGCTGTTCTCGCACCTGGTGCCGGCGGGCAAGGAGGCCGAGTACTTCTCGGCGTACGAGATGAGCGACCGCGGGCTGAGCTGGGTGGGCCCGCTGGTCTTCGGCCTGACGTACCAGCTCACGGGCAGCTACCGGGACGCGATCATCTCGCTGGTGGTCTTCTTCGCACTGGGTTTCGTGCTGCTGGCGCGAGTGCCGGTGCGGCGCGCGGTGGAGGCGGCGGGCAATCCTGTACCCGAGCGGATCTGAGAGCGGAGAGCGGATCCGCGAGCGCGCCCCTGCCCGGATCCGCGAACGAATTCCGAACGAATTTAGACGTTGAAGCAAAGGGCCGGTAGTGTACGCCTTTGGCCTGCCAGGCGGACCGTTACTGCGCGCATAAGAAGTGTAGACGTTGGGTGACATCTGCTGCCAGATGTGACAAAACGGGCATTGGTGGGTACAACAAGGGGCGGCACGACGGGCGACGCATGACCCGGAGCGGGAATCTATACCGCCGACCGGACGTTGACCGGATGACGACGACAGCGACACCTGTCCTGTGGGCGACAAGCCCGGGAGGCACGATTCATGAGTGAGCGAGCTCTCCGCGGTACGCGCCTCGTGGTTACCAGCTACGAGACGGACCGCGGCATCGATCTGGCCCCGCGCCAGGCGGTGGAGTACGCATGCCAGAACGGACATCGATTTGAGATGCCGTTCTCGGTTGAGGCAGAAATTCCGCCGGAGTGGGAGTGCAAGGCGTGCGGCGCCATGGCACTCCTGGTGGACGGGGACGGGCCCGAAGAGAAGAAGGGCAAGCCCGCGCGAACGCACTGGGACATGCTCATGGAGCGACGCACTCGCGAGGAGCTGGAGGAAGTGCTGGCCGAGAGGCTGGCGGTCCTCCGTTCCGGCGCCATGAACATTGCCGTGCATCCGCGGGACAGCCGCAAGTCCGCCTGACAGCCGGACGCAGATACGCCGAGGGGCCCCGCCACACTGTGTGGCGGGGCCCCTCGGCGTGCGTCGTGCGTCGCGCGTCCTCGGCGGAATGTGTGCTTCGCGCTGTCCTACGGTGCCAGCGGCGGGCGGTAGGCCGTGTCCGGGCCCTGCGGCTCCTGCGGCCGGTCCTCGCGGATGACCTCGCCCTGGACGATCTTGCCGTCGGGGTAGTGGATACGGGCCTGCTGGAAGGCGTCGCCGAAGCTGCCGGCGGGAGCCGAGGCCATCCTGCGCTCCAGCGAGCGGGCCGTCCGGCGCCCGATCCAGGCACGGACCGGCGGGATCAGGCAGAGCAGGCCGGCCACGTCGGAGATCAGCCCCGGCATCATCAGGAGCAGGCCCGCCAGCATGGTGAGGCCGTTGCCCTGGCCGGGCTGCTGCGGGGTGGGCGGAACGCCCTGCTGGGCCTGCTGGAAGGTGTCCGTCAGGTTCTTGAAGGCACGGCGCCCGGCCCGCTTGATGACCACCGCGCCCAGGACCAGCCCGCCCGCGAGCAGGGCGGCCACGGTCAGCCCGCCGGCCACGTCGGCCACCAGGCTGAGCAGCCAGATCTCCAGGATCAGCCAGGCGGCTACCGCAAGGGGAAGGAACGTGCGGGCGGGCGAGCGCCGCCGGGGGGCCGTCGAGGTCGGAACGCCGGTCGTCATATCCCCAGTGTGCCTGGAGCGGCGTAAGAGCGGCCTCAGCCGGAGGTACCGGGCAACCCCTAGGGGGCCGCCGGGCCGTGCGATCAGGCCTTGTGGTCGCCCTTGCCGGGCAGCAGCTTGGCGGCCTGGGCCTTGAGGCCCCACTGGGTGACCCGCCACAGGGCCTCCACCACGATGTCCTTGCTCATCTTGCTGTCGCCGAACTCCCGCTCGACGAAGGTGATGGGCACCTCCACCACGCGGAAACCCTTCTGCACCGCCCTGCGGGCCAGGTCGACCTGGAAGCAGTAGCCCGCGGAGGCCACCTCGTCCAGGCCCAGGCCCTCCAGGGTCTCGCGGCGGAAGGCCCGGTAGCCGCCGGTCACGTCGCGGATCGGGACGTCCAGCATCAGCCGGGAGTAGGTCGACCCGCCGCGCGAGAGGATCTCGCGGCTCTTGGGCCAGTTGACCACCCGGCCGCCCGGCACCCAGCGGGAGCCCAGCACCAGGTCGGCGCCGGCCAGCGCGGTGAGCAGCCGGGGCAGCTCCTCCGGCTGGTGGGAGCCGTCGGCGTCCATCTCGACGATCACCCCGTAGCCGGCGTCCAGGGCCCACACGAAGCCCGCCAGGTAGGCGGCGCCGAGCCCCTCCTTGCCCTTGCGGTGCAGGACGTGGACGTGGTCGTCGCCGGCCGCCAGCTCGTCGGCGAGCTTGCCGGTGCCGTCGGGGCTGTTGTCGTCGGCGACCAGGACGTGGGCCTCGGGCACCGCCGCGCGCACCCGGCCGACGATCAGCCCGATGTTCTCCGCCTCGTTGTAGGTCGGAATGATCACCAGGGCCGTTCCGAGCGGTCCGTAGGTCCGCTGTCCGCCGTCGCTCACTGAGTCCCCTTTTGTGCTTTTGCACATCCTGTACGTCTGGTCGCAGGGAACGACTCTAGAACAGTGGCCGGGGCCCGCGGTCCTTCGGGCCGATCGGACTCCCGCTGGCTGCGGGCCGTCACGACCGTTGTCTACTGGACCGCCGGGCCCCGACCCGGGGCCACCTCCCCCAACCACGGCTGGGGGTGCCCCCACCGGCGAAACCTTCCCTCGCCCCCGAGGCGCGGGCGCGCTGAGCAGACGGATCCGTCCGGCACGGACGTCCTGTGGTGGACCCGGCCGAACCTATCCGGGTCCGGCCGCCCGCACCGAACCGAGGCCCGCCGGATCACCCCTGTGGGCGTACGAATACCTCCCGCCCGCCGACGACCGTCGCGAGGCACACCGGCAGCTCGCCGCCGGGGGTCAGGTCGGGCAGCCCGGGGGTGCCGGAGCGGGGGTCCGTGGACCAGCGGGCGACCCTGTCGTCGGGGGCCTGGACGACCAGTTCGGCCGTCTGCCAGACCGCGTAGTCGGCCGGTGCGCCCGGGACCAGGACGCCCGCGTCGTCGCGGCCCAGCGCCCGCCAGCCGCCCCGGGTGTGGGCCGTGAAGGCGGCCCGTACGGAGATGCGGTGCTCGGGAGTCCGGTGGAAGGCGGCGGCGCGGACGGTGCCCCACGGGTCGAGCGGGGTGACGGGCGCGTCCGAGCCGAAGGCCAGCGGGACACCGGCCTTGAGCATGGCCGCGTACGGGTTGAGGGTGCGGGCGCGCTCGGCGCCGAGCCGGTCGGCGTACATGCCGTCCTCGCCGCCCCAGGCCGCGTCGAAGGCGGGCTGCACGGAGGCGGTGAGGCCCAGCTCCGCGAAGGCGGCGATGGTGGCCGGGGTCATCATCTCGGCGTGCTCGACCCGGTGCCGGGCCGCACGGACCCGCGCCAGGCCGACCTTCTCGGCGGCCGCCCGGACCCCCTCCACGACGGCGGTGAGTGCCGCGTCCCCGATGGCGTGGAAGCCGGCCTGGAGGCCCGCCTCGGTACAGGCGGCCACGTGCTCGGCGACGGCTCGGGCGTCGAGGTAGCCGGTGCCGGTGTGCGCGGCGTCCGCGTACGGGGCGTGCAGGCAGGCGGTGTGCGAACCGAGGGCGCCGTCGACGAAGAGGTCACCGGCGGCCCCCACGGCCCCCAGGGCCCGGGCCTGGTCGAGGTCCCGGTCGGCCCAGTAGCCGAAGACGCGCGGGCCGGGCCGCTCGGCGGCCAGGTCCAGCAGGGCCGTGAAGTCCTCGGCGGAGGAGATGTCGGGCCCGCCGCACTCGTGTACGGAACCGATGCCGAGGGAGGCGGCCCGGTCGAGGGCGGCCCGCTGGGCCTCGGCGCGCTGGGCGGGGGTGACGGCGCCGAGGGCGGCCCGCCGTACGGCGTGGTGGTCGTCGCGGGTCAGCGGCTCGTCGCCGGTCGGCCGCACCCCGGGGACGAGGTCGAGGAGGGCGGTGGTGACCACGGCCGAGTGCACGTCGATGCGGCTCAGGTAGAGCGGACGCCCGCCGGCGGCCTCGTCCAGCTCGGCGCGGCGCGGGGCGCGGCGCTCGGGCCAGCGGGCGGCGTCCCAGCCGTGCCCGAGGAGCACCCGGTCGGCCGGCCGGCTCGCGGCGTAGGCCCGTACGAGGTCCAGCGCGGCGGAGAGGGACCGGGCTCCGGTCAGGTCCAGCCCGGTGAGGGCGAGGCCGGCGGAGGTGGTGTGGACGTGGGCGTCGGTGAAGGCGGGCGTGACGAGCGCCCCTTCGAGGTCGACGACCTCGTCCACGCCCTGCGCGAAGGCGTCGGCCGCGCCCTCGGAGCCGACCCAGGCGATGTGGCCGCGCTCGACCACCATCGCGGTGGCGAAGGGGTCGGCGGGGCTGTGGACCTCGCCGCCGCGGAGGAGCACGGTGCGGGTGCCTCCGGCGGCGTCGGCGGAGTTGGCGGTGCGGTCAGTCATGGGGAACAGTCTCGCCCCTCGGACGGGCGGGCCCGGACGCGGGTGCGGGTGCGAGCACGGGTGCGGCTCAAAGAGCGGGGCTCCGCCCCGGACCCCGCGCCTCGCACGCCGGCGAGGCCGGATGTGCCCGGCCGGGCCGGGTGGGCCCCGAGGGGTGGGCTAGTGCTCTGGCCGGAAAGGTTTGCCGGCTCGCGGCGTCCGGTGCGGTGCATCGCAAGGCGGAGGGCCGCAGCTCGTACTCGGCGTACTCGCGCGGTCCGACAACGCGGCGAGGTGCCGTGCCGGACGCCGTGAGGCGGTGAACCTTTCCGGTCAGAGCACTAGATTCGCGGCGGGCGGGCCTCGTACGGGGTGGACAGGACGACCGTCGTGCGCGTCGAGACGTGGGCGAGGGCGCGGAGCCGGCCGAGGAGGTCCTCCAGTTCCAGCGGGGTGGCCACGCGGACCTTGAGGATGTAGTTCTCGTCGCCGGCGACGCTGTGGCAGGCCTCGATCTCGGGGACGCCGGCCAGCCGGTCGGCGATGTCGTCCGGGGCGCTCGGGTCGAACGGCTTGACCGAGATGAAGGCCGTAAGCGGAAGGCCGACGGCCTCGGGGTCGACCACGGCCGCATAGCCGCGGATCACACCGCGCTGTTCCAGCCGGCGTACTCGCTGATGGACTGCCGACGTGGACAGTCCCGTGGCCTTGCCCAGATCCGTGTAGCTCATCCGCCCGTCCCGCACGAGCAGATCCACGATCTGGCGGTCCAGCTCCTCCATTGCGCTCATAGCCGCACAACCTAAGGCCCAAGGGCGCTCCAGGCCCAGTGCTGTCCACCCACTGGCGGCACCTGCAGGGGGCATGTGACCAAGGCCACAAGGGTATGCAGGCGTACGGAGGGCTGTTGTGGTTACTCGTGCCGCTCGACGGGAAGTGCTTGGTGTGGCCGAGGCCGAAGAACCTGCCCGCCCGGCCCACCCAAGGGGGAGTACATCCATGCTGAACACCAAGCGCGCCGGTCGCACTGAACCGGAGCCCCTGGAACTTCTCGATTCCGAGGAGGGTGGCGACCTCGAATACCTCGACGACGGCGAGGGCTTCGAGATCCACCACGCGGTCTGCCCGGACTGCGGCCAGTCGATCGCACTCGTCGCCGACGAGGAGTTCCTGCCGCAGCACGCGCTCTGCCTGACCCCGTGGAACCCCTTCGGGCTCACGGTCTGCGCGGGCACCGGACGGCCCGCCACCGACGCGCTGCCGACCGTCGGGGTGATCCAGCCGGTCGGGGCGCAGGAGCTGGAGCCCGTGGTCCACCTGGGCCTGCCCCAGGGGCTGGACTGGCGGACGCAGCCCTTCTCGCACGTCGGCGGTCCGGGCTCGCGTCCGGTGCGGATGGTGAGCCCCGTGCTGCCGCAGGCGCGGCAGCAGCAGCACGTCCAGGCGGCCTGACGGGGCCCTCCGGGCTCCTTGACGCGGTTACCAGTACGTTCCCTGCACCATGGCGGCCAGGCTGGCATGGTGCAGGATCAGGCTGTCCGGGTCCGCCGGGATCTCCACCTCGCCGAAGTGCGCCTGCCGGTAGGCGATGCGCAGCATCACGATCCCGTGCCGCAGCGCCGCGTAGAGGGTGTGGAACTCCATGTCCCGCGGGGTGTGGCCGGTGAGTTCGGCGTAGCGGCGCTCCAGGTCCTCACGGCGCAGGAAGTCCGGCAGGCCCGGCTGGCCGAAGCCCACGGTGAGGTCCTGGAAGAACCGGTGGAGGTAGACCGTCCAGCCGAGGTCCACCTCGCGCGGGGCGAACGCCGCCATCTCCCAGTCCAGGACGGCCACCGGCGTGAAGCCGTCGTAGATGACGTTGCCGATGCGGGCGTCGCCCCAGTTGAGGACGGACTGCCCCTCCTCCGCGGGCCACAGCTCCTCCAGGCGCGCGAAGGCCCGCTCGATGAGCGGCGACGGGGCGAGCCCGGCAACCACCCACTCGTAGTAGGCGCGTTGGGCGTTCACGTGCCTCCGCAGGGGGCTTCCCTCTCCCTCCGGGAGCAGGAACTCGGCCTCCTTGGCGGGAAACTGGTCGTGCAGGCGGGCCAGCAGGGAGATGCTCGCCTCCTGGAGTCCGGCGCGCTCGGTGTCGGTTGCGGCGTGCAGCCAGTTGCCCTCGTAGGTGTAGGGCATGACGTCGGGCGGCACCCGGCCGTCGGCGCGGGCCATCACGAAGAACGGCGCCCCGAGCGGCTCTGGGTCCTCCTCCAGCCACTGCACGCGGGGGACGGGCACGTCAGTGTGCCGGGCGACCAGGCTCATCACGCGGTGCTGGCGCGGCATGTCGTACGTCGGGAAGACGGTGTAGGCGGCCGGGTCGGCGGCGAGGCGCAGCGCGCAGGCGCGGATCGGGGCGTCGGGGTGCTCTATGTCGAAGAGCAGGGTCTCGCTGGACATGCCGTTGGACCCGGGGACGGACACGTTGGTGACCTTGGCGCCGGCGAGCCTGGCGTCCAGCCAGGCGGCGAGGCGCCGGCCGAGCTCTTCGGGCTCGCGGGTGGAGGTGCGCGGACGTGGCGCTGTGGCCATGGGGACCCCTTTCCTACGGGAACTGCCTGCTGGGACCGGGCGGCTGGGCCTACGGGGCTGCGGCCTACGGGGCTGCTGCCTACGGGGCCACGGAGGAGTAGTCGGTGAAGCCGCTCGGGTCGTGCCGGCCGAAGCTGCCGTGTTCGAAGATGCCGTGGCCGGTCTGCCCGTCGAGGGTGAAGCGGGCCGAGTGGTCGGTGACCCCGAAGGCCGCCATGGGGTGGGCGGCGGGGTCGGAGAGGTCGTAGACGCGGCGGTCGGTCCAGCCGCGCCCCTGCCAGGTGCCGTGCTGCCAGTCGGCGGCGGGCGGGTATCCGGCGCCGACGGCGAGCGGGGAGGAGTTGAGGATCTCCACGCCCAGTTCGAGGGGCTTGCGGGCCGGGTCGGTGAGGTGGACGACGGCGCTCTCGGGGTGCCGGGTGCCGGGCCGGTAGCGGATCTCGGTGTGGGGCCAGCCGAGCTGGACGTCGTGGCGGCCGCTGCCTTCGGGGAAGGCCTGGACGGCCTCGCTCAGGGTGCGGTGGCCGTCGGCGTCCTCCTGGGCGATGACCATGAGGAACCGGTCCGCGAAGCGGACGGGGATCCAGAGCCAGTGGAAGCCCTCGGGGTGGTACTCCTCGGCGGCCCGGCCTCCGTCCTCTCCGGGGATCGGCCGCACGCCCCAACTGCGGTCGCGGGTGCCGGTCCACTCCCCCGGCGTGAGGGTGAACTCCTCGCCCTTGGCGCGGATGGTGCCGGTGACGTTGCCCGCCTGGACGAAGCGGCGGCCTTCCAGCATGAGCCGGTCACCGCGCCGCTGGATGTGGTGGGGCTCCCACACGGCCGGGAACTCGGCGGTCCAGGTGATGTCGTACGAGAGCCCGTCCGGGTCGTCCGGGTCGGCGGCGCAGCGCAGGGTGAGCTGCCGGAGGGGGGCGTCGACGGTGATGGAGAGGGGGCCGACGGCGAGATTCATACGGTCGTCGGTGAGGGCGTCGGAGGCACGGACGGCGAGGAGTTCGTCGCCGATGCGGAGGGTGGCGTAGGCGTCGATGACCCCGGTGTTGGGATAGACCCCGAGGCCGAGGATGAGGACGGCGCGGCCCGCGTGGTCGAAGACGTGGAAGATGCAGCGGTCGTAGGCGTTGCGGTCACCGCTGACGAGGTGCTTCATCGACAGGGGGGCCTGGTGGATGGGGTACTCGTCGAGGCCGATGGGCCGGTCGGCGGGCATGGCGAACCTCCTGGACGCGGGGCACGGAGCACGGGGGCGCGGGCGCGGGCACGCGCGAGCGCGGGCGTGCGGGCTCGCGGGCCGACGGGCTGAGCCGGACGGCCCAGGCGGATATGACGGTACGTCAGAAACCGCCCCCGGGGCCAGGGTTCTGGCACGACCTGACAGCCCGGCATGACGCGCCGGGAGACAGCGGGGACCCACCTCCCGGGCGGTGCGGGGGCGGCCGCCCAGGCGGCGCGTGCCGGGGGGGGCGGGGGCGGCCGCATCCCACCCAAGCGAGCTGACCCGCGGAGCGGAGACTTCGGGGACGGACACCTGTCGGGCGGGACCGGGACCCGAGTCGGGAGCTTCGGCGCCATCGGGGGCCGAAGCCCCCGCCCCGCCTCTCGCCCCCCTGGCCGACACCCCGCCCCCGGGTACCCCTCGAACGGATCCCCGGGGTGGGGAGGCGGTTACCCGTGGGTGCGGTGTCGCGTTGCCCCGGCATGACCACGGTTGAGAGTTCCACGCCACGGGCGGGACGCCGTCGGCGGCAGATGGCGCCCGGTTACGAAGAATCGGTTCAGCGGGGCGGTTGGCCGCGACATCCCGACCCGCCCATCTACAGCGCCATGATCGCCCGCTGGGCCGAGGACGGCCGGACCGTGCCGGGGCGGCGCGACCCGGAGTGGTCCCGGATCACCTCCTCCCCCATCTGGCCGAACGGGCCGCTCTTCGGGAGCTGAGCCCTCGGAGCCGAGCCCTGTCGGAGCCGAGCCTCAGAGCGCCGGCAGTCCCGCCGCCGTCCCGCGGAAGCCGCACTCCGCGTAGAAGGCCTCGAGGTGCGGCTCGTAGTCCACGTGCAGCCGGCTCGCTCCGCGCTCCCGTGCCGCGTCGGCCGCCGCCCGCACCAGCCGTACGCCCGGCCCGCGCCGCCGTTCGTCCGGGTGAACGGTGGTGTCGAGGACGAAGGCGTGCGCACCACCGTCCCTGGGGGCACCTCCCAGCGGTAGCTGGGGAGCCACGTTGACGTAGCCCACCAGGCGGCCGTCCCGGCGGGCTGTGACCCAGGCCAGGCTGCGCTCCAGGACGGGCGCGAAGGAGACGGGTACGTGTCCCGGCCAGGCCTCGGCGAACAGTTCGTTCAGTTCCGCGTCCGCCAGGGCCGGGCGTACCCCGAGGTGCGTCTACCGCGTCTCCGGACCCGCCAGGTGACGGGCGATGACCATCCGCTGGATCTGGTTGGTGCCTTCGACGATCTGGAGCACCTTCGCCTCCCGCATCAGCCGCTCGACCGGGAAGTCCGCCGTGTAGCCGTAGCCTCCCAGGACCTGCACGGCGTCCGTCGTCACCGCCATCGCCGCGTCGGTGCAGAACAGCTTGGCCATCGCCGCCTGCCGGGAGAAGGGCTTGCCCGCGTCCCGCAGCCGCGCCGCCGCGAGGTAGAGCGCCCGGCCCGCCTCGATCTTGGTGGCCATGTCGGCCAGCATGAAGCGCAGTCCCTGGAAGTCGGCGATCGGGTGTCCGAACTGCTTGCGGTCCAGGGCGTAGGTGAGGGCCTCGTCGAGGGCCGCCTGGGCGACCCCTATGGCGCAGGCCGCGATGCCGAGGCGCCCCGCGTCCAGTGCGGCCAGGGCGATGGTGAAGCCCTGCCCCTCCTCGCCGATGCGGCGCGCGTCCGGGACCCGTACGCCGTCGAAGTGCAGCTGGGCGGTGGGCGAGCCCTTCATGCCCATCTTCTTCTCGGGGACGGCGGCCGTCAGGCCCTCCGCGTCACCCGGCACCAGGAAGGCCGTGATGCCCTTGGCCCCCTCGACGCCGGTGCGGGCGAGGACGGTGTAGAAGTCGGCGACCCCGCCGTGGGTGATCCAGGCCTTGGTGCCGGTGATGATCCAGTCTCCCCCACTCTCGGCTCCGCTCGAGCGGGAGGTACCCCCATCGTCGCGCACCGCCTTGGTGGTGAGCGAGGCGGCGTCGGAGCCCGCGGCCGGTTCGGAGAGGCAGTAGGCGCCGAGCAGGCCGCCGCCGAGCATGGCGGGCAGGTGGGCGCCCTGCTGCTCCTTGGTGCCGTAGCCGGCGAGGCCGTGGCAGGCCAGGGAGTGCACGCTGACGCCGAGCCCGACGGTCAGGCGCGCCGCGGCCAGCTCCTCCAGGACCTGGAGGTAGACCTCGTACGGCTGCTCGCCGCCGCCGAACTCGCCGGCGTACGGGAGGCCGAGCAGGCCCGCCTCGGAGAGCAGGGTGAAGACCTCTCGCGGGAACCGCCCGGAGTCCTCCTCCTCGGCGGCCTTGGGGCGGATCTCCCGCTGCGCGATCTCTCGTACGAGCGCGAGGAGGTCCCGGGACTCCTCGGTGGGCAGCTGTCGGTCCACCGGCTGCGGGGCGCGGTCTGTCATGGCGGCGCTCTCCTCCCTCGTCGGGCACGGCGGCGACGCGTGAGGTGTGGTACGCGCCACCGGGTCTCGGTGCTCTTACAGCCGATGTTGCCCTTCCGGATCACGGAAGGGGCAGTTCAGCGGCTGCGGCGGGTCGAGTATGCACGATCAGGGGCTTCCCGTCACCGGGGCAAGATCGTCTTTCCGGTCGGCATTCCGGTCGGCCGTCTCCTCGGGGGCGGGCGGAGCGGGGCACTCCGGGACGAACTCCTCGATGACCGTGAGCGTCGCGCGCAGCTGCCGTACGAGCAGGGCGCCCAGCTCGGCGCGCTCGGGCCGGCCCGCGGGGTCCGCGGCGAGGCCGCCGATCCACTCCAGGGTGATGCCCTCGACCGAGGAGAGCCAGCCGACCAGCGCGAGCCGGGCGACGGGCGGGAGGGTGCGCCTGCCGTACGCGCCTTCGGCGATGGTGGCGACCAGTTCCTCGCGGACGGCGTCGCGGATGGCGAGCACCTCGGCGTCGGAGCCGACGCCGCCGGTGACGATGGTGCGGTAGGCGGCGTGGTGGTGCTCGGCGTACTGGAGGTAGCCGTCGATGGTGCGCCGGACCCGTTCGGCGTTGGGGAGGTCGGCCTCCCCGCCGGCGCGGGCGACGAGCTCGGAGACGGAGTCCTCGACGATGGCGAGGTAGTAGCCGCGCTTGCTCTTGAAGTAGTAGTAGATCAGCCCCTTGGCGACGCCCGCGTGCTTGGCGATGTCGTCCATGGAGAGGGCGTCGTACGAGGTGTCTGCGAACAACTTGCGTCCGGTCGCTATGAGTTCGGCCCTGCGGACCTGCGAACGCTCGGTCGTACCGCGCTGTTGACTATTATTCAAATTCAGCCCTAGCCTCGAACTGCCACAAGATGCCTGAAGTATGGCAGCACTTCCCCTGCGCACCGGACGACGTACGGGAGGATGACCATGAGCACCGACAGCACGCGCAAGGGCACGAGACGGCCCCCCGAGGGCCGGGTCAACTGGAAGAAGACGGCCGTCGTCGCGATGCCCGCGGTCGTCGCGGTCGGGGCGATGGCCATGGTCATGGCACAGGGCGCGCTCGCCGCCTCCTTCGCCGTCTCGGGGACCAGTTTCCAAGTCTCCTCCTCCAAGCTGACCAGCAAGGGACTGGCCTCCTACGTGCAGACGGACCGCTCCGTCGACGGCAAGGGGCATCCCGTCGCGCTGCTCGGCATCGGCGAGGCCACCCTCTCCGACATCTGCCAGGCCGCCGAGGTGGGCACCCCGCTCGGCACGGTGGTCTTCAAGCTGACGGCCGGCGGCCCGGCCGGGCAGGTCACGGCCAGCAATCTGGTGATCGACGGCGAGGACCTCGACGGCGACGCCACCTTCGGCACGGCGCAGATCGGCCGGGACGCCTCGACCCTGGACCAGGTCGGCGGGGTCAAGGGCGAGCCGGGGAAGTTCGGCCTGCAGGCCGGGGACATCGAGGTGGTGGGCGTGAAGTCCCACGCCTGGTCCGCGACCGGCGGCAACTTCAGGCTCAAGGGCATGAAGCTCAACGTCAGCCTGGACGGCGAGAAGTGCTTCTAGGCATCCGGCGGGGGTGGCTGGAGCGACGGCTCCCGCTCCCGGAACACCGGCGGCGGCTGCGCGCCTGGCGCCGGGCCCGGCCTTTCTGGGGCGGTCTGCTGCTGGTGCTGGGCGGGACCGAGCTGCTGCTGGTCCCGCTGTCGCCGCTGACGGTGCTGGTCAGCCTGGGTCTGGGCGGGATCGCGGCCATCGGAATCGGGGTCGCCCTGATCCTGGCGGGGATGTTCCTGTGGTTCCTGCCGCAGGCCCGGGCGTACGTCTCGCTGCACGCCCTGCTGCTGTCGGTGCTCTCCTTCATGGCGACCAACCTGGGCGGCTTCCTGGTCGGGATGCTGCTCGGCATCGCGGGAAGCGCGCTGGCCTTCGGCTGGACCCCGCTGCCCGACGAGGAGGCGGGCGAGGAGGGCCCCTGGGGGTCCCCCCGGACGAAGTCTGGGGGAGTGCCCCGCCTGGACGGCAGCGGCCCGCGCACGCTGGCAGCCGCGCTGCCGGTGGTGCTGCTGGCGGCGCTGGCGGCGGGTGCCCCGGAGGCGAAGGCCGCGCCCGCGGCGGGGCCGCCGACGGCCGCACGGACTCCCCCGACCGTCACGACCTCGCTCTTCGCGCCGCAGGGCTTCGCGTTCGCCGGCGTGACGCACCTACCGACGGCGGACGGGCCGCTCAAGGTGCTGGTGCTGAAGATGCGCGCGGCCTCGCTGCGCGACTACCGGCTGCGCACGCGCGACGGCGCCGACGAGTACGGGCTGGCCGCCACCTCCCTCGACCTGCGGGGCGATGTCACCTTGTACCTCACGAAGTTCAGCGGCTGTATCGAGGGGCTGCTGTGCGTCACCTTCAGCCCGGAG
The DNA here is from genome assembly GCF_043201175.1 of Streptomyces sp. NPDC048337. Taxonomy (NCBI): domain Bacteria; kingdom Bacillati; phylum Actinomycetota; class Actinomycetes; order Kitasatosporales; family Streptomycetaceae; genus Streptomyces; species Streptomyces sp. NPDC048337. Next base: position 50,262 of record NZ_JBICYR010000011.1, read on the forward strand.
GGGCTGCCCGCTCCCCCGGTGATCCCGCCGTTCGTCTTCATGACCCAGGTCCGCGCCGAGCAGGCGCTGGTCACCTCCGATGTGATCGTCACCGACGGCCTGCGGCTGGAGGCCTCGTGATCCCCGTACAGGCGGCGCCGCTGTGGGCCTACGGGATCGGCGCCACCTTCGCGGTGGCGGCCGGGCGGCAGCTCCAGTGGTGGGAGCGCTCGGTCCGGGGCGACGGAGTCCGTACGAGGAGCCGCGCGGCCAATCCGTACCTGGCGCTGACCGTCCTGTACGCGGCCCTGCTGCTCGCCCCGACCGGGATGTACCTGCTGTGGCACAACCCCGCGTGGGCCACCATGCACGTGGCGCGGGACCACGCCGGTGTGTGGGCGGGCTTCGCGCTCTTCCACACCGGCTCGGTGGTGGTGGGGGCGCTGCTCGGCTTTCTGGCGGCGCGGCTGTTCGTGCTGGTGGGAGCCGGGTACTGGGGGTATCTGCAGGCGGTCGCCGGGTATTTCCTGCTGTTCTTCACCCTGATCCACGGGTGGGACGGCAGCGGCTACCGGCGGCTGCTGAGCGCTGATCCGCGGGCCTACGCCGGCTGGTCCGCGGACAGCGTGGTCAACCACTGCCTGGCCTTCGCGACCTCGGGGACCTTCCTGGCCCTGCTGGTCTTCGGCACGGCCGTGATCGGCACGATGCTGCTGGCCGAGATCGGCTGGCTGGTGGAGGGGTGGCGGCTGCCGGGGGCGGCGGCGGACCTCAAGGTGCCCCGGGTCCTCGCGGTGGTGATCGCGGGGGCGGGGGTGTACGGGCTGCCGGCGGCCGGGGCGGTGGGGGCGAGCGTCCTCGTACGGCTGCTGGGGTGGTGGCCGGGCGCGGCCCTGTTCGCGGGGGTGGCCGGGCTGGTGCTGCTGCCCGCGCGTTCACCCGTACGCAGGCTGTACGGGCTGGTGGGGATCCCGGAACGGCACTGGCGGGTGGAGCCGGAGGAGGACCCTAGAACCAGCCGACCTGGGTGACGAACATGGCGACGACGACCACGAGGGTCCAGCCGAGGACGTGCTCCAGCCAGGAGGAGTCGTCCTTGGGGCCCCCGGTGCGGACGAGGCTCCCGGGGCGGGTGGTCGGGGCGGCGCTGTTGGCTGTCATGCCGTCCAATGTGACAGCGTTCACGGCTTTCGCGGTAGAGACGATGGTCATTGGTGGCACGCGTCACACCGCCGGGCCCCGGCCGCACCCATGTTTCGGGGGCGGTCGGGGCCCGGCGGGCGCTGGGCGTCGTCGTCAGGCTCTGGACTCGCGGTTGCGGCCGGCCATGGCCGCCATGGCGAGGCCGAGGCACAGGGCGACCGCTCCGGTGATCACGTTGCTGACCACCGTGCGGGTCGTGTCCATCTCTCCGGCGATAGCCCACGGGGCGATGATCGTCCACGCGCCGAGGGCGACCGCCGTCCAGGCCATCGCATGGGTGCGCTCGTAGGCGGAACCGAGACCGCCCATGCACAGACAGAACGCCAGGCCGGCGATCAGGTTGTTGATGGCCAGCGGGGTCAGGGCGCTGAACCCGGCGATCCAGGGCGAAGCCGCCAGGTACAGGCCCGTGACCAGGGCCAGTGCTTCAACGGCTTGCGCGGCAGGGGTGCTGGTCACCCGCTCGAACCGAGTGCGCATCTCGGCAAGGTCCGGGTGATGCTCGATGCTGCTGGGATGAGTGGTCATGGTGGGCTGCCTCCTATGAGAAGCCTTATATGCCCTTTATGCCCATATTCCGCCCGTTAAGCCGTCCGGACCAGCGGAGCTTTCTCAGAGCACGCCGACCGCCTCCAGCGCCGCGATCTGCGCCGCGCCCGGGGCCGCGGGGGCGTAGAGGTAGCAGACGCCTCCGCTGCCCGAGACGACCTTGCCGGCGGCGTTGTGGCGCTTGGTGCGCAGCCAGATGTTCTCGAACTCGCGCCGCCGGTAGACCCGGCGGACGGAGGGGTTGTCGGGCGAGTGGGGGTCGTTGGCGATGACGTCCCCGGCGGCCGTGAAGCCGATGACGGTCATCAAGTGGCCGGCGGTGCCGTAACCCGCGCCGGTGAGCTCCTCCCGGCGGAAGGACTGCGAGGTGATGGCCGGGATGCCGGCCCGGACCAGGTGCTCCAGGTCGGTGAGGGAGGCGAGCCTGGTGACGACTCCGGCGAGCGAGGAGTAGGTGGCGGCGTAGGCGGCGTTGAAGGGCCAGTTGCCGCAGCCCTTGTAGGCGGCGTCGTAGGTGGAGCGGGCGGCGTGGCACACCTGGGGGTCGGAGTACCTCGGGTTGACCCAGGTCAGGGCGGTGGCGCTGGCCCGGCGACCCCAGAACTCGATGATCATCTGGGAGGAGGTGGGGCTGCACCAGGCCTCGCCCCCGTTGTCGTACTCGGGATAGCGGCCGGCGTGGACCTCCTGCGAGTAGCGCGGGACCTTCAGCTCGTGGCCCTGGCCGGTGGGGACGGAGGCGGGCACCGTGAACCGGTCCGGGACGTCGGAGGCCATGGCTCCGGCCAGCCAGACGGTGGGGCCGCGGCCGGCGCCGGGCTTGCGGTGGAGGGTCAGGCGCAGCTGCCAGGCGGCGAGGCGCAGGCCCGTCGCGGGGGCGTCGACGGCCAGGGTGTCGGTCCAGACGGTGGACCGGCCGTCGGTCTGGCCGTCCACGGAGGTGCGGCGGATGTCGCCGTCGCCGGAGGCCCAGCGGCCCATGACGTACCAGGGGGTGGCCGTGCGGTCGGTGTAGGTGCCGCGCAGTTCGATCTGGATCCAGGTGCCGGCGGGGGTGCGGGCGTTCCAGGAGGCGATGGCCTCGGTGGCGGGCACGGTGGAGCGGTGCACCGGGGAGGTCCAGGTGGCGTACTCCCAGGTGCTCTTCTTCCCGGTGTGCGGGTCGGCGTACTCGGTGCGGCCGGCCGCCGCCTTGATCTCCAGGCCCGGGCGGGCGCCGCCGACGGCCGTGGTGCCCCGGTGGGTGCCGGCCCGCCAGTGGTCGCGGGAGGACCAGAAGCGGTTGTCGACGGTCCGGCCGGTGCCGCGGGGGACGGGCGGGACGGCCGCGGAGGCGCTGCCGCCGGAGACGGTGGCTGCGGTCGCCGCGGTGGCGGCCGCGAGTGCGGCGACGAGTACGGCCCTGCGCGGTGTGGGTGCGGTCATCGCGTGCTCCCCCTGGGGTGGGTCGGTGCCGGTGCTTGCCGGCCTCACCCTTCCAGTTCCCGGCGGCCACGGACCGAAGCCGCCGGTCGTGTCGGGCCTGTCTACCCTGGTCGGGTGGAGCCACAGCAGTCACTTGAGTCACTCGCGCGGGAGCTCGTCGCGCTGCCGCCCTCGCTCGGGCCGGTGCGGCTGATCGGGATCGACGGGCACGCCGGATCCGGGAAGAGCACCTTCGCCGGGCGGCTCGCGCAGGCGCTGGGAGGCGCGCCGGTGCTGCACCTGGACGACGTGGCCACCCACGGGGAACTCTTCGACTGGGAGCGACGGCTGCGCGCACAGGTGCTGGAGCCGCTGGCCGCGGGACGGGCCGCGCACTGGGCCCCGTACGACTGGGTGGAGCGCCGCTTCGGAGCGGTACGGGTCCTGGAGCCGGCGCCGGTGCTCCTCGTCGAGGGGGTCGGGGCCGGCCGGCGGGCGCTGCGCCCGCACCTGGCGCGGCTGCTGTGGATGGAGACGCCGCGCGCGCAGTCCTGGGGGCGCGGGCGCGACCGGGACGGGCGTGAACTTTCCGACTTCTGGGACGGATGGGAGCGCGCGGAGCTCGCGCACTTCTCGGACGACCCTTCGCGCCCCTTCGCCGACACTCTGGTGCGCCAGAGCGGTACGGGATACGAGTGGTCTTCCGGGGCGGATGCAGCCTCGGGAACGCCCGCTTCCGTCACCGAAGGTGACGAACTCCCCCGGGCCTGAGCGGCTGTGGAGATCGGCTCCGCCGGGCCTCCACCGACCTGCTTGACCTGGGGCCCGCGACGGCCTTACGTTCTCAATGCGCGGCCTTTACCGGCTGCCGCGGACACGAAGCCCCCGATTGTTCCCCCGTGATCGGGGGCTTCGTTCTGCCCGCGGACCCGCCCCGCACCCGTGTCACACGAGGCGAATCCCCTCCGCTCCTTCACCCTGCGTCACCGCGTGCGCCCGGGGCGCACACCCGAACCACGGCCGCGGCACCCTACGTAAGGTGCGAAACCGCAGGTACGATGCAGCCCTGATTTCATCGGCGCCGTAGGCAACTCGCATGCTCGAAGCGGGGGTTGCCGCGCACCACGGGGGCAGGCTTGTGGGGGACGTGATGGATTTCGGCACGCCGGGCAGCGCACACGCCCCGGCCGAGCTCGCCTGGCTCCGCGGAGTCGACGCCTGCACCATGGGCGCGTATCCGCAGGCCGAGGAGGAGTTCCGGGCGGCCGTACGACTCGATCCCGCGATGGCCGACGCATGGCTGGGCCTGCACGCGCTACGGGTCGACACCACCAACGCCTTATTGCGCATGTACGCGCACCGGGAGCGCTTCGGCGAGCAGCGCACCCGGCACCGGCGGACGCTGAACTCCTGGTACTGGCTGGGCTGGTGGGTGCAGCCGGTCCTGGAGAGCCGGCGGGACCTGCTGCTGGCCCACGCCTCGCACTGGCTGGACGGCCGCCACGTGCCCGAGCTGGACCAGGCGCTGGCCGCGCTGCCGCCGGTGGACACCGATCCACAGGTCCGGTTCCTGCACGCCTGCCGGGCCTACCTGGTCAAGGACTGGGAGCAGTTGGTCCGACACACCGAGCCGCTCGTGGACGATCCGCTGCTGGGCATCGAGGCGGGCCTGTTCGGCGGGATGGCCCGGGTCCGGCTGGAGATGTACGGGCAGGCGGAGCCGCTGCTGTCGGCGGCGCTGATGCGCTGCCGCAGCGAGCAGCCGCAGCGCAAGGAGCTGCGGTACTGGCTGGCGCGGGCGCACGAGGGCACCGGACGCAGCGCGGCGGCGCTGCCCCTGTACCGGGCGGTGCACCGGGTGGATCCCTCCTTCATGGACACCGCGGCGCGGCTGACGGCGATCGAGGACGGCGACGACACCGACGGCATGGCCGACCTGGCGAACATGGCGGGGTACTCCGGGTACGGCACGTACGCCGGGCACGGCCCGTCCCCGGTCGGCGGGAACTTCGCGGCGCTGACGCTCGGCGGCGGGCCCGTCCAGGACATCGCGGCGGACGGCCAGGCGGAGTCCGACCCGCTGACCGCGGCGCCGCCTCCGTCGGGCCGGATGGAGGGCGTACGGCGCAAGGTGGCCGTCCCGCCGCAGGGCGCGCCCGAGGGGCTGCCGGCCGGGCCGGCCGATCCCGAGGCGCTCGCCGAGGCGCTGGCGGAGCTGGAGCGGATGGTGGGCCTGGAGCCCGTCAAACGGCAGGTGAAGGCGCTGTCCGCGCAGCTGCACATGGCGCGGCTGAGAGCGGGTCAGGGACTGCCGGTGCAGCCGCCGAAACGCCACTTCGTCTTCTCGGGGCCGTCGGGGACGGGCAAGACGACGGTGGCGCGGATCCTGGGGCGGGTCTTCTACGCGCTGGGGCTGCTGGGCGGGGACCACCTGGTGGAGGCCCAGCGGGCGGATCTGGTGGGAGAGTTCCTCGGCCAGACCGCCGTGAAGGCGAACGAGCTGATCGATTCGGCGATCGGCGGGGTGCTGTTCGTGGACGAGGCGTACTCGCTGTCGAACTCGGGCTACAGCAAGGGTGACGCGTACGGGGACGAGGCGCTGCAGGTGCTCCTGAAGCGGGCCGAGGACAACCGGGACCACCTGGTGGTGATCCTGGCGGGGTACCCGGCCGGGATGGACCGGCTGCTGGCGGCCAATCCGGGGCTGTCCTCGCGGTTCACCACACGGGTGGACTTCCCCAGCTACCGGCCGCTGGAACTGACCGCGATCGGCGGGGTCCTGGCGGATGCGAACGGGGACCGGTGGGACGAGGAGGCGCTGGAGGAGCTGCGGAGCATCAGCGGGCACGTGGTGGAGCAGGGGTGGATCGACGAGCTGGGGAACGGGCGGTTCCTGCGGACCCTGTACGAGAAGAGCTGCGCGTACCGGGATCTGCGGCTCGCCGGCTTCGCCGGGGATCCGTCGCGGGACGACCTGGCCACGCTCCGGCTGGCGGACCTGATGCAGGCCTACGGGGAGGTCCTGTCGGGCCGCGGCCCCCAGGAACGCCCCGAGCCGCCGCCCCTGTAGCCGGGGCCGGGCCGCGGGTGCCGCTGCGCGGAGCTGTCCCCCACCCCGCCCCTTCCCGAAGCCGGGGCTCCGCCCCAAACCCCGGCCCTCAAACGCCGGGCGGGCTGAAAATGCCGCTGCGCGGCATTTCCGCCTCGCCGGCGTTTGAGGCGCGGGTCCGGGCAGCGCCCGGGGAACGGTGGAAGGGCGGGTAGGGGACCGCTCCGCGCAGCGGCTACGCCCCCCGCACGTACGACCGGTGCGACGGGTCGCGGACCTCTCCCACCAGCATCTCCAGGACGTCCTCCAGGGCGACGAGCCCCAGCACCCGCCCGCCCGCATCGGCGACCTGCGCCAAGTGGGTGGCGTCCCGCCGCATGACGCTGAGGGCGTCGTCCAGCGGGAGGGTCGCGGACAGGGTCGTCATCCGGCGCCAGACCCGCTGCGGCACGGCCCGTTCCCGTTCCTCCAGGTCCAGGACGTCCTTGACGTGCAGGTAGCCCATGAAGGCGCCGCTGTCGGACCGGACGGGGAAGCGGGAGTAGCCGGTGCGCACCGTGAGCTGTTCGATCTGGCGCGGGGTGGCGGAGGGGCCGACCGTGACGATGCGGTCCCTCGCCAGGAGGACGTCGGTGACCGGGCGGCTGCCCAGCTCCAGGGCGTCCTCCAGCCGCTCCTGCTCGCCCGGCTCCAGGAGCCCGGCCTGCCGGGAGTCCTCGACGAGCCGGCCGAGCTGGGCGCTGGTGTAGACGGCCTCGACCTCGTCCTTGGGCTCGACCTTGAAGAGCCGCAGGACGAGCGCGGCGCATGCGCCCAGGGCGGTGGTCACCGGACCGCAGACACGGGCGAAGGCGACCAGGCCGGGGCTGAACCACAGGGCGGTCTTCTCGGGGGCGGCCATGGCGAGGTTCTTGGGGACCATCTCGCCGATGACCAGGTGGAGGAAGACCACCGCGGACAGGGCGACCACGTAGCCCAGGGGGTGGATCAGGCCCTGCGGTACGTGGACGGCGTGGAAGACGGGCTCCAGCAGCCGGGCCACGGTGGGCTCGGCGACCGCGCCGAGGGTGAGCGAGCACATGGTGATGCCGAACTGGGCGGCGGCCATCATGCGGGGCAGGTTCTCCAGGCCGTGGAGCACCTGGCGGGCCCGCTTGGAGTCGGCCGCGAGGGGCTCGACCTGGCTGCGCCGTACGGAGACGAGGGCGAACTCGGCTCCGACGAAGAAGCCGTTGGCGAGGACCAGCAGCACGGCGAAGAGGAGTTGGAGCGCGTTCATCGGGACGCGCCCTCCAGCTCGGCCGGCTGCGGGGCCGGATCGCCGGTGCGGCCGGGGCCCATCCGGGCCCCGGCGGCCGCCGGCTGCGCTCCGGCCCCCGCGCGTACGGCCTCGGGAGCGGACCCGTACGCACCGGCCGCGGGCACCGACGTCAGCCGGACCAGCCGCACCCGCTCGGCACGGTTGCGGCCGACCTGGCGGACGGACAGCTTCCAGCCGGGGAGCTCCGCGCGGTCCCCGGGGGCGGGGATCCGGCCGAGGAGGTCGGCGACGAGACCGGCGACGGTCTCGTACGGCCCTTCGGGCACCTCGAGGCCTATCCGGCGCAGGGTCTGCACCCGGCAGCTGCCGTCGGCCTCCCAGGAGGGGCGGCCGTCCTCGGCGGGCACGGCGGCCAGCTCGGGGCTGTCGTCCTCCATGAGGTCGTGCTCGTCGCGGACCTCGCCGACGAGTTCCTCGACGATGTCCTCCAGGGTGACCACCCCGGCCGTACCGCCGTACTCGTCGACGACGACGGCCATGGGCTGTTCGCTGCGCAGCCGCTCCAGCAGCGGCTGCACGGGCAGGGAGCCGGGCACCAGCAGCGGGGCGACGCAGATCCGCGCGACGACGGTGCGGGCGCGTTCGGACTCGGGCACGGCGAGGGCGTCCTTGAGGTGGACCATTCCGGTGATCTCGTCGATGCGGTCGCGGTAGACCGGGAAGCGGGACAGGCCGGTGGCGCGGGTCAGGTTGAGCACGTCGGCCGCGGTGGCCGTGTGCATGAGGGCGCTGACCTTCACGCGGGGGGTCATGACGTGCTGGGCGGTGAGCTCGCCCAGCGAGAGGGTCCGTACGAAGAGGTCGGCGGTGTCCTGTTCGAGGGCGCCGGCCTGGGCCGAATGGCGGACCAGGGAGACCAGTTCGCCGGGGGTGCGGGCGGAGGCCATCTCCTCGGTCGGCTCGACGCCCAGGGCCCGTACGAGCCGGTTGGCGACGGCGTTGAGGCCGGCGATGACCGGCCGGAAGGCGCGGGAGAAGGCCTGTTGGGGGCCGGCGACGAAGCGGGCCACCTGGAGGGGCCGGGAGACCGCCCAGTTCTTCGGGACGAGCTCGCCGACGACCATCTGGACGGCGGAGGCGAGCAGCATGCCGATGACGACGGAGACACCGGAGGCGGCTCCCTCGGGGAGGCCGGTCGCGGCGAGCGGCCCGGCCAGCAGTGCGGCGAGGGCGGGCTCGGCGAGCATGCCGACGACGAGGGAGGTGATGGTGATGCCGAGCTGGGTGCCGGAGAGCTGGAAGGACAGCTCCCGCAGGGCCTTGACGACCGTGCGGGCACGGCGGTCACCCTCGGCTGCGGCGCGCTCGGCCTCGGGCTTCTCCACGGTGACCAGCCCGAATTCGGCTGCCACGAAGAATCCGTTGGCGAGGATCAGTACGAAAGCCGCCACGAGAAGGAGTAGCGGGATGGTCATGCCGCCGCCTCCGTGGGGAGGGCGGCGCGGGTATTACCGGACGATCCGTCCATTGCTGGAGGGAGTCACTCCTCAAGTCGCAGGTGACCCGCAGGCCCCGGGGGCCCGGGGCGAGTGGGAGGGCGCACGGCTGCGCCCCGCACCAGGGTAGTCATTGAGATCGCGGCCGCAACGGTACGCAGCGACGAGGCTCGGCGGGGTCAGTGGTCGTTTTCGCCGGTTCCGCGCGATTCGGCGAGGGCGCGCAGGGCGCGGGCGTCGCCGATCGCCTGGGCCTTGGCGACACCGGGCTGGATGCCGAGGACGGGCAGGCTGGTGCCGTCGCTGAGGTCGAGGAACACCCACGGGTCGCCCGGGCGGAGGTTGACGCGCAGGATCTGCGCCCATTCCAGGCGGCGGGTGGTGGTCAGGTTCACGACGGTGACCCCCGCCTCGTCCGCGACCACCTTGGGGCGGCTGAGGAGGACGAGGACGGAGGTCAGCAGCACGGCGGTGAAGACGAAGCTGATCCGCTCCCCCGGGCTGAGGTTCTCCAGCAGGAAGGCGATCGCCGTGATGGTGGCGAACATGGCGAGCCCGACGCTCAGCAGGACGGCCCGGGTACGGGTCGGCCGGAAGGTGACCGGCAGGGCGGGCGGTACGGGCTGGGCGGCGGACTCGGCCATGGTGGTTCGGATGCCTTCTGGAGTTGTCGTGCGGCGGGTCAGAGACGGCAGGCGTGGATCGAGGTGGTGAGGATCGCGCGCGCGCCGAGCTCGTACAGGTCGTCCATGATCCGCTGGGCCTCCTTGGCCGGGACCATGGCGCGGACCGCGACCCAGCCTTCGTTGTGCAGCGGGGAGACGGTCGGCGACTCCAGGCCCGGGGTGAGGGCGACCGCGCGCTCCAGGTGCTCGGCGCGGCAGTCGTAGTCCATCATCACGTAGCTGCGGGCCACCAGGACGCCCTGGAGGCGGCGCAGGAACTGCTGGGCCTGCGGGTCGTCCGGGTCGGTGCCGTTGCCGCGGATGACGACGGCCTCGGAGGTCAGGATCGGCTCGCCGATGACCTCCAGGCCGGCGTTGCGCAGGCTGGTGCCGGTCTCGACGACGTCCGCGATGATCTGGGCGACGCCCAGCTGGATCGCGGTCTCCACGGCGCCGTCGAGGTGCACGACGGAGGCGTCGATGCCCAGGTCGGCGAGGTGCTTGGCGACGATTCCCTCGTACGAGGTGGCGATCGTCATGCCCTGGAAGTCCTGGGGGCCCTTCGCGGTGCCGGGCTTGGTGGCGTAGCGGAAGGTGGAGCGCCCGAAGTTCAGCGGCAGGATCTCCTCGGCGGAGGCGCCGGAGTCGAGCAGCAGGTCACGGCCGGTGATGCCGATGTCGAGCTTGCCCGAGGAGACGTAGATCGCGATGTCCTTGGGGCGGAGGTAGAAGAACTCCACCTCGTTCTCGGGGTCGACGACCACGAGCTCCTTGGACTCCTTGCGCTGGCGGTAGCCGGCCTCATGGAGCATCGCCGACGCCGGTCCGGAGAGTGAACCCTTGTTGGGGACGGCGATGCGCAGCATGGGGCTTCCTTTGATGCGTGGGTTTTGCGTGAATGACGGGCGGGTGTACGTGCCGGAGCTCAGAGGTGGGAGTAGACGTCGTCAAGGGAGATCCCGCGCGCCACCATCATCACCTGGACGTGGTAGAGCAGCTGGGAGATCTCCTCGGCGGCGGCTTCCTTGCCCTCGTACTCGGCGGCCATCCAGACCTCGGCGGCCTCCTCGACGACCTTCTTGCCGATGGCATGGACGCCCTTGCCCACGAGCTCGGCGGTGCGGGAGGTGCTGGGGTCGCCGTTGGCGGCCTTGAGCTGGAGCTCGGTGAAGAGCTCTTCAAAGCTCTTGGTGGGTTTGTTCGCCATGATGCCCTTAGAGTACGGGTTCACCCGGCCCCCCTGGTGCCGGGGTTCACTCCGTGGACTACCGCCAGGGTTCGCTGACGGTCCGCAGGGTCATGGCGGTGGAGACGGCGGCGGTGACCGCTTCGTGCCCCTTGTCCTCGTTCGACCCTTCGAGTCCGGCGCGGTCCAGCGCCTGCTCGTCGTTGTCGCAGGTCAGGACGCCGAAGCCGACGGGGACTCCGGTGTCGATCGACACCTGCACCAGGCCCTGGGTGACGCCCTGGCAGACGTAGTCGAAGTGCGGGGTGCCGCCGCGGATGACCACGCCGAGGGCGACGATGGCATCGTAACCGCGGCCGGCCAGGACCTTCGCCACGACCGGGAGCTCGAAGCTGCCGGGGACGCGGAGCAGGGTCGGCTCGTCGATGCCCAGCTCGTGCAGGGCCCGCAGGGCGCCGTCGACCAGTCCGTCCATGACCTTCTCGTGCCACTGGGCCGCGATCACGGCGACGCGCAGGTCTCCGCAGTTCTTCACGCTCAGTTCGGGTGCGCCCTTGCCGCTCACAGCTCTGCTCCTCGTGGTTCGTGGATGTTCGTACGGGGTGGTGGTGCGTGCTTACTGGTTGCCGCAGGCGGACGTGGTCACGGCCCCGTCCAGCCAGGGCAGGTCGTGGCCCATCCGGTCCCGCTTGGTGCGCAGGTACCGCAGATTGTGCTCGCCGGCCTCTACGGGCATCGGCTCCCGGCCGGAAACCTTGATCCCGTGCCGTTCGAGGGCGTCGGCCTTGTCGGGGTTGTTGGTCAGCAGCCGCACGCCGCGCACGCCGAGGTCGGCGAGGATCTGCGCGCCGGCCCCGTAGTCGCGGGCGTCGGCGGGCAGGCCCAGCTCCAGGTTGGCGTCGAGGGTGTCGCGGCCGCGCTCCTGGAGCTCGTACGCGCGCAGCTTGGACAGCAGTCCGATACCGCGGCCCTCGTGGCCGCGCAGGTAGATGACGACGCCGCGGCCGGCCTCCCGGATCCGTTCCATGGAGGCGTGCAGCTGGGGGCCGCAGTCGCAGCGCTGGGAGGCGAAGATGTCGCCGGTCAGGCACTCGGAGTGCATCCGGACCAGGATGTCCTCGCCGTCGCCGAGGTCGCCGTGGACGAGGGCGATGTGCTCGACCCCGTCGACGGTGGAGCGGTAGCCGTACGCCGTGAACTCGCCGAAGGCGGTCGGCAGGCTGACCTCGGCCTCGCGGCGGACGGTGGGCTCGGCGGAGCGGCGGTAGGCGATCAGGTCCTCGATGGAGATGATCGTCAGGCCGTGCTTGCGGGCGAAGGGGATCAGCTCGGGCAGGCGCAGCATGACGCCGTCCTCGCCGGCGATCTCCACGATGGCGCCGGCGGGGCGCAGGCCCGCGAGGCGGGCGAGGTCGACGGCGGCCTCGGTGTGGCCGTTGCGGACCAGGACACCGCCGGGCTTGGCGCGCAGCGGGAAGATGTGGCCGGGGCGGACGAAGTCGCCGGGCTCGGAGGTCCCGGCGGCGAGCAGCCGCAGGGTGGTGGCGCGGTCGGCGGCGGAGATGCCGGTGGTGACGCCGTGGGCGCCGCTCGCGTCGACGGAGACGGTGAAGGCGGTCTGCATCGACTCGGTGTTGTGCTGGACCATCTGGGGCAGTTCGAGCCGGTCCAGCTCCGGGGCCTCCATGGGGGCGCAGATCAGGCCGCGGCACTCGCTCATCATGAAGGCGACGATCTCGGGGGTGGCCTTCTCGGCGGCGATGACGAGGTCGCCCTCGTTCTCGCGGTCCTCGTCGTCGACGACGACGATGGGCCGGCCGGCGGCGATGTCGCGGATGGCCTGCTCGACGGGGTCGAGGCGGAAGGTCTCCTCGGGGACGTCGAGCAGGTGGGGCACGGGGTTGAGGGAGGTCATGCCGTTGCTCCTTCCAGGGCCGGGGCGGGGGTGGTGCGCGAGCGGAGCCACCAGTCGCGCATGCCCCACAGGACGAGCGCGCCGTAGATGACGTAGACGAATCCGGAGAAGGCGTAGCCGTTGGCGAAGTTCAGGGGGACGCCGACCAGGTCGACCAGGAGCCAGGCGAACCAGAACTCGACCATGCCGCGCGACTGGGCGTACATGGCGACGATCGTGCCGACGAAGATGTAGGCGTCGGGCCAGGGGTCCCAGGACAGGGCCGGGTAGGCGGTGAACAGCAGCGCGACGGCGACGGTACCGACGGCGGCTGCGCCCACCAGGGCGCCGCGTTCGCGCCAGGTGGCGAACCGGACCGCGAGCCCGCCGTCCTGGGCCTGCTGCCGGCCCCGGTGCCACTGGGCCCAGCCCCAGGCGGCGACGAGCATGACGACGACCTGCTTGCCGGCGCTGCCGGACAGGTGCCCGGCGGCGAAGGCCACGAAGAGGATGACGCCCGAGAGGAACTGGGCGGGCCAGGTCCATATGGAGCGCCGCCAGCCGAGGGCGAGGGCGATCAGACCGATCGTGTTGCCGATCATGTCGGACCACTTGATGTGCTGGCCGAAGGCGGTGAAGGCCTCGGAGTTCAGCCAGTTCAGCGTGCTCACTCCGCCGCCTTCCGGTCCGCGCCGAGCAGGCGCTCGACGTACTTGGCGAGGACGTCGACCTCGAGGTTGACCGGGTCGCCGTTGGTCTTGAGACCGAGCGTGGTCAGGTTGAGGGTGGTGGGGATCAGGCTCACGGAGAACCGGTCGGCGGCGGCCTCCACCACGGTGAGGCTGACGCCGTCGACCGTGATGGAGCCCTTCTCCACGACGTACTTCGCGAGGTTCTCCGGGAGGGAGATCTCGACGATCACCCAGTGCTCGGAGGGGGTCCGGCCGAGGATCCTGCCGGTGCCGTCCACGTGTCCCTGGACCAGGTGGCCGCCGAGGCGTCCGCCGAGGGCCATGGGGCGCTCCAGGTTGACCCGGGAGCCCTTGGTGAGGGCGCCGAGGCTGGAGCGGTTGAGGGTTTCCTGCATGACGTCGGCGGTGAACTCGCCGTCGGCGGTCTCCACGACGGTCAGGCAGACGCCGTTGACGGCGATGGAGTCGCCGTGCTTGGCGCCCTCGGTCACGACGGGGCCGCGCAGGCGGAAGCGGGAGGCTTCCGCGAGCTCCTCGACGGCGATGACCTCGCCCAGTTCTTCGACGATTCCGGTGAACACTTCAGTGCTCCTTGTGGGCTGTGGGGACGGACGGAGCCGTGGGGACGGCGGTGATGCGGATGTCTGTGCCGATGCGGACGGTCTCGGTGATCCGGAGCCGGAGCGCTTCGGTGAGGGTGCCGATGCCGGCGTCGGCGAGGGCCGCGGGGCCCGCGCCGAGGAGGACCGGGGCGAGGTAGCCGACGACCTTGTCGACGGCGCCCGCCGCGACGAAGGCCCCGGCGAGGGTCGGGCCGCCTTCGAGGAGGACGGAGCGGACCCCGCGGCGGTCCAGCTCGGCGAGGAGGGCGTCCACGGAGATCCCGTACTTGTCGTGCGGGAGCCGGGCCAGCTCGACCCCGGCGAGGTGGCGGGTGTCGGCGTCCTCGGCGACGGCGATGAGGGTGGGTGCGGCCTCGTCGAGGACGCGGGCGGTGGGCAGGATGGTGGCGTGGGTGTCCAGGACGACGCGCAGGGGCTGGTCGGCGCCTTCGATGCCGCGGACCGCGAGGTGCGGGTCGTCGGCGCGCAGGGTGCCGGAGCCGACGACGATGGCGTCGGCCTCGGCGCGCAGCCGGTGGACGTCGGCGCGGGACTCCGGGGAGCTGATCCAGCGGCTGGTGCCGTCGGCGGCGGCGATCCTGCCGTCGAGGGTGGCGGCGTACTTCCACAGGATGTAGGGGCGGCCCAGGCGTACGGAGGTCAGCCAGGCGATGTTCCCGGCCTCGGCCTCGTCCGCCAGCAGCCCGGCCCCGGTCTCGATCCCGGCGGCGCGCAGGGTGGCTCCCCCACCGCTGGCCTGCGGGTTCGGGTCGGAGACGGCGTAGACGACGCGGGCGATGCCGGCCTCGATGAGGGCCTGGGCGCAGGGTCCCGTACGGCCGGTGTGGTTGCAGGGTTCGAGGGTGACGTAGGCGGTGCCGCCACGGGCGGCGGTGCCGGCCGCGCGCAGGGCGTGGACCTCGGCGTGCGGGCCGCCGGCGCGCTCGTGCCAGCCTTCGCCGACGACGGTGCCCGTGGCGTCGGTGATGACGCAGCCGACGACCGGGTTGGGGCTGGTGGAGCCGAGTCCGCGGGCGGCGAGCTCGATGGCTCGGCGCATGGCGCGGGTGCCCGCGTCGGGTGCTGCGTGCGCGGCGTGTGTCGCCACCGGGTCCTCCTGCCTCATCGGGCACGGACTCCGGGGCCTGTCGGGATACGACAGATGAAGCGGTACAGCTCACACGGGGGCGCCGAGGCCGGAAAACGGTCCGATCGGGCATATCCCTGGGGATACGCCGACGAACCGCCGACGGCGGCGTACCGGTGACTGGCCCGCCGCGCACTGCCTCCCATCCGGACTTTAACCGTCGGTCCAGGAATCTCACCTGGTCAACCGGCCGCTGGCTGCGGACGGGTCGCGGACTATAACCGCCGGTTCGGAATTACACCGACCCCGGAGTGCGCTGCTACTGGTACTGAAGCCAGTCTGCCACGGGTGATCGGCGGCCATGCGGGTGATGGGGTGTGGCCTGGCTCACATGAGCCCACTTTCGAGAGTCCGTCAAGTGGACCCGGGGTTGGTCCAGACCTATTGACGGGTTGGTCTAGTCCTCTTAACGTTCCCTTCATCTTCCCCCGGGAACAGCCCGTCAGATGTGCGCACGTCACGGGCCAACAAGCGCCACCTTTCTGCATGTTGTGTCTTGCTGTGCCCTGATGTGTCCTGCCATCCTCCCCTCCCCAGGAGGCACAATGCTGTCCCCCACACGTACGAGAGCGATGCTCCTGGCATCCGGCGCCGCAATCGCCGGACTGCTGGTGGGCGGGCTCTCGGCGGGCGTCTCGCACGCCGCCGACAACGAGAGCTGCCGCCCGGACGGGCTGTACAAAACGGCCGGCGTCGACGTCCCGTACTGCTCGGTCTACGACTCCGAAGGCCGCGAGAAGATGGGCGCCGACCACCAGCGCCGCGTCATCGGATACTTCACCGGCTGGCGCGACGGCAGCAACGGCGAGCCCGCCTACCTCGCCAACAACATCCCGTGGTCCAAGGTCACCCACCTGAACTACGCCTTCGCCCACGTGGGCGCCGACAACAAGATCTCCGTCGGCGCGGACAACGCGAACAACGCCGCCACCGGCAAGACCTGGCCGGGCGTGGCGGGCGCCGAGATGGACCCGGCCCTCCCGTACAAGGGCCACTTCAACCAGCTGACCAAGTTCAAGAAGCAGTACCCGAACGTCAAGACGCTGATCTCGGTCGGCGGCTGGGCGGAGACCGGCGGCTACTTCGGGGACGACGGCAACCGGGTCGCCTCCGGCGGCTTCTACTCGATGGCCACCAACGCCGACGGCTCGGTCAACCAGGCCGGCATCGACACCTTCGCCGACTCCTCCGTCGAGTTCATCCGCAAGTACGGGTTCAACGGCGTCGACATCGACTACGAGTACCCGACCACCATGAAGGACGCGGGCAACCCGCTGGACTGGCAGCTGTCCAACGCCCGCCGCGCCGGACTGGTCCAGGGCTACGCCGCCCTGATGAAGTCGCTGCGCGAGAAGCTCGACCGCGCGGGCGCCGCCGACGGCAAGCACTACCTGCTCTCCGTCGCCGCCCCCTCCTCCGGCTACCTGCTGCGGGGCATGGAGACCTTCCAGGTGCAGAAGTACCTGGACTACGTCAACATCATGTCCTACGACCTGCACGGCGCCTGGAACGAGTACGTCGGCCCCAACGCCTCGCTCTTCGACGACGGCAAGGACGCCGAACTGGCGGCCGCCGGCGTCTACTCCACCTCCCAGTACGGCGGCATCGGCTACCTGAACACCGACTGGGCCTACCACTACTTCCGCGGCTCCATGCCCGGCGGGCGCATCAACATCGGCCTGCCCTACTACACCCGCGGCTTCAAGAACGTGCAGGGCGGCACGGACGGCCTGTGGGGCAAGGCCCCCTCGACCACCTGCCCGGCCGGCGCGGGCCTGACCAAGTGCGGCGACGGGGCGGTCGGCATCGACAACCTGTGGCACGACAAGGACACCAACGGGGCCGAGTCCCCGGCGGGCTCCAACCCGATGTGGCACGCCAAGAACCTGGAGAAGGGCGTCGTCGGCGACTACGTCACCAAGTACGGCTTCCCGGCGAACACCACCCTGACCGGCACCTACGCCCGCAAGTACGACTCCACCCTGGTGGCGCCGTGGCTGTGGAACAGCCAGAAGAAGGTCTTCCTGTCGACGGAGGACGAGCAGTCCGTCGCCGCCAAGGCCGACTACGTCGTGAACAAGGGCATCGGCGGCACGATGGTCTGGGAGCTGGCGGGCGACTACGCGTACAACGCGGCCAAGGGCCAGTACGAGATGGGCAGCACGCTCACCACCCTGATGTACGACAAGTTCAAGGCCGCCGCCCCGTACGGCGCCAAGAAGGCGGGCGCCGCCCTGCCCACCCAGGCCGTGGACATCAAGACGGAGTTCACCGAGTTCAAGCTGGGCGACTCCAACTACCCGCTCACCCCGAAGCTCAAGATCACCAACAACACGAACACCACGCTGCCCGGCGGCACCGAGTTCCAGTTCGACTACGGCACCTCGGCCCCGAACAACGCCTCGGACCAGTCCGGCTTCGGCACGACGGTGATCAGCAGCGGACACACCGGCACCAACGTGGGCGGCCTGAAGGGCGACTTCCAGCGGGTCTCCCTCAAGCTCCCGAGCTGGCAGACCCTGGCCCCGGGCGCCTCCGTCGACCTGGCCTTCAACTACTACCTGCCGGTGTCCACGCCCTCCAACTGGACGGTAAACATTTCCGGCACCACCTACGCCCTCGCCGGCGACCTGGCGCGCGGCACCACGCTGACGCAGCCCGGCGGCACCCAGCCCCCGACCACGCCTCCCACCACCCCGCCGACCACTCCCCCGACCACGCCGCCGACCACGCCTCCGGGCGGGACCTGCACCAACCCGGCGTACGTGGCGGGCACGGTCTACAACAGCGGCAACGTCGTCTCCCACAAGGGCCACAACTGGAAGGCCCAGTGGTGGACGCAGAACGAGGAGCCCGGCACGACCGGCGAATGGGGCGTCTGGAAGGACCAGGGCGCCTGCTGACACCCGGTGGGTGAAGCCCTGACGTGAGGACCCGGTGGCCCGGCGGCCACCGGGTCCTCGCACGTGTGCCCGTACGGGCTCCTACGTAGGCTGATCCGGTGAGCACCCATAACTCCGCAGCCATAGCGGACTTCGAGGAACACCGGCCCCGGATGTTCGGCATCGCCTACCGGATGCTCGGCTCCGCCGCCGAGGCCGAGGACACCGTCCAGGAGGCCTACCTGCGCTGGAGCGCCGCCGACCGGAGCGACATCCAGCACTTGGGGGCCTGGCTCGCCAAGGTCGTCACCCACCTGTGCCTCAACACCCTCACCTCGGCCCGGGCGCGGCGCGAGGAGTACGTCGGCCCCTGGCTCCCGGAACCGGTCCTCACCTCCGACGGGGTGCTGGGCCCGCTGGAATCGGCGGAGCAGCGGGAGGGCGTGTCCATGGCACTGCTGGTGCTGCTGGAGCAGCTCACGCCGGCGGAGCGGGCGGTGTACGTGCTGCGCGAGGCCTTCGCCTACGGCCACCGGGAGATCTCCGAGCTCCTCGACCTCTCCGAGGCCAACTGCCGCCAGATCCACCGCCGGGCGACGGCCCGGGTGGCGGCGGGGGCGCCGAAGCCTCGCTTCGCACCGGACCCGGCGCAGTGGCACGGCCTGGTGGAGTCCTTCCTGACCGCCGCGCACAGCGGGGACCTGGCCCGGCTGGAGAGCCTGCTGAGCGCCGATGTCCGGTACGTGTCGGACGGCGGCGGGGTCGTCAGCGCGGCCAGGCGGCCGATCCTGGGCCGGAACAACGTGGCCCGCTTCGCGATCGGGGCGCTGGAGAAGTACGTCGCGGGTGTGCCGGTCACCTTCGCGGAGATCAACGGATCACCCGCGCTGCTCTTCGGCGAGGTGGCGGTCATGATGGTCGAATTCGAGAACGGACTGGTCAGCGGCGTGAGTACGGTGGTCAATCCGGAGAAGCTCGAATTCCTTCGGCGGCAGCTGTCACATTCCTGAGGGCTGTCCGGTCTCCACCGGTGAAGGCACTTCCCCGAGAGGACGACACCATGAGCACCATCCTGGTCACCGGCGGCACCGGCACCCTCGGCTCGCTCGTCAGCGCACGCCTGCGGGCGGCGGGCCACGAGGTCCGCGTCCTCAGCCGGCACGCCCCGGACTACCCCGTCGACCTCGAGGACGGCAGCGGGCTGGACGCGGCGATGGCGGGCGCGGAGGTGGTCGTGCACTGCGCCAGCAACACGCGCCGCGCGGGCAAGGGCGACGAGGTGGGCACCGGGCACCTGATCGAGGCGGCCCGGCGGGCGGGGACCGTCGGCAACATCGTCTACATCTCGATCGTGGGGGTGGACGAGGTCCCCCTCGGCTACTACGAGAGGAAGCTGAGGGTGGAGCGGCTGCTGGAGCAGTCCGGGCTGGGCGTGACGATCCTGCGGACGACGCAGTTCCACGACCTGGTCGCGCAGGTGGTCGACGCGGCGGCGAAGCTGCCGGTCCTGCCGCTGCCGAAGGGGCTACGGTTCCAGCCGATCGCCGTCGAGGAGGTCGCGGACCGCCTGGCGGAACTGGCGGTCCCCACCCCCTCCGGCCGCGTCCCGGACATGGGCGGCCCGGAGATCCGCACCCTCCCGGACCTGGCCCGCAGCTACCTGAACGCAACGGGCCGCAACCGCCGCATCCTCCCCGTCCCCCTGGCAGGCAAGGCCTACGCGGGCTTCCGCCGAGGCGGCCACCTGACCCCGTCCCACGCGGCGGGCCGGGGCACGTTCGAGGAGTACGCGGCGGGGCGTGCGGGCTGACCGCCGGTATTCGCCCCCCTCTCACCGCCGGGCCGGGGCGGGGGTTGCCCACCCACCCCCTACCCCCCGAACACCGCCTCCTGTGCCGCCCCCCGGGCCGCCTCGCGCGCCCCCGACAGGATCGCCGAGCCTCCCAGCGTCGTGGCGCGGACCTCGGTCGGGACCGGGGTCAGGGTGGTCAGGCGGTGGGCGACTCGGGTGGCCAGGGCGGGGCCGCCCGCGCGGCCCAGTTCGCCGGCCAGGACCACGCAGCCCGGGTCCAGGACGGCGGCCACCGCGGCCGCGCCCAGGGCCAGGCGTTCGGCCAGGGCTTCGAGGAAGGCCTCCCCCGCGGCTCCCGCGACGGCTTCCTCCGCCGGGCCCGTGAAGCCGTGCTCGGCCGCCAGGGCCGTCACGGCGTCGCGGCCCGCCAGGGCGTGGAAGCCGCCGCCGCAGTCGGTGGCCGAGGGCAGGGCGCCGGTGCCCGGGACCGGGAGGAAGCCGATCTCGCCGGCTCCGCCGGAGGCGCCCCGGCGCAGCCGGCCGTCGAGGACCACGGCGGCGCCCACCCCCGCGCCGAGCCACAGCAGGACGAAGGAGTCGAGGTCTCGCGCCACGCCCAGGCGCTGTTCTGCGAGGGCGGCCAGGTTGGTCTCGTTCTCGACGATGACCACGGCGGGCAGGCTCCGCTGAAGGGCCGTCACCAGGTCCTTGTGCCAGGCGGGCAGGCCGCTGGTGTGGCGGAGTTCGCCGGTGGCCGGGGCGACGAGGCCGGGGGCTCCGATGACGACGGTGTGCAGTTCGTCGGCGCCGGCCTCGCGGGCGGTGCCCAGCAGGGCCGCCACCGCGTCCTCGGGGGCTCCGACGGGCAGGGCGGCCTCGGCGAGGGGGTGGCCGAGGAGGTCGGTGACGACGGCGGTCACGCTGTCGGTCCGTACGTCCAGGGCGGCCAGGTACGCCCGGCGGGCGACGATTCCGTACAGCTTCGCGTTGGGGCCGCGCCGCTGTTCGCCCGATTCCCCGACGACCTCGATCAGTCCGGCCCCGGTGAGCCGGTCGACGAGGTCGGCGGTCGAGGGGCGGGAGAGGCCGGTCATGGTCTTGAGCTGGGTGGCCGTCAGCGGCCCGGCCTCCTGGAGGAGTTGGAGGGCCAGGCGGTCGTTGATGGCACGGGCCGTGCTCGGCGAGGCCGGCGCCGTCGCGGACGCGGGCTTGGACGCGGGGGCGGTCACGGGCGCCGACGCGGGCCCGGTCGCGAGAGCGCCCGCGGACGCAGGGACGGGAACAGGCCGGGGGGCGGTGGAGGCAGGGGTCACGGCGCCATCCTATGGAGTCGCATCCACTAACTATCAGGTAGGCTCCCTGATAATTTATCTCTCATGACCGGGGAACCAGACCTCAGCCCGGCGCGCCTGCGCCATGCCCGTTTCGCGATCGCCGCCGTCTTCTGCGCCCACGGCGCCGTCACCGGCTCCTTCGCCACCCGCATCCCCTGGATCCAGGAGCACGCCCAGATCGGCGCGGGCACCCTGGGTCTCGCCCTCGCCTTCCCCGCCCTGGGCGCGGCGCTCGCGATGCCGCTGGCCGGGCGGATCAACCACCGCTTCGGCGCCCGCGCCGCACTGCGCGGGCTGCTGGCGCTGTGGACCCTCTCCCTCGTCCTCCCGAGCCTGGCCCCGAACCTGCCCGTCCTCTGCCTCGCGCTCTTCGTCTACGGAGCCACCTCCGGCATGTCGGACGTGGCGATGAACGCGCTCGGCGTGGAGACCGAGAACCGGCTGCGGCGCTCGATCATGTCCTCGCTGCACGGCATGTGGAGCGTGGGCGCGCTGCTCGGCTCGGCCGCCGGTACGGTCGCCGCGCACACGGGGGCCGACGCGCGGCTGCACCACCTGATCGCCGCGTGCGCGCTCACCGCGGCCGGGCTGGTCGCCGTACGGGGGGTGCTCGATCTGAAGTCCGACTCGGACGCGGAGGCTCCGGCGCACTTCGCGCTGCCGCCGAAGTCCGCGGTGCTCATCGGGGCGATCGGCTTCTGCGCGGTCTTCGCGGAGGGCGCGAGTCTTGACTGGTCGGCGGTCTACCTGCGGGACGTCCTGGACACCGACGCCGGTGTGGCGGCGGCCTCCACCACCGCGTTCGCGCTGACCATGGCGGTGGTCCGGCTCGCCGGGGACCGGGTGGTGGACCGGTTCGGGGCGGTGCGCACGGTCCGGGTGGGCGGGGTGTTCGCGACCGCGGGCGGGCTGCTCGTGGTGACGGCCCGCCACCCCGCGGCGGCGATGGCCGGCTTCGGGCTGATCGGGCTCGGCGTCGCGGTGGTGGTCCCGCTGGCCTTCGCGGCCGCGGCGCGCAGCGGGCCGGCCCCGGCGCAGGCGATCGCGGGCGTCGCGACGATCACGTACACGTCGGGGCTGATCGCGCCGTCGGCGATCGGCGCCGTAGCGGACGCGACCTCGCTCGTGGTCTCCTTCGGGCTGGTCACCCTGCTGGCGTTCGCGCTGGTGGCGGGGGCCGCCGTACTGCGGCAGAAGCCGTCCGGGCAGGGTCGCGACCAGGCCAATCGGGACGAACCCGCCGCAATCCGACCGTAAAATGTCGCCGGCCGCACTCCGGACGATCTCCGTGCGGCCTCGACGCTCGACCAGCTGAAGAACGGAAGTGGTGGACCATGGGCCTCGGCGTGCGCTGGACCCTGCACGGAGACGGGCGGACCCCCGCCCCCGGCGCGGTGGTGCGGCCGGACGAGCGGCTCTCGTGGCCGCGGACCGCGGGGCTCGGCGCCCAGCACGTCGTGGCGATGTTCGGCGCGAGCTTCGTCGCGCCGGTGCTGATGGGCCTGGACCCGAACCTGGCCATCATGATGTCCGGCATCGCGACGGTGATCTTCCTCCTCGCGACGCGCGGCCGGGTCCCGTCCTACCTGGGCTGCTCCCTCTCCTTCGTCGGCGTCGCCGCGGCGATCCGCGCCTCGGGCGGGGACAGCGCGGTCGTGACCGGCGCGGTCTTCGTCGTCGGCGCGGCACTGTTCCTCGCCGGTCTCGCGGTGCAGCGCTTCGGCGCGCGGATCATCCACGCGGCGATGCCGCCGGTGGTGACGGGCGCCGTGGTGATGCTGATCGGCTTCAACCTGGCACCGGTGACGGCCTCGACGTACTGGCCGCAGGACCAGTGGACGGCGCTGCTGACGATGCTGTTCACGGGGCTCGCGGTGGTGTGCCTGCGGGGGTTCTGGTCGCGGATCGCGATCTTCCTCGGGCTGGTCTTCGGGTACGGGCTCTCCTGGGTCCTCGACCGGATCTTCGGCAAGATCCACTCCACGGTGGGCGGGCCGGAGGCCGTGGACCACTGGCGCCTGGACCTGTCCGGGGTCGGCAAGGCGGACTGGATCGGGCTGCCGTCCTTCCACGCGCCGGCCTTCGAGTGGTCGGCGATCCTCATCGCGCTGCCCGTGGTGATCGCGCTGATCGCCGAGAACGCCGGGCACATCAAGGCCGTCGGCGAGATGACCGGCGACCCGCTGGACGACGAGCTCGGCACCGCCATCGCGGCGGACGGCGCCGCGTCCATGCTGTCCACGGCGGTCGGCGGCCCGCCGAACACCACGTACTCCGAGAACATCGGGGTCATGGCCGCGACCCGGGTCTACTCCACGGCGGCGTACTGGGCGGCGGCGGGCTTCGCGCTGCTCTTCGGGCTGTGCCCCAAGTTCGGCGCGGTCGTCGCCGCGATCCCGGGCGGGGTGCTCGGCGGCATCACCGTCATCCTGTACGGCATGATCGGCCTGCTCGGCGCCCAGATCTGGATCAACGGGCGGGTGGACCTGCGCAATCCGCTGAACCTGGTGCCGGCCGCGGCGGGCATCATCATCGGTGTCGGCGGGGTCAAGCTGCACATCACCGACAGCTTCGAGCTGGGCGGCATCGCGCTGGGCACGATCGTGGTGATCACGGGCTACCACGCGCTGCGGTACTTCGCCCCCGCGCACCTGAAGCGGCAGGAGCCGCTGCTGGACTCGGGCACCTCCGCCTACGACGACCAGGGCGGTGTTGACATGCCGCGTTGACGCGGGTGTTGACGAGGTTTCGCCCGAACCGGGGAAGCGTACGGCGACGTTCCCCGGATCCGGGGCACTGCCTGCGACTCTGCCCTCATGGAAGCGGTGCTGGCGCGGATGCGCACCCTGGACGAGCGGCTCCCGCCGCAGGACGGTGTCGCCGTCTTCAACCGGGTCTACCTGACGGTGACGGAGACCCTGCACCGGCGGATCGGGAGCGGCGGGTTCCCGGCGCCGCGGCGGGCCGAGACCCTCGGCGTGCGCTTCGCCGAGCGGTACCTGGCGGCCGTGGAGGCGGACCGGGCCCCGGCCTGCTGGCGCCCGCTGCTCCAGTCCCGCCGCCACCCCGGGATCCGCCCGCTGCAGTACGCGCTGGCCGGGATCAACGCGCACATCGGGCACGACCTGGCGGTGGCGGTGGTGTCCACCTGCCGGGCCCTGGACTGCGAGCCCGCCGCCCTCGAAGGCGACTTCGACCGGGTGGGCGACACCCTGGTCGCCCTGGAGGAGCACATCCGGGAGGAGCTGATGCCGGGCCCGGACCTGCTGGAGATCGCCGATCCGCTGACCCACCTGGTCGGCTCGTGGAGCCTGGAGCGGGCCCGCGCGGGCGCCTGGGCGGCGGCCCGTCTGCTGTGGACGCTGCGCCGCTCCCCCGACCTGGCGGAGGAGTTCCGGGAATCCCTGGACGCGGGCGTCGGCCTGGTCGGCCGCTGCCTGCTGACGCCGACGGCCTGTGTCCCCGTACGGGCGTGAGGAGGTACGGGCACGAGAACGGGCCGCCGCCGCGCTCGTGCGCGGGGGCGGCCCGTGGTCATCGGGGGGCCTGAGGGAATCAGTCCTCCGGGAGCTCGACCGGGGCGATCTCGTCGTAGACGTCGCCCGGGCCGGGGTTGGTGGCGTCCGTGGAGCCGCCGAGGTGGTGCATGACGCCCCAGACCGCGTTGAGGGCGGTCTGGACGGCGCCCTCGGCCCAGCCGGCCGTCCAGGAGATGTCGTCGCCGGCGAGGAAGATGCCGCGCTTGTCCTCGGGGAGGCGGTCCTGCATGAAGTGGGTGAACAGGCGCCGCTGGTAGCGGTAGTGGCCCGGCAGGTTGGCCTTGAACGCGCCCATGAAGTAGGGCTCGTTCTCCCAGGACACGGTCACCGGGTTGCCGATGACGTGGCGGCGGATGTCGACCTTGGGGTAGATCTCGCCGAGGGACTTCAGCATGACCTCCATCCGCTCGTTCGCGGACAGCGGCAGCCACTTCAGGCTGTCGTCGCACCAGGTGTAGGAGAGGCAGATGACGGCCGGCTGGTCCGGGCCGTTGTCCAGGAGGTACGTACCGCGGGTCATGCGGTCCGTGAGGGTCATCGACATGACGTCGCGGCCCGTCTCCTCGTCCTTGTCGAGCCAGAAGGGGCGGTCGACGGGGATGAAGAGCTTGCTGGACTCCATGTAGTGGGTGCGCTCGATCGCCGTCCAGTGGTCGATCGGGAAGAGCGTGTCGTCGCACGCGATCTTCGACAGGAGCATCCAGGACTGGGCCGTGAAGATCGCGGCGCGGTACGTACGGATGTCGCCGGACGCGTCGGTGACCGTGATGCGGTTGCCGGCGGTGCGGTGCAGGCGGGTCACCGCGGGGCGCGGGGTGCCCTCGTGCAGGGAGGACAGCGAGGTGCCCTGGGCCCAGTGGACGATCTTCTCGGGCTCGCGCTCCCACAGGCGCAGCGGGAGCTGCTGCGAACCGCCCACGATGCCGCGGTGGTGGTCGTCGGCCTCGGTGTAGACGACGCGCAGGATCTCCAGGATGGAGTTCGGGAAGTCGGTGTCCCAGCCGCCGGTGCCGAAGCCGACCTGGCCGAAGATCTCGCGCTTGCGGAAGGACTGGAAGGCCTCGGACTTGCAGAGGAAGCCGTAGAAGGTCTCGTCGTCGAGCTTCTCGACGAGCTTCGCCCAGATCTCGCGGATGCGCGGGACGTCCCGCTCGCGCATCGCGGTGTTCATGTCGGAGAAATCGGCGCCCTCGTCGAGGCAGGCGTTCCACGCGTCGGCGACGTCGCGGTAGATCTGCGGGAGGTCGGCGATGGTCTCGGCGTAGTGGGTCTCGCCCTTGAGGTCGACGACCGTGGAGGGGGTCGACTCGGCGAGCGGGTTCGGGAAGGGCTCCGTGACCAGGCCGACGAGGTCGATGTAGTGCTGGAGGGCGGTGGAGGACGGCGGGAAGCGCATGGCGCCCATCTCCGCGGTCAGGCCCTCGGTGCCGGCGCCCTCGAAGCCGACGGTGCGCAGGCGGCCGCCGATCTGGTCGGCCTCGTAGACGACGGGCTTGAGGCCCATCTTCATCAGCTCGTAGGCGGAGATGATGCCGGAGAGGCCGCCGCCGATGACGGCGACCTCGGTGCCGTGCTCGGTGGCCGGTATCTGGCCCAGGCCCGCCGGGTGGGCGAGGAAGTCGTCGTACGCGTACGGGAAGTCCGGACCGAACATGGTGATCGGCGGCTGTCCGTCGCTGTGCGGGACGGCGGTGGTGGGCACCGTGGACGTCATGGGGCCACGTCTCCTTGCGGCAGAGCTGAGCGGGGGGGGCGGGAAGCGGGGGGTTTCAGACGAGGGAGGCGTAGAGCCCGGGGCGGCGGTCGCGCAGGTAGGGGTTGGTCGTGCGCGACGCGTGCAGCAGCTCGGGGTCCGCCTCGCCGAACACCAGCTCCTCGCCGCGGCCGGCCCGGGTGCGGGTGACCCCGTCGGGGCTCGCCAGGCAGCTGAGTCCGACGAACTCGAACTCGCCTTCCGGGCCGGTGCGGTTGACGTACGCGATGTACATCTGGTTCTCGAAGGCCCGTACGGGGACGAGCTGTTCGGCGACGAACTGGAACGGGTGCATCTGCGCGGTCGGCACCAGGAGGAGGTCGGTGCCGGCGAGCGCGTGGGCCCGGACGTTCTCGGGGAACTCCACGTCGTAGCAGATCATGATGCCGATGCGGAGGCCGCCGAGGTCCGCCTGGACGACGGGGGTGTCGCCGGGGGTGAAGGCGTCCTGCTCGAAGCAGCCGAAGAGGTGCGTCTTGCGGTAGTTCGCGAGGCGCTCGCCGTCGGGGCCGATGAGCTGGGCCGCGTTGTACACGGCTTCGCCGGACCGCTCGGGGTAGCCGTACAGGACGGCCACCCCGTGGCGGCGGGCGATCTCGCCGATGGCGCGGGCGGACATGCCGTCGGCCGGTTCGGCGAGCCCGGCGATGTCCTGGGGGGCCAGGGCGTAGCCGGTGAGGAACATCTCCGAGGTCACGAGGAGCCCGGCCCCGCTCTGTGCGGCGCGCTCCGCGGCCTCGTCGAGCGCCTTGAGGTTCTCGGCGGTGTCGCCGATCCGTCCGGAGCTCTGGAGGAGTGCGGTGCGCAGCGGGGGCATGGGCTGACCTCTGTGGCAGGAGGGGTGGGGTTCACAAAACGGTACGTTCGCGCGTTCGACCCGGACAAGCCGTGACCGTTGCGCTGCGCGCATCGATTCGTTGCGTGTTGCGGGGCGGGTGCGGTGATTCGTTGCGCGGGGCCGGGTGGGGCCCCGCGCAGCCCCTTACTCGCCGGTACGGAAGGCCGGGTGCGCGGCCAGGAACCGTAGGTCGTCGAGGATGTCGGGGGTGTTGTTGGAGACGACGCGGCCGCTCCAGGTGTCGACGAGGGCGGGGACGGTCAGGTCGCCGTCGAAGTGGTGTCCGGCGGCCTCGTAGGCGAGGCGCAGCGCGGTGTGTCCGGGTGCGTCGGGGTCCGGGCCGAGGTGGGTGGCGGCGACGGAGGTCCCGAGGCCGAGCTCTGCGAGGGCGGCGGTCACGGGCAGGGAGCGGGGACAGCCGGAGGAGAGGTAGAGACGGTAGCGGTGCGGAACGGGGGAGAACCCGGCGCCGAGGCGGCCGCGCAGCTCGGGGGCGGGGGCGGTGCGGGGCAGGACGGTGTGCGACATGACTCTCCTTACGGGGCCGGCCGGGCTCCCGGACTTCCGCGGGCTCCTGGCGGGGGGCTTGCGGGTCGGCCGGGCGCGCTGACGGCGGGCTTGCGGGTCGGCGGAGGCGGTGGCGGTACCGGGCCCCCGGACTTCCGCGGGCTCCTGGCGGAGGGCTTGCGGGTCGGCCGGGCGCGCTGACGGCGGGCTTGCGGGTCGGCAGAGGCGGTGGCGGTGGTGGTGCCGGGCCCCCGGACTTCCGCCTTGCCGGCCTGTGAGGCGCGATCCGGGCGGAGCCCGGTGCCCGGCGGAGCCGGGTTCCCGGGCGCTGCGGGAGGGCGTACGGGGGTCAGGGCCCGGCCGAGGCCCGGCGCGATCGGCGCCGGGGACCCGGCAAGGGCCGTACGGGAGTCAGCCAGGGGACGGCGCGATCGGCGTCGGGGACCCGGCAGGGGCCGTACGGGAGTCAGCCAGGGGACGGCGCGATCGGCGCCGGGGACCCGGCAGGGGCCGTACGGCGTCAGCCGGGGCGGCGACGCGGGGCCTCCCGGCGGAGTCCGTAACCGGTCGGCCGAGCGGGCGGCGTCGGGGGGCCTGGCGGGTGGGGTACGGGGTCAGGCGCGGGCGCCGAAGGCGCTGCAGACCCGGAGGAGGTCGATGTGCAGGCGCCGGGTCAGCCACCAGCGGCGGAGGGTGTGCACCCCCGTGTCCGCCGTCCTGGCCTCGTCCACCGGTGCCACCCTCCGTCCCGTCATGTGCGTCCCGTCCTGCGGTGGTTACGCTTCCCGCGGGGGGCGCCGGCCAATCGTGGCCGTGCCCGCAGTTTCACGGCGGCGCAGGGGGCCGTCAAGAAGGCGGCGGCGACCGATCGCGCCGCCGCACCGACGGAAGGAGCTCCGCACCCATGTCCGCCGAGGCAACCGAGGCAGCCGAGGTACTCGACAATCCGGTCTGGGCCGCGCTGACCGGCCCGCACCGCGGCTTCGCCGAGTACGGACCCGCGGGGCTGGCCGCCCGCTACACCGGGGACACCGCCCCCTGGGCCGGGCTGTCCGATCCGGAGGATCCGCGCGCCTGGGCGGACCTGGCCGAGCTGGCGGGCCCCGGGGAGGAGGTCTGGCTGACCGGGCTGCCGACGCCGCCGCCGGGGTGGGAGCCGGTGCTGACCTTGCCGGGCGTCCAGCTGGACGGGCGGGCGGTACGGGCCGAGGCGGCGCCGGAGGCGGTACGGCTGGGGCCCGGAGACGTGCCGGAGATGCTGGAGCTGGTGGAGCTGACCCGGCCGGGGCCGTTCCTGGACCGGACGGTGGAGCTGGGCACGTACCTCGGGATCCGACACGAGGGGCGGCTCGTCGCGATGGCGGGGGAACGGATGCGGCCGCCGGGATGGTCGGAGATCAGCGCGGTGTGCACGCATCCGGAGCACCGGGGGCGGGGGGTGGCGGCCCGGCTGATACGGGCGGTGGCGTTGGCGGTGCGGGAGCGGGGGGACGTTCCGTTCCTGCATGCGGCGGCGGCCAACACGTCTGCCGTTCGGCTCTACGAGGCGATGGGGTTCACGCTTCGGCGCGAGCCGGTGTTCCTGGGCCTGCGGACCCCCGCGAAGCGGGCCTGACGGTCGGGTGTCCCCGAGACTGGGGCTCCGCCCCGGACCCCGCGCCTCAAACGCCGGCGGGGCTGGGTCTGCCTGGCGTGGCAGGGTGGGTGCGGCTCAAGGATTCGGGGCTCCGCCCCGGACCCCGCTCCTACGCCGGGGCGCCCGACGTGAAGCGGCGCAGGAGGGGCGACAGGACCAGGACCGACTTCGTGCGTTCCACGAAGGGTTCGCCCGCGATGCGTTCCAGTACGCGCTCGAAGTGCCGCATGTCGGAGGCGAAGACCTGGACGAGGGCGTCCGCGTCGCCGGTGACGGTCGACGCGGACACCACCTCGGGGTACCGCTCCAACCCCCGCCGGATGTCGTCCGGCGAGGTGTTGTGACGGCAGTAGATCTCGATGAAGCCCTCGGTCTCCCAGCCCATGGCGGCGGGGTCGACGCGGACGGTGAAGCCGGTGATGGCTCCCTCCGCCCGCAGCCGGTCGACGCGCCGCTTGACGGCCGGGGCCGAGAGGCCGACCTCGGAGCCGATGTCCGCGTAGGAGCGGCGGGCGTCCTCGGCGAGGGCGTGCACGATGCGTTCGTCGAGATCGTTCAGTCGCACTGCGGGTGGATCACTTTTCTGCTGTGGCCACTTCTTCCGTGGCCAGTCGGGAGCGGCGGACGCCGTACAGGAAGTAGAACACGAGGCCCACGATCATCCAGCCACCGAAGACCATCCACGTGGCCGTATCGAGCTCGAACATCATGTAGGCGCAGGCGATGGCGCCCAGGATCGGGGTGACGGGGAAGAGCGCCACCTTGAAGGTGCGCGGCATGTCGGGGCGGGTCCGGCGCAGGATGATGACGGCGACGTTGACCAGGCCGAAGGCGAAGAGGGTGCCGATGCTGGTGGCGTCGGCGAGCTTGCCCAGCGGGATGAAGGCCGCGAGGACGCCGCAGAACAGGGAGACGATCACCACGTTGGCGCGGGGGGCGCCGGTCTTCTCGTCGACCTTGGCGAAGACCTTGGGGACGAGGCCGTCGCGGGACATCGCGAAGAGGATGCGGGTCTGGCCGTAGAGGACGGCGAAGACGACGGAGAAGATCGCGACGATGGCTCCGGCGGCGAGGACGACGCCCCAGACGCTGGTGCCGGTGACGTCGGTCATGATCTGGGCGAGCGCGGCCTCGGTGCCCTCGAAGTCCTGCCACGGCATGGCGCCGACGGCGACGAAGGCGACGAGGACGTAGAGGACGGTGACGATCGCCAGCGAGAGCATGATCGCGCGCGGCAGGTCCTTCTTCGGGTTCTTGGCTTCCTCACCGGCGGTGGAGGCGGCGTCGAAGCCGATGTAGGAGAAGAAGAGGGTGGAGGCGGCGGCGCTGATGCCGGTGACGCCGAGCGGGGCCAGCGGGGTGTAGTTGCCGGCCTTGATGCCCATGACGCCGATGCCGATGAAGAGCAGCAGCGTGACGATCTTCACCCCGACCATGATCGAGTTGACCGTGGCGCTTTCCTTGGCGCCGCGCATCAGGAAGACCATCGAGAGCAGGACGACGACCAGGGCCGGCAGGTTGATGAACCCGCCCTCGCCCAGCGGCGCGGAGACCGACTCGGGAATCGTGCGCCCGATGGTCCCGTCGAGGAACTCGTTGAGGTACTGGCCCCAGCCGACGGCGACGGCCGCGACGGAGACGGCGTACTCCAGGACCAGGCACCAGCCGCAGATCCAGGCTATGAGCTCGCCCATCGTGGCGTACGCGTAGGAGTACGAGGAGCCGGAGACCGGAACGGAGCCGGCCAGCTCGGCGTAGGAGAGGGCCGAGAACAGGGCGGTCAGGCCCGCGAGGATGAAGGAGATCGTCACGGCGGGGCCGGCCTTGGGGGCGGCGGTGCCGAGGACGACGAAGATGCCGGTGCCCAGGGTGGCGCCGATGCTGATCATCGTCAGCTGCCACATGGTGAGCGAGCGGCGGAGCGTGCCGCCCTCGCCCTGGCCGCCCTCGGCGACGAGCCGCTCGACGGGCTTGCGGCGCAGCAGCGGGTTCACGGGCTTGCGCGTCTCCGGGGAGAGCGGGGGTGCCTGGCCCTGATCGAGCACGAGGGGACTCCTTTGACACTGCGGGATGGGGACGGTTCAGGCGTCGACCGCAGCGGTCCGGAGCAGTTATCAGACGGGTTTGGGCCCGTCTGGGCATGGGGGGACCGCCGAGCAGGCGGTCCGCGCCACTCCACGTACAGGGGGTGAGCCTACGAGCTGAGTGATACCGCCCGTAATGCACCATCCTTGCACATTGGCGGACGATCGTTGCGCGGATCCGTCCGCCATGGTCGTTTGTTGCGCGTGGACGATCGATCACTGCGCAGCCCACCCGCGCCCCCTTTCTTGACACTTCGTCAGATCTGCCGCAGCGTGCCGCCATGGATCTGGACGTGCTCTACGAGATCGACGTACCGAGGCCCTGGCACGGGGCCCATCCGCACGGTCAGCGGGCCGCCGAGCAGCGCGCCTACCGGGAGGCCGTCGAGCAGATCCGGCTCGCCGACCGGATGGGGTTCCGCACGGTGTGGGCGGTCGAGCACCACTTCCGCGAGGGCCGCTCCCACTGCCCGGCCCCCGAGGTGCTCCTCGGACACCTGGCCGGGCTGACCGAGCGGATCCGGCTCGGCTTCGGGGTGACCCTGACCCCCTTCGGCTTCACCGCTCCTCAGCGGATCGCGGAGAAGGTGGCCACCGTGGACGTGCTCTCGGGGGGCCGCGTGGAATGGGGCACCGGGCGCTCCACGCCCATGGAGCAGGCGGCCTTCGGGGTGGACCGGGAGCGGTCCCGGGAGGACTGGCGCGAGGCCGTCGGGATCGTTGCCGGAATGTGGCGCGAGGAGTACTTCGAGTACGCCTCCGAGCGGTTCCGCTTCCCGCGCCGGATGGTCACCCCCAAGCCCGTGCAGGACCCGCACCCGCCCGCCTGGATGGCGGCCACCTCCCCCGGCTCGGCCGAGGTCGCCGGGGCGGCCGGACTCGGGCTGCTCTCCTTCTCGATCATGCAGCCGCTGGAGGCGATGGCCCGCCAGGTGGCGGCGTACCGGAACGCCGCGCGCGCCCCGCGGCCGCTCACCGACGTCACGACGGACCGGGTCAGCGCCTACACCCTCGTCCACGCGACCGCACCGGGCACGGCACCCGGCGCCCGCGTGTGGTCCTCCGTGGCCTGGTGGTACTCGAACCTCGCGCAGTTCACGCTGGAGTGGGAGCTGCCGCACCTGGACCCCGAGGAACGCGAGCGGACCTTCCCGCTGCTCACCCCGATACTGGAAGGGGAGATTCCGGTACGGGAGTTCAGCGACGGGGACATGATCCTCATCGGGGACGCGGAGACGATCGTCGCCAAGGCCAAGCGGTACGCGGACCTCGGCGTGGACCAGCTGATCTGCTACGTGCAGTGGGGCTACCTGGAGCACCGGGAGATCCTGCGGACCCTGGAGATCCTGGGGAAGGAAGTCATTCCGGAACTGGCCCGCTACGAGCCCCGGACGGCCGCCCCGTGACCGCCGGGGGCCTCGACACCTCGCCCGTCCCCGACTACGCCGCCCTGCACCGCCTCGACGGCCGCCGGCTCGTCCTGCTCGGCGCCGGCAACGGCATCGGCCGCCAGACCGCCCACGCCCTCGCCGCCGCGGGCGCCCGCGTGCTGTGCGCGGACCTCGACGGCGAA
Source organism: Streptomyces sp. NPDC048337 (assembly GCF_043201175.1). NCBI lineage: Bacteria > Bacillati > Actinomycetota > Actinomycetes > Kitasatosporales > Streptomycetaceae > Streptomyces > Streptomyces sp. NPDC048337. The sequence continues at coordinate 83,327 of NZ_JBICYR010000011.1, forward strand.
CGCGCCCGGGCCGTCGCCGCCGAGACCGGGGGCGTCCCGTACACCGCCGACGTAACTCGGCGCGCGGCCGTCCGCACCCTCTTCGAGGAGGCCACCGCGCTGCTGGGCGGACCGGTGGGCGGGGTCGTCGACATCGTCGGCATGGCCCGGTACGCGGGGCTCCCCGACCTCGACGACGCCGGCTGGGACTGGCACTTCGACATGGTCCTGCGGCACGCCTGGCTCGCCGTCCGGTACGGCGGTGAGGCCGTCGCCGCGGCCGGCGGCGGCCCGCTCGTCTTCGTCGCCTCCGTCTCCGGCCTGACCGCGGCCCCGCTGCACGCCGCCTACGGGGCCGCGAAGGCGGGGCTCATGTCCCTGGTGCGCTCGGCGGCGGTGGAACTGGGCCCGCGCGGGGTACGGGTGAACGCGGTGGCGCCGGGGGTGGTGTGGACCCCGCGGGTCGCCGCCCTGCTGGGCCCCGAGGGGCGGCGGCGCAACGCGGAGAACGCCCCGCTGGGCCGGGTCGCCGAAACCTGGGACATCGCGGCGGCCCTGTACTTCCTCGTCTCCCCGCTGTCCTCGTACGTGACGGGACAGACGCTGGTGGTGGACGGCGGGGTCGGGGTGAAGTTCCCGTATCCGACGATCGGAGGCGAAGAGTGAGACCACTGGGCGCTGACGGTGGCGGTGACGCCGACGGGCTGTGGCAGGACCCCGGCTGGCAGGACCCGGGCCCCTTCCTGCGCGGGGTCGCCTGGCTGGACAAGGGACGCCCGGTGCGGGCGGACCCGGCGGACACCATGCGGCTGCCGTGGGACACGGGCGAGCGGGCCACCCTGCCCATCGGGGTGCGGCTGGAGTTCACCACCCAGGCCGCCCGGGCCGTGGAGATCCGCTACCGGGCGGCCGTGCCCGGAGCCACCGACGCCCTGCGCGACCTCGCGCACGGCTTCGCGCTGTGGGACCGGCACGGGGTGGTCTGCGAGGTGTTCACCGAACCGGCCGCGGAGGCCGTCGTACGGATGGAACTGGGCGGCGGCAGCGGGCCCTTCACCCTGCACCCGCCGGAGACGCAGTCCCCCGTCATCCTCGGCCTGCGCGGGATCGGCGGCCCCCTCGCACCGGCCCCGCCCGCCCCGCGCTGGGTGGTGCACGGCGACTCCATCACCGAGGGCTGGTGGTCCACCCGCCCCGCCCACGGCTGGCCCTCGGTCACCGGGCGGGCGCTCGGCTGGGACACCGTCAACCTCGGCTACGCGGGCGCCGCCCGCGGCGAGCTCGCCACCGCCGAACAGCTCGCCGGCCTGCCCGCCGATGTGCTCACCCTCGCCTTCGGCACCAACTGCTGGTCACGGGTGCCCTATTCGGCTCCGCTGCTGTACGAGACCACGCGCGTGTTCCTCGAATTGGTCCGGCAGGGGCATCCGCGGACCCCGCTCCTGCTGCTCTCCCCCGTCCTGCGGCCCGACGCCGAACGCACCCCGAACCGGCTCGGCGCCACCCTGGGCGCCCTGCGCGACGCGATGGAGCGCGCCGCCCGGGACCGGATCGCCGCGGGCGACGACCGGCTGGCCGTGCTGCCGGGCCGGGACCTGCTGGGACCAGAACACCTGGAGGACGGGCTGCACCCCAACGACTCCGGACACCGGGTCCTCGGCCTCGCTGTGGCCACGGCCCTGCGGCGCGCCGGGTTCGACCGGGGGTGAGTGAAACAGCCCACAGCGATCGCCGTGAACAGATCTCTCCCACCGGGGCGTGTCCTGGGCACAGTTGCCGGCGCCGAGGCGGCGGACACGACGGACACCACAGTGGGAGAGATCACGATGGGCATCAAGCGCGGAACCACCCTTGCCGCGGCCGCGATCGCCGTCGCCCTGGCGGCGAGCGCCTGCGGTCCGGCGGACGACAAGGCCGCCGACACGGCCAAGCCGGCCGGCGCCGCCTCCGCCCAGGCCCCCTCGCCGGCCGCGGCGGCGGACGGCTCCGGCGCCAAGCCGGCCGGGCAGCTGACGGTCGCGAGCAGCGAGCGGCTCGGCTCGGTCCTGACCGACGGCGCCGGACACACCCTCTACCGGTTCGACAAGGACACCGCCAAGCCGTCGAAGTCCAACTGCGACGGGGACTGCGCGAAGACCTGGCCGGTGGTCGCGGCCGGTGACGCCACCGCCGCGGCGGGCATGGACCCGGCGCTGCTGGGCGAGGTGGTGCGCAGCGACGGCACCAGGCAGCTGACGGTGGCCGGCTGGCCCGCGTACCGCTTCGACAAGGACGCCAAGCCGGGCGACATCAACGGCCAGGGCGTCGGCGGGGTGTGGTTCGCCTTCGCCCCGGACGGCAAGAAGGCGGCGAAGACGACCCCGGCCGCGGGTGGCGCGGCGGAGGCGGGCGCCGGCCTGTCCGTGGCGAAGGACCCCAAGCTCGGCGACCACATCGTCGACGGCAAGGGCATGACGGTCTACCGGTTCAAGCCGGACACCGCGTGGCCGATGGTGTCGAAGTGCGAGGGCGACTGCGTGGCCAAGTGGCCGGTCGTCCCGCCGGTGGACAAGGCCAACGCCAAGGGGATCACCGAGCGCAACTACCTGGTGCTGGACCGCCCGGACGGCAAGAAGCAGCAGACGGTCGACTGCTGGCCCGTCTACACCTTCAGCGGTGACAAGAAACCGGGCGACATCAACGGCCAGGGCGTGGGCGGCACCTGGTACGCCGTCTCCCCCGACGGCAAGCTCATCACCGTCCAGTAGTGCCTCATGACCGCGCGGCCCCTCGCCCGACCTCCCCCCGGGCAGGGGCCGCGCACCGTTCCGCCGCGGTGGGCCGGTCCTTAGACTCGGCCGCATGCTGCGCGTACTGGCCGTCGACGACGAGAAGCCGCTCCTGGAGGAGCTCCTCTACCTGCTGCGCTCCGATCCCCGGGTGCGCAGCGCGGAGGGGGCCTCGGACGCCACCGAGGCGCTGCGCCGGATCACCCTCGCGCTGGAGGCCGGGCCGGACGGGGCGGACGGCATCGACGTGGTCTTCCTCGACATCCACATGGCCGGGCTGACCGGTCTGGACATCGCCCGGCTGCTGGCCGGGTTCGCGCGGCCGCCGCTGATCGTGTTCGTCACCGCCCACGAGGGTTTCGCCGTGCAGGCCTTCGACCTCAAGGCCGTGGACTACGTACTCAAGCCCGTGCGCCCCGAGCGGCTGGCCGAGGCCGTCCGGCGGGCGTGCGCGCAGCTGGGCCGGACCGGGGAGGCGCCGCCGCCGGCCGCCGAACCCGCCCCGGCCGTGCCGGTACCGCGCCGGCCGGCCGCCGAGGTCACCCTCGCCGACCGCAGCCCCGACCAGATCGCCGTCGAACTGGGCGGCGTCACCCGGTTCGTGGCGATCGCCGACATCGCCTACGTCGAGGCCCAGGGCGACTACGCCCGCCTGCACACCGACGAGGGCAGCCACCTGGTCCGGATCCCGCTGTCCACGCTGGAGGAGCGGTGGGCCGCGCGCGGGTTCGTACGGATCCACCGCCGGCACCTGGTGGCGCTGGCCCGCATCGACGAACTCCGGCTGGACGCGGGCACGACGAGCGTCCGGGTCGGGTCGGCTGAGCTGCAGGTGAGCCGTCGCCATGCGCGGGAGCTGCGGGACCTGTTGATGCGGCACGCCACCGGCTGACCGCGACCGGCCGTCCGCGACCGGCCGACCGTCCGGCGGCGCCGTGGTGCCGTTCGTCGCACGGCGAGTGGCGTACGGCGATCCGGCGGGGCCGTCCGCCGCCGATGGCCGTACGCCCGCGTATCGTGGATCTTCCGGCGCGGGAGGAGCGTGATGTCCGAAATCCAGGCGCTGCTCGACGCGCTGACCGGCCTGCCGCGCGGCCTGCCGGCCGGGCCGACCGAGGCGGAGGCGCTGCTGGCCCGCCTGCGGAGTGCGGCCGCACGGTGGGCCGATGTCCTGTACGAGGCGGGGGAAGGGGTCCGCGGCCAGGTGCCGCCCCGCGCGGAGGCCGCGCTGACGCTGGCCTTCCGGCGGGCCGAGGAGTCGTACGTGGAGCTGGAGATCGCCCTGCGCGACTGCGCGGACCACCGCGACCCGGCCGTCTGACCCCGCCACCGCCAGGAGCGGGGTCTGGGACGGAGCCCCTGGGGGCACCTCCCAGCGGTAGCTGGGGGAGGAACGGTGGAAGGGCGGGTAGGGGACCCGCTCCGCGCAGCGGCACCCGCAGCACGGGCGCAGGCACCGGCACGGGCCGGATCACGCCTGTCGCATGTGGGCGGCCCTGCATAGACTCCCGTAACCCGCCCCCGTCCGAAGGACCCCCGTTGAACCAGACGTACGCGCTGACCGCTGTCGGCGTCGTAGTGCTGGCCACCGTCCTCGTCGGAGCGCTGGGCCTGCGCATATCCCGCACCACCTCCGACTTCTACGTCGCCTCCCGCACCGTCGGCCCCCGCCTCAACGCGGCCGCCATCAGCGGGGAGTACCTCTCCGCCGCGTCCTTCCTCGGCGTGGCCGGGCTGGTGCTGCTGCAGGGGCCCGAGATGCTCTGGTATCCGGTCGGCTACACCGCCGGGTACCTCGTGCTGCTCGTGCTCGTCGCGGCGCCGCTGCGCCGCTCCGGGGCGTACACCCTGCCCGACTTCGCCGAGGCGCGCCTGGAGTCCCAGGCGGTGCGCCGGATCGCGGTGCTGTTCGTGATCGGGGTGGGCTGGCTGTACCTGCTGCCGCAGTTGCAGGGCGCGGGGCTGACGCTGGAGATCCTGACCGGGGCCCCGCACTGGGTGGGCGGGGTGGTCGTCGCGTCCGTGGTGGGCGCGGCCGTCGCCGCCGGCGGGATGCGCAGCATCACCTTCGTGCAGGCCTTCCAGTACTGGCTCAAGCTGACCGCCCTCCTCGTCCCCGCCTTCTTCCTCGTCGCCGCCTGGACCGGGGACGGCGCGCCGCGGGCCACCTTCGACGCCCCGGCCGTCTTCCGCGAGCACACGGCCGTGACGCTGGCCGAGGACGTCCGGATGTCGGTGGACGCCCCGCTGACGCTGACGGTGACAGGGCAGGTGGACGGGCGGACCCACGAGGCGGCCCCGCTGACGCTCTCCGCCGGGCAGCATTCCGTACGGGCCCACGCGCGGCTGGAGTTCACCCCGGGCTCCGTGGTCCCGGAGACCCGGGCGGAGGCCGGCCTCAGTGCGTCCAGCTGGTCGGAGCCGCTGTCCGGGGACCGGCCCGAGTACCGGCTGTACGCGACGTACGGGCTGATCCTGGCCACCTTCCTCGGCACCATGGGCCTGCCGCACGTCGCCGTGCGCTTCTACACCAGCCCCAACGGGCGGGCGGCGCGCCGCACCACGCTGGTCGTGCTCGGGCTGGTCGGGGTCTTCTACCTGCTGCCACCGGTGTACGGGGCGCTGGGCCGGATCTACGCCCCGGAGCTGGCGCTGACCGGCGACGCGGACGCCGCGGTGCTGGTGCTGCCGGAGCGGATGCTGGGCGGGCTGCTCGGGGAGCTGCTGGGGGCGCTGCTGGCCGGGGGTGCCTTCGCGGCGTTCCTGTCGACGGCTTCGGGGCTGACCATGGCGGTGGCCGGGGTGCTGCACCAGGACCTGCTGCCGACGCGCGGGGTGCGCAGCTTCCGCTTCGCGGTGCTCGTGGCGGTGGCGGTGCCGCTCGCCGGGAGTGTGGCGGCCCGTGACGTGCCGGTGGCGGACGCGGTGGGGCTGGCGTTCGCGGTGTCGGCGTCCTCGTTCTGCCCGCTGCTGGTGCTGGGCATCTGGTGGCGCGGGCTGACCCCGCCGGGTGCGGTGGCCGGGCTGGTGACGGGCGGCGGGGCGGCGCTGAGCGCGGTGCTGACGACGCGGGCCGGGCTGGCTCCGGCGGGGTGGGTGCACACGCTGCTGGCGTGGCCGGCGGCGTGGTCGGTGCCGCTGGGGTTCCTGACGATGGTGCTGGTGTCGCTGGGCACCCGGACGCGGATCCCGGCCGGGACGGCGGCCACCCTGGCCCGGCTGCACCTGCCGGAGAACGTGGCCGGGGACCGGGTGGGGGGCGGCCGGTGACCGGGGCGGTGATCGCACTGCTCGCGGTCGCGGGCGCCGTCCCGCTGCTCGGCGCGGGGTGGGCGGCGGGCCGGTGGCACGCCCGGCGCGGCGAGCGGGCGGCCGGGCCGGCTCTGGGGACCCCGGTGGAGCGGGCGACGTTCCACACCCTGCACACGGCTTCGCTGGCCGCTCCCCCGCTGCGCGCGGGGCTGACGGAGGACGCGGCGCGCAAGGCGGCCAAGCGGCTGCGGTCGCTGCTGGGCACCGAGGCGCTGTGCCTGACCGACCGGGAGTCGGTGCTGGCCTGGGACGGCCCGGGCGCCGATCACCACCAGCGGCGGGCGATGGCCCGGGTGGCGGTGATGCTGGAGTCGGGGCGCAGCCAGAGCGTGCGGACCGAGTGCCAGCGGCCGGAGTGTCCGCTCAAGTGGGCGGTGGTGGCCCCGCTGACCGGCGAGGACGGGATGCTGGGCGCGCTGGTGGCGTACGGGTCGCGGGAGTCGGCGGTGCTGGTGCGGGCCGCGACGGAGGTCGCGCGGTGGGTGTCCGTACAGCTGGAGCTGTCCGAGCTGGACCGCTCGCGGACCCGGCTGATGGAGGCCGAGATCAAGGCGCTGCGGGCGCAGATCTCACCGCACTTCATCTTCAACTCCCTGGCGGCGATCGCCTCGTTCGTGCGGACGGACCCGGAGCGGGCCCGGGACCTGCTGCTGGAGTTCGCCGACTTCACCCGGTACTCCTTCCGGCGGCACGGTGAATTCACCACGCTCGCCGAGGAGTTGCGGTCCATCGAGCAGTATCTGGCGCTGGCCGGCGCCCGGTTCGGGGACCGGCTGAAGGTCACCTTGCAGGTGGCGCCGGAGGTGCTGCCCGTGGCGCTGCCGTTCCTGTGCCTGCAGCCTCTGGTGGAGAACGCCGTCAAGCACGGGCTGGAGGACTCCACCGAGGAGTGCCGGATCACCATCACCGCGCGGGACGCCGGTTCGGAGGCGGTGATCACCGTGGAGGACAACGGGGTCGGGATGGATCCGGCCCTGCTGCGCCGGATCCTGGCCGGGGAGGGCGGGGGTTCCTCCTCGGGCATCGGACTGCCCAATGTCGACGAGCGGATCCGGCAGGTGTACGGGGACGCGTACGGGCCGGTGATCGAGACGGGGGTGGGCGCGGGCATGAAGGTGACCGTGCGGATCCCGAAGTACCGTGCGGGCGTGCACAGTTCACCACCCGGACAGCCGCCGCACCGGTACTGATCGGCCCGGGGGCGTGGCATGCTGACCAGCGGCGCGATGTGACCGGAAGGATCGCCGGCGTGCGGGTCGGGCGGGAACAGCTTCGTGACGGGTTACGGGAATGGGTGCGCGGGGGTGCGGAGGGCCGCGGAGGCTGCCTGACCGTGGAGGGCGAGGCGGGTGCGGGCCGGACCGCGTTCGTACGGGAGGCCCTGGCGCAGGCGGCGGCGCTCGGCTGCCGGGTCCGGTACGGGGCGGCCGACGCGCTCGCCGCGGACCTGCCGCTGCGTGCCGCCTTGGACTGCGTGCATCCGGCGGGCCCCGCCCGGGCGGCGGTGGTCGCGCTGCTGCGGGAGGCCGAGGGGGCGGCGGCGCCCGGCGGGGCGCTGCTGGCGGCCATGGACCTGCTGGCGGCCGCCGTCGAGGAGTGGTGTGACCGGCGGCCGCTGCTGCTGGTGCTGGACGACGCGCAGTGGGCGGACCCGGCGAGCCTGATGCTGTGGCGGCGCCTGGCCGCGGCGGCGGCCGAGGGCCGGCGGCCGCTGCTGCTGGCGGCGACCCGGCGGCCGCTGCCCCGCCCGGCGGACGCGGAGGGGCCGTGCGGGGCGCCGGGCGGGCGCACGGTGCGGCTGGAGCCGCTGTCCGGGGCGGAGTCGGCCGAGCTGGTCCGCGGCGTGCTGGGGGCGCCGCCCGGGCCCCGGCTGCGGGAGGCGGCGGAGCAGGCGGGCGGCAATCCGCGGCTGCTGCGGGAGCTGCTGGCGCACTGGTCGGGGCTGATCCGGATCGAGGGCGGCACCGCGGAACTGTCCGTCGCGGAGGAGGAGTTGCCGCCGCCACCGGACGCCGCGACCCGGGGGCTGGACTGCCTCTCCGGGCCGGCGCGCACCCTCCTGCGGCATGCGGCGCTGCTGGGCCGGGCCTTCGGCGCGCGCGAGCTGGCCCTCGTACGGGCGCGGCCCACACGGGAGTTGCTCGCGGACCTGGAGGAGCCGCTGCTGGCGGGGTTGCTGGAGGACACCGGGGACCGGCTGCGCTTCCGCCATCCGGCGCTGCGGCGGGCACTGTACGAGCAGACCCCCGGCCCGCTGCGCACGGCCCTGCACCAGGACGCCGCGCGGGCCTTCGCGGAGGCCGGGGTGGATCCGGCGCGGATCGCCGGGCAGCTGGTGCGCGGCGGGCGGCTGAGTCCGTGGGCGGTGCGCTGGCTGGCCGCTTCGGCGCCTGCGCTGACCGCGGGGGCTCCGGGGCCGGCGGCCGAGCTGCTGGAGCGGGCCATCGCGCAGGGGGGTGCGCGGGAGCGGGTGACCGTGGACGCCTTGGAGGAGCAGCTGGCGGACGCGGCGCTGATGCTGCGCCGCCCGGAGTCGGTGGCGCTGCTGCGCACGCTGCGGGCCAGGACGACGGATCCCGACCGGCGGGCGGCGGTGGAGTTCAAGCTTGTCCGCGCTGATGATCCAGGGGGACATGGCGGGCGCGCTGACGGTCACCGAGCGGGCGCTGGCGGAGCAGTTCCCGTCTGCGCAGTGGCGGCTGCGGCTGGATGCCTGCCGGGTGCTGGCGCTGGCCGATCTGCACCGGGCGGCCGAGGCGCTCGCGCTGGCCGGGCCGCTGGTGGAGCAGGCCCGGAGTCTGGGGGATCCGCTGTGCGGGTCGGAGGCCCATCACGCGCTGTCCTTCGCGCTGTTCCACCTGGGCCGGGGGCGGGATTCGCTGCGGCACGTCGCGGAGGGCATCGCGTACGCGCGGCGCAGCCCGGCCGCCAACGACATGCGGCTGCTGCTGTTGGCGAACCAGGCGGAGGGCCACATGCGCTTCGACGAGCAGCCGGTCGTGGCCCGGGCCCTGCGGGAGGCGCGGGAGCTGGCCGTCGCGACCCGTTCGACGGGGCGGCTGGTGGTGACCGAGGCCCGGCTCGCCGAGTTCCATTACCGGCTCGGCGACTGGGACGAGACGCTCGAAGGGGTGTCACGGGCGTGCGCGCTGCCGGTGTCCGACGGGTGGCTGCCGGTGGTGGTGCACGGGCTGCGGGCGCTGGTGCTGGGCCACCGCGACGAGCGGGAGGCGGCGCGGGCCGAGCTCGCGGCGCTGCCGGCCGGTGCCTTCGCCACGCCCGCGGCGCGCCGGTACGCCTCCCACGTGCTGCTGGCGCGGGCCCTGCTGGCGGAGCGGGACGGGCGACCGGGGGACGCGTTGCGGGCGCTGCTGCCGGAGCTGGCGGACGGGGCGGAGGAGGAGGCGGCGTACGAGCGCCCCTGGGTGCTGTCGGAGATCGTCCGGCTCGCGTTGGAGAGCGGGGAGGCGGCCACGGCGCGGGCGGCGGTGGCGGCGTGCGGGCGCGCGGCGGCGGCGCTGCCGGAGTATCCGGGGCCCGCGCTGGCCCTGCTGCGCTGCCGGGGGCTGTTCGCGCAGGATCCGGGGCTGCTGGAGGAGGCGGTGGCCCGCGGTGAGCGCGGCAGGTGGCCGCTGGTGCTGGGCCACACCCTGGAGGACCTGGCGGTGGCGCGGGCCTGGCACGGGGACCTCGCCGGCGCCCGGTCGGCGCTGACGCGCGCGGTGGCGGCGTACGAGGAGCCGGGCGCGCGGTGGGACATCGCGCGGGCCGACGCGCGGCTGCGGAGCCTGGGGGTGCGCCGGGGCAGCCGGTCGGCGCGGCGCCGGCCGGCGAACGGCTGGGAGGCGCTGACCCCGGCCGAGCTGAAGGTGGCCCTCCTCGTCGCGCAGGGCCGCTCGAACCCGGAGATCGCGAACGCCCTGTTCCTATCCCGCCGTACCGTGCAGACGCATGTCTCGCACATCCTGGCGAAACTCCAGGTCCGCTCCCGGGCGGCGGTGGCCGCTCAGGCGGCCGCTCGGTCTGCCGGGCCGTAGCCGGGCATGGCCGCGCGCAGCGCCCTCAGCGCGTAATGGGTGCGCGACTTCACGGTCCCCGCGGGCACCCCGAGCGCCTCGGCGGCCTCGCCGACGGAGGCCCCGCGGAAGTAGATCTGGTGGAGCACCGCGCGGTGCTCCGGGCTGAGCCGTCGCAGGGCGTGGCGGACGTCGAGGACGACGACGGCCTGCTCGGTGCGGTCGTCGGCGGCCGGGGAGTGCTCCAGGGCGTCCGGCCCCACCTCGGCGGGCCGCACCATGCGGGCCCGCCGGGCGTCGATGGCGAGGCGCCGGGCCACCGTGTACAGCCAGGGCCGCATGGAGGCGTGCCCGCTCTCCAGCGCCTCGGGGTGCGTCCAGGCCCGGAAGAGGGTCTCCTGCAGCAGGTCCTCGGCCCGGTGCCGGTCCCCGAAGGTCAGGCCGAGGAGAAATCCGTAGAGTGCCTTCCCGTGCTCGCTGTGCAGCCGGGCGAGGGCGTGCGCGTCGGTTCTGGCCACGGGGTACCCCTTCCAGGTCGGATACCCCGAGCGTCCCGCGACGGCCCCGCGGAGTTATCCGCCGCATGGCCGATCCCCCCGTCGGCTGCGCCGAACGGTCCCCCGCACGCCGAACGGTCACCGCGACCGGTCCACACGGCCGCTGCGCGGAGCCGTCCCCTACCCGCCCTTCCATCGTTCCCTGGGGCTCCGCCCCAGACCCCGCTCCTCAAACACCGGAGGGCTAGATATCCAGCCTCGCCGGCGTTTGAGGCGCGGGGGCACGGGGGCGGAGCCCCCGGGAAACGGCGAAAGGGCGGGTAGGGGAACGCCCCGCGCAGCGGCAGAGCGGACCGCCCGGGACCGGGTACGGCCGTGGCCCCGGCGCCGCCCGGGGAGGGGCGGGGCCGGGGCCACGGGGAAAGTGCTAGCTCCAGCTGGCGTGCAGCGGCTTGCCTTCGGCGTAGCCGGCCGCGGACTGGACGCCCACGACCGCCTTCTCCTCGAACTCCGCGAGGGAGCCCGCACCGGCGTAGGTGCAAGAGGACCGGACACCCGCGATGATCGAGTCGATCAGGTCCTCGACGCCCGGACGGGCCGGGTCCAGGAACATGCGCGAGGTGGAGATGCCCTCCTCGAACAGACCCTTGCGGGCCCGGTCGTACGCGGACTCCTCCGACGTGCGGTTCTGCACCGCGCGCGCCGAGGCCATGCCGAAGGACTCCTTGTAGAACCGCCCGTCGGCGGACTGCTGGAGGTCGCCCGGGGACTCGTACGTCCCGGCGAACCAGGAGCCGATCATCACGTTCGACGCACCGGCGGCCAGCGCCATCGCCACGTCACGCGGGTGACGGACACCACCGTCGGCCCACACGTGCTTGCCGTACTTCTTCGCCTCCGCCGCGCACTCCAGCACCGCGGAGAACTGCGGCCGGCCCACACCGGTCATCATGCGGGTGGTGCACATGGCGCCGGGGCCCACACCGACCTTGATGATGTCCGCGCCGGCCTCGATCAGGTCGCGCACGCCCTCGGCGGCGACGATGTTGCCCGCGACGATCGGGACCTGCGGGTCCAGCGCGCGGACGGCCTTGATCGCGTTGATCATCGACTCCTGGTGGCCGTGCGCCGTGTCGATGACGAGCGTGTCCACGCCCGCGTCGAGCAGCTGCTTGGCCTTCTGCACGAAGTCGCCGTTGATGCCGACGGCGGCCGCGATGCGCAGCTTGCCGTTGGCGTCGGTGGCCGGGGTGTACAGGGTCGCGCGCAGCGCGCCCTTGCGGGTCAGGATGCCGACCAGCCTGCCGTCCTTGTCGACGGCGGGGGCCAGCTTGCGGTGGCCGGCGTCGAGCTGGTTGAAGGCCTCGCGGGGGTCGATGTCGGCGTCGATGAGCAGCAGCTCCTTCGACATGACCTCGGAGAGCTGGGTGAAGCGGTCCACGCCGGTCAGGTCGTGGTCGGTGACCACTCCGATCGGGCGGTTGTCGGCGTCGACGACGACACCGGCGCCGTGGGCGCGCTTGGGCAGCAGGGACAGCGCGTCGGCGACGGTCTGGGTGGGCGCCAGCGTGATCGGGGTGTCGAGCACGAGGTGGCGGGTCTTCACCCAGGAGATGACGTCGGTGACGACCTCGATCGGGATGTCCTGGGGGATGACCACGATGCCGCCGCGGCGGGCGACGGTCTCGGCCATCCGGCGGCCCGCGATGGCGGTCATGTTCGCCACGACCAGCGGAATGGTGGTGCCGGTGCCGTCGGGCGAGGAGAGGTCGACGCCCTGGCGGGAACCCACCGCGGAGCGGCTCGGCACCATGAACACATCGTCGTACGTGAGGTCGTACGGCGGCTTCAGGTCATTGAGGAAACGCACGTGCTGAACATCCCAGTCGATCGGAGGGGCCGGCCCTACCCGTCAGGGCAAGCCGAGGAAACGCACGTACTTCATTCTCCCACGTCCCGGCGTTCACCACGCCCCGGCTGATCGTCCAGGACATACCGGGCCCCGTGGTCTGTTCCTACGGGACCTTGGTCCTGGTGCGGTGGACGGGGCCCCGGGTACCGGTGAGGGGGAGGACCGATCCGCCGTACCGGACGGCCGTGAGTTCGGCGGCGATGGCCAGGGCGGTCTCTTCGGGGGTTCCGCCGCCGAGGTCGAGGCCGATCGGGGAGCGCAGCCGGTCCAGCGCCGCCTGCGGGACGCCTTCGTCCCGCAGGCGCCGGTCCCGCTCGGCGTGGGTGCGGCGCGATCCCATGGCTCCGACGTAGGCGAGCGGCAGCCGGAGGGCGAGTTCCAGGAGCGGCACGTCGAATTTGGCGTCGTGGGTGAGGACGCAGACGGCCGTACGGGCGTCCAGGCGGCCGGCGTCCCATTCCGCGGCGAGGTGGCGGTGCGGCCAGTCGACGACCACCTCGTGGGCGTCGGGGAAGCGGGCCGGGGTCGCGAAGACGGGCCGGGCGTCGCACACGGTGACCCGGTGTCCCAGGAAGGCGCCGATCCGGGTGAGGGCGGCGGCGAAGTCGATGGCCCCGTAGACGATCAGGCGGGGCGGCTCGGCGGCCGATTCGACGAGCAGGGTCAGCGGCTCCCCGCACAGTCCGCCCGCGGTGCCGAGCTCGGCGGTGCCGGTGCGGCCCGCCAGCAGCAGGGCGCGGGCCTGCGCGGCGGCGGCCCGGTCGAGGGCGGCCCCGCCGCCGAGGCCGCCCTCGTGGGCTCCGTCGGCGTGGACGGCGAGGGCGCGGCCGAGCTGGGGCTCCGGGCCGGAGACCACCCGGGCCAGCGCGACCCGTCTCCCGCCGGCGGCGGCGTCGAGCACGGAGCCGATGACGGGGCGTACGGGGTCGTGCCGGCGGACCGGGGTGACCAGGACGTCGAGGACTCCCCCGCAGGTCAGGCCGACGGCGAAGGCGTCCTCGTCGCTGTAGCCGAAGCGGTGCACGCCGCCCTTGCCGGAGGCGATCGCGTCGAGGCACAGCTCGTGCACGGCGGACTCGACGCAGCCCCCGGACAGGGAGCCGAGTGCGGTGCCCCGGTCGTCGACGGCGAGGGAGGCTCCGGGGCCGCGCGGGGCGCTGCCGCTGACGGCGACGACGGTGGCGAGGGCGAAGTCCCGCTGCGCGGCGCACCAGGCGCGGAGCCCGTCGGTGATGTCGAGCATCAGCGGATGTACTCGCGGCGCGTGGCCTGTCCGGGGATGAGGGGCCGGGGCGGCAGGGCGGCCGGGGTCGGGGGCCGGGCCGCGGATCTGCCGGGGGCGGCCGGCCGGCCGGCGGCGGAGCGGGTGGGCGCGGCGTAGCCCTCGGGGGTCCGGCCGCGCGCGCCGAGGAGTTTCGCGGCGTGGGCGACGCTGGCGAGGGTGGCGTGGTGGTGCCAGCCGCGGAAGGAGCGGCCCTCGAAGTCGCGGATGCCGACGGGTTCGCAGGTCTCGGTGAAGTCGAGGGAGACGCGGTCGGTGAGTTTGGCGAGCAGGAAGAGCTGGGCGAGGGGCCGGTCGCCGATGTTGGTGATCCAGAACTCGGAGGGCAGCAGGGCGGCTTCGGTCCAGGCGCCGACGAGCAGCAGCGGGGTGGTCGGTGCGGGCAGGGGCCGGTCCTCGCAGGGGGTGGCGAGGATGGAGGCCGAGGTCAGCAGGGTCACCGCGCCCTCGGCCCGGCCGTGACGGGTCCATTCGACGACGCGGCGCTGGGAGCGCAGGGAGTCGATGAGTTCGCGGGCGGGCGCGGTGTGCGGCCCGGGTTTGTGCCGGCCGGCGCCGCCGAAGGAGACGGGCAGCGAGCCGTCGACCTTGAAGACGAAGGGGATGTCCTGGAGGGCGAAGGATTCGATGCTCTGCGGCAGATCGCAGTTGGCGACCTCCATCACCACCGGCCGGCGCTGGAGTTGCCAGGTGGCGGCCATCCGCTGGACGGCGTGTACGGCGTCCTGGGCGGGGGTGAGGGAGCGGGCGGTGTCGGGGATGCCGGCGCGGCGGCGGCGCAGGAGTTCGCTGGTCCAGGGCCCGGGGAGGGTGAGGGTCCATTCGACCGGGAAGCTGGCCTCGCTGGAGGCGAGCCAGATGCCGCTGGCCTGCTGACAGTTGGCGGTGCGGCCGAGCTGGGGGACGAACTGCCGGCCGACGCCGACCGAGCGGTCGCCGGCCTTCTCTATGACCATGGGCTGGAGCACCCAGGCCAGGGGGCGCTGGGCGGTGCGTTCGAGGTGCTGGGCGAGGGAGCGGCGGACCGGGGTCCAGTCCCAGGGGGACTTGCTGATGAACTGCTGGAGGCTCTGCTCGACGGAACTGGCCCCTGTTCCGGCGATGTTGCGGATTGTTTTCTTCCCGCTTGTTCGTACCAGGCCGTTCAGATAAACGCGGGCCCAGTTTCGCTGGTCCCGCCGGGGTAAGGACTCAAAAAGAAGAGAGATCATGACATCGATCAATTCGGAGATTTCCTTCGTGGAATCCTCCGGAAGGACTACGCGAGCCATCTGGTGCCTCCCCCGCGACCAGCTAGATCCAATACCCTACTTGACCGTGGAGAACGGCCGTAGGCCCCGGCGGCTACTTCCTGAGGTCGCTGGCAGAATCGAGCCGCTCTTCCTCTATCACGAGGGGGATGGGGATCTGGTTCGCCGCATAGTAGAGCGCGATCAGGAAGTGTGCGACAAGCGTCAGTGTCGCGGAGTAGAAGGCCAGGCCGACGGTGAGGGGGTAGGCGATGGCGCCGAGGCCGAAGCGCACCCGCGTGGCGCGGGCCCCCTCCTTGTCCACCTCTTCGTGGAAGAGGTGGCCTAGGCGGGTGACGTACCACCAGAAGGCCAGGAACGCCAAGGCGTAGGCCACGGTGACGGCACTGTAGAGAACCGCGGCGGCGTTGGCGGAGCCGCCTTCCAGCATGAGGTGCTCGGCGAGGACGTTGGTGGTGTACGGGATCACCGACACCACCATCAGTACCAGGAGATTCAGGAACAACAGGGGTCGGTCGACCCGCTTGATGTGACTGAAGATGGTGTGGTGGTTCACCCACATCACACCGATGATGAGGAAACTCACGACATAGGCGGCATAATGCGGCCACTGCTCCCGGACGCCGTGCCAGAACTCCGATCCCGTTCCCTCCGGAACCTTCAATTCCAGGACGAGAATGGTGATGATGATGGCGAATACGCCATCACTGAATGCCTCGACCCGCCCGGTTTCGCTTTCCATGGCCTCCCCTTCACCGCTTCTTGCATATATCTACGGCCTGCCACGTATACGGGGAGGGCGGACGTCCCCGCCCTCCCCGCACACGCTACCCAGATTTCGGCGATCAGCCGCCGAACCCGGCCGTCTGCCGCCAGATTCGGCCATCGCGGACGACAAGTGTCCCGAACGCGTGCTCCGGTTCGCCGTTCAAGTTCATGATCGCGCGGTAGAAGATGGTGTCGTCGGTCTCGATGTACTCCTGGAGTTCGACCAGGGTGGGCTTCACGGTGAGATAGCCGGTGAACGTCTCACGAACGGCCTCGATGCCGACCGAGACGCCCTCGAAGCGCAACAGCACCGCGTCGTCGGTGTAGTTCTTCATCACCGCGTCGATGTCCAGGGCGGCCAGGGCTTCCATCTGGCGGACGAACACCGGGTGCAGCTTGGAGATGTCGTACTTGGCCATGTCGACTCCCATTCGTTCAACTGGTGGAGGTTGGTGCTTCGGCAGATGAGGCGCAGCCTTGGGTGCTGCCCGTGAAGGGCAGCCGGACGACCATCCGGGTCTCCCCCGGCCGCGAGCGGGCGGTGATCGACCCGTGGTGCCGCTGGGTCACGATGCGGTAGCTGAGGTGCAGCCCCAGGCCCGTTCCCTTGCCCACGTCCTTGGTGGTGTAGAAGGGTTCGAAGATGCGCGGCAGGGAGTCCTCCGGGATGCCGCGGCCGGTGTCGGTGATCTCCACGACCATGCAGGCGCCCTCGGCGCGGGCGCGCAGCGTCAGGACGCCGGAGCCCTCCATCGCCTCGGCGGCGTTGTCGACCAGGTTGGTCCACACCTGGTTCAACTCGCTCGGATAGCCCGTCAGTTCGGGCAGGTCGGGCTCGTACGCACGGACGATGCTGATCCCGGTGAGCTTGGAGCGCAGCACGACCAGCGTGTTCTCCAGTCCGTCGGTCACCGGGAAGCGCTGTTCGGGGGCCCGGTCGAGATTGGCGTAATCCCGGGTCGCGGAGACGAGTTGGGAGATGCGCGGGCCGGCCGCCCGCAGCTCGGCGGCGAGGGAGCGGATCTCCAGGAGGGCCGCCAGGTGGTCCAGGGCGGGTGCGAGGGCCGGTTCTCCGACGCCCTCCAGCCGCTCCAGCAGCCAGCCGAGCTCCAGCCCGAGGTCGGACACGCCCGATCCGAGCAGGCCGGGCCGTTCGGCGCCGGCCTCCTCGGCCCAGTCGGTGATCTCCTCCTCGGCATCGGCCTGGGCGAGCGGGTCGGTGGTCGCCGGCGGCGGCAGCTTGTCCAGTTCGTCGGCGAGCCGGTCGAACACGGAGCGTTCCGCACCCGTGGCGGCGGCCCCCCACGCCTGGGCGGTGCGGGTGAGCCGGTCCAGGGCGGGGGCCAGCTCCTGCGCGGCCCGGGCCACGGCGGCCGCCGGGTTGTTGAGCTCGTGGGCCAGTCCGGCGGCCAGGGTACCCAGCGCCTCCACGGTGGCCCGTTTGCGGGCCTGCACCTCGGAGGACTTGATCCGCCAGGCCAGTACGGGGATCAGTACGGCCGCCACCCCGTGGCAGCGGGTCAGCATCTCGAAGAACACCGGCTTCGGATAGGCGACGACGGTGGTCGACGGCCCGCTCGCGGACGCGGTGGCCACGTACGCGCCCTCGGTCAGCAGCGGCAGTTCGCCGGTGAACCGGTGGGCGGCCGACGGTTTGCCGTCGTGGTCCTCGGCGGCGGCGCTCTCCTCCTCGGTGGAGTGCCGGGTGAGGACCTCCTCCCGGCCGTCGACGACCTTGGTGACGACCAGCCCGCCCGAGAGCAGGACGTGGAAGCCGGTGGCCTCCTCGCCGTCCCGGAAGAGGATCTCCCCGTCGGCGAGGACCCGGGGCTCGGAGACCGAGACCAGCCAGTCCAGCTGTTCCTCGGTGATCCCGGCGAAGACCTCCAGCCCGCGCAGCGCGGACCTCAGTTCAGGGGCGATCACGCGGTGCTCCCCTCGGCCCGGGTGCGGGCGGCCAGCCGCAGGGTGACCAGCAGGGCCAGCGCGCACACCCCCGCGACGGCGGCCATGAAGCCGACCGAGGTGCGGTGCAGCCCGTGGATGTTGGTCAGCATGCCGGCGAGGACCGCCGGCACGCTCATCGCGAGGTACGCGAAGACGTAGACGGCGGCGGTCAGCTCGCCGCGGTGCGCCGGGTCGGCGAGGGTGCTCAGCGCACGGAAGGAGCCGAGGAAAGCGGCGCCCCAGCCGCTGCCGAGGACGGCGGTGGCCACCAGGAACACGGCGGCCGAGCCCACTCCCAGCGCGAGCAGGACCAGTGCGAGCCCGGCGAGCAGCCCCAGCAGGCCCAGGACGGCGGTGCGCAGGGCCTCGGTGCGGCCGAGCACCAGCTGGGCGGCGGTGGCGGCCCCGGCGAGCAGGGCGACGGTGGCCCCGCCGACGAGGTAGTTGGTGGACCGGAGCAGGGAGAGGGCCAGATGCGGGCCCAGCGAGAGGTAGAAGCCGCCCACCGACCAGACGGCGACGATGGTCAGGACCAGGACGGCGAAGCGGCCGCGGGCGCCGGCGGGCACGTGGATCCGGTGCGGGGCCACCCGGAAGCGGCCACCCGCGCCCGGGGCGCTCTCCCGCATCCGGACCACGCCCACCAGGGTCACGGCGAAGGCCCCGACCAGCAGCAGGTAGCTCAGGACGGTCGGGGCGGGCGCGTACTGCACGAGCAGTCCGGCGCCGATGCCGCCGAGCCCGATCCCCACGGTCGGCCCGGCGCTGTTGACCTGGGCACCGAGCGCGGGCCGGGTGCGCGGGGCGAGTTCCAGCAGGGCGGCGCCCATGGCCCCGGTGGCGAGGCCGACGGCGAGCCCTTGGACGGCGCGGGCGGCCAGGAGCAGCCCGAGCCCCTGGGCCCCGGCGAAGAGCCCCATGGAGACGATCGCGAGGACCAGCCCGGCCCCCAGGACCGGGCGCCGGCCCAGGGTGTCGGACAGGGACCCGAAGAGCAGGAGCCCGGCGAGCACGGTGACGGCGTACAGGGCGAAGACCACCGTGATGATGCCGGAGGACAGCCCCCACTTCTCCTGGTAGAGCACGTAGAGGGCGGAGGGCACGGAGGAGGAGAGCATCAGCAGGACAAGGACCGCGCCCACCACCCAGAAGCCGGACCCTCTGGGTGCACTGGCCGCTGTGGCGGCTGGGTGCACGGCAACTCCCGTGGTGGTCGTCTTGGATGTGTCGGCCACTGCTTGATCAACTCCCCCGTGGTGGACGGTCAGGCGAGGGCCTGGGCCCTCGCCAGTGCGCGGGCCGTGAGCACCCCCGCCAGGTGGCCGAGGTACTCGGCCGAAGTGCCGCGCCCGGGGACGAACAGCTCCCGGGGCTCGGCGCGGAAGGCGGCGAGCACGGCGTCGGTGGTGTACGGGCCCCCGCGCAGCCGGTCTTCGACCCCGCGCAGCCGCAGCGGGCGGGCGGTGGCCCCGGTGACGGCGATGCGCGGCCCGCCCGGGGTGACCCGTACGGCGGTGGCGCACACCGGGTAGCGGGTGGCCCGGTCGGCGGTCTTCTCGAAGGCGGCGGCGCCTCCGGCGGCGGGCACCAGCAGTGCGGTGACCACGGCTCCGGCCGGCACGCCGGAGGCCGCGAGCTCCTCCGCCGGTACGGTGCCGCGCCCGGCGGGGCCGGCCAGTTCGACCACCGCGTCGGCGGCGATCGCGGCGACCGGCAGGTCGGTGGCGCGTCCGCCGGCGGAGAGGTTGCCGCCGACGGTGCCCAGGTTGCGGACCTGGGGGTCTCCGTTGGCGCGGGCGGCCGCGGCCAGCTCGGGCGCCCGGTCGAGGACCAGCGGGTCGGCGGCGAGCTCGGCGAGCGTGGTGAGCGCGCCGATCCGGATGCCGTCGGCGGTACGGCCGATGCCGCGGAGCTCCTCCAGGTGCCGTACGTCGACCAGCAGGTCGGCCCGGTCGGCGCCGGACCGCAGGTCGGGCAGCAGGGACTGCCCGCCGGCGAGCACCCGGGCGCCGCGCGTCCCGGAGAGCAGGGTCAGCGCCTCGTCGAGGCCGACGGGCCGGACGTAGTCGAACTCGGTGAGGATCACTGCGCTTCTCCTCGCAGGCGGCGCCAGACCTTCTCGGGCGTGACCGGCATGTCGATGTGCTGCACGCCCAGGTCGGACAGGGCGTCGACGACGGCGTTGACGACCGCCGCGGCGGGCGGGACGGTGGCGATCTCGCCGGCGCCCTTGGCGCCGAGCGGGTTGTGCGGGCTGGGCGTGACGGTCTTGTCGAGCGCGAAGAACGGCACGTCGGCGGCGCGCGGCAGGGCGTAGGTGGTGAGGTCGGAGGTGACGAGGAGTCCGTCCTCGTCGTATTCGGCGGCCTCCATCAGCGCCTGGCCGAGGCCGTGCACGATGCTGCCCTCGATCTGGCCGAGGACCACCTTCGGGTTGCCGATGTTCCCGGCGTCGTCGACGGCGGTGTAGGCCACCACCTCGGTCTCGCCGGTGAGTTCGTCGATCTCGACGACGGCCACGTGCGTGCCGAAGGGGTAGTTGAAGTCCGGCGGGTCGAAGTGGGTGGTCTCGTCGAGGGCGGGCTCGATCTCCGGGGGCAGGCCCCAGCCGTACCACATGCCCATCGCCAGCTCGGCGAAGGTCTTGGTGTTCTCCTCGTTGCCCTCTTCGTAGGCCTTGCCGCCGGAGTAGACGACCTTGTCCTCGGGGATGTTCAGGAAGACGGCGGCGGCCTTGACCAGCTTGGCCTTGATCTTCCGGGCGGTGAGGGCGACGGCGGGCGCGGCCATGCTGTAGGAGCGCGAGCCGTAGGTGCCCTGCCCGTAGGGGGCCTTGAGGGTGTCGCCCTCGTACACCTGGACCTGGGCCGGGTCGATGCCGAGCTCGTCGGCGGCGACCTGCGCGAAGACGGTGCCGTGGCTCTGGCCGGTGGAGGCGGAGCCGACGGTGACGGTGACCTCGCCGGTCGGGTGGACGCGGATGTTGGCGCTCTCCCACGTGCCGCCGAGCATGCCCTCCTGGGACATCCGGGTGGAGGGGCCGACCCCGCAGATCGCGACGTAGGTGGCGAGGCCGACGCCGAGCCGCTTGCCGCGGGTGCGGGCCTCGGCCTTGCGGGCGGGCATGTCGGCGTAGCCGGACAGCTCGATGGCCTTGTCGAAGTTCAGCCGGTAGTTCCCGGAGTCGTAGGTCCAGCCCAGACCGTTGTCGTACGGGAACTTCTCCTTCGGCACCAGGTTCTTGCGCCGCACCGCCGCCGGGTCCATGCCGATCTCGGAGGCGTACCGGTCGACGAGGCGCTCCATGAGGAAGGCGGCCTCGGCGCGCCCGCTGCCGCGCTGGGCGCCGAGCGAGACGGTGTTGGTGAAGGCGGCGTAGACCTCGCAGAAGGCGGCGGGGATGTCGTACATGCCACTGATGGAGCGGCCCATCAGGGCGGTGGCGACACCGGGGCCGATGGTGGAGGGGTACGCGCCGAGGTTGGCGTAGCTGGTGGCGCGCACGGCGGTGATGCGGCCGTCGCGGGTGCCGGCGAGCGTGACGTGCTGGCGGTGGTCGCGGCCCTGGACGGTGGAGTTCATCAGCCCGGTGCGGGTGTCCACCCATTTCACGGGCCGGCCCAGCTCCTTGGAGAGCAGGAGGACCAGCGCCATGTCGGGGTACAGGTAGCCCTTGGTGCCGAAGCTGCCGCCGACGGTCGGGGCGATCACCCGGAGCTTGTTGAAGGGGATGCCGAGGACCAGTGCGGAGAGCAGGAACCGGTGGTTGTGCGGGCCCTGGGTGGAGGCGTAGAGCGTGTACTCGCCGGTGGCGGCGTGGTAGTCGCCGACCGCGCCGCGGGGCTCGATGGGGCTGTTGATGGTGCGCTGGTTGACGAGGTCGAGCTCGACCGTGACCTCGGCCTCGGCGATGGCCGCGTCGGTGCGGTCCTTGTCGCCGCAGGTCCAGTACGCGTTCAGGTTGCCCGGGACGGCCTCGTGCAGCTGGGGCGCGCCGTCGGCGAGCGCTTCGTCGGCCCGGGTGACCACGGGCAGCGGCTCGTACTCGACGGCGATGGCGGCCAGCGCGGCGGCGGCCTGGCGCGGGGTCTCGGCGACGACCACGGCGATGGGGTCGCCGACGTGGCGGACGGTGTCGCCGGTCAGGACCGGGCGGGCGCCGGGAAGTCCGTAGGGGTGGGGCGGGAAGTGGCTCTCGACCCCGCCGGGTATCCAGATGCAGGGCAGCGGCATGACGTCGGTGAAGTCGGCGGCGGTGGCCACCTTCAGGACGCCCGGCAGCTGCTGCGCGGCCTTGGTCTCGATGGAGAGGATCTTCGCGTGGGCGACCGGGCTGCCCAGGATGGCCATGTGGGCGGTGCCGGGCAGGTCGATGTCCGCGACGTACGTGGCCTCGCCGCGCAGCAGCTGCGGGTCCTCCCGGCTGTCGAGCGGCTGTCCGAGCACGGTGTGCTCGGGTTCGGGCACGGGTGTTGCCGGTGACTCCTGCGGCTGCGCCGTCTGCTCCCCCGTCACTGCGGTCATGTCCTCACACCTCCTGTCTCGCCGGGTCGATGAGCGGCTCCGCCGCGGCGGCGCAGGCGCGCTGCACCCCCCGTACGACGCTGTGGTAGCCGGTGCAGCGGCACAGGTTGCCGGTGAGCCATTCGCGGATCTCGGGCTCGGTGGGGGCCTCTCCGCCGGCGGTGGAGTCGACGAGCTCGCCGAGGGCCATGACCATGCCGGGGGTGCAGAACCCGCACTGGGTGCCGTGTTCCTGGCGCAGGGCCTCCTGGAGGCCGGAGAGTTCGCCGCCCGCGGTGGTGACGCCCTCGATGGTGGCCACTTCGGAGCCGGCGGCCGAGGCGGTGAGGATCAGGCAGCTCTTCACGGAGCGGCCGTCGAGGCGGACGACGCAGGAGCCGCACTGGCCGGTGTCGCAGCCGACTTTGGTACCGGTCAGACCGAGGCCGTCGCGGAGTCGTTCCACGAGCAGTTCGTTGGGCTGCGCCGAGAACTGCTCGGGTCTTCCGTTCACGTTCAGTGTGATATCCATGCCAGCGCCTGCGCTTCCGTGAGCGGCCGGTTGAAGAGGGGCCCGCCGGGCTGCTGGAGAATTCCCCCGGAGTGCAGCGGACCGGTGTCGACGGGTGCGAATCCGAGATCCGTGATGATTCCCGCGACGATTTCCTTCGATTTCCCGTCGTCGCCCGCCGTGAAATGCGCGAGGCGCTCACCGCTCGCGGTGCCGGCGACGGCGAGGGTTTCGAAGTGCATGGTGTTCAGGGATTTCACGACCTGGGCGCCGGGATACCACTCGGCGGTCAGATCGCTGGAGCCGCGCCCGCCGAGGTCGGCGGGGGCGCCGGCGCCGGCGAACGCGTTCGTGGCGTCCACCAGCACCTTGTCCTGTACGACGTGCGGCGGGAGCAGCCCCCGCACGCTCGGGAAGGGCACCATCAGCACCAGCAGGTCGGCCCGGCCGGCCGCATCGGCGGGGTGCGCCGCCGATGCGGCCGGTCCCAGGTCGGCCACGAGCGGGCCGAGGGTCTGCGGGCCCCGGGCGCCCGCGAGCACGACCTCGTGGCCTGCCGCCACGAGGATCCGCGCGAGGACCGTGCCGATCCGCCCGGTGCCGATGATGCCTGTCCGCATTGACGCTCCTCGGGAAGGGGGTCCGGTGCCGTGCCGGTCTCAGTCCATGCCGATCCAGACCGACTTGGTCTGGGTGTAGCTCTCGAGGGACTCGGGCCCGCACTCGCGGCCGTAGCCGGAGGCCTTGTAGCCGCCGTACGGCACGGAGGGGTCGTACTGGTTGTAGCAGTTGACCCAGACCGTGCCGGCCTTGATCTGCGAGGCGACGCGGTGGGCGCGGCGCAGGTCCTTGGTGTGGACGCCGGCGGCGAGGCCGTACGCGCTGTCGTTGGCGATGCGTACGGCGTCCTCCTCGGTGTCGAAGGGGATGATCGACAGGACCGGCCCGAAGATCTCCTCCTGGGCGATCCGCATGCCGTTGTCGACGCCGGTGAAGACGGTCGGCAGGAAGTAGAGGCCCTGGCTGGAGGCGCCCTCGGGGGTCCACCCGGTACCGCCGGTGCGCAGGATCGCGCCTTCCTTCTCGCCCACCTCGATGTAGGAGCTGACCTTCTCGAACTGGCCGCGGTGGGCCAGCGGGCCGAAGAGGGTCGCCGGGTCGCGCGGGTCGCCGGGCTTGAGGGCCGCGGCCCGCCGGACCAGGCGCTCGACCAGCTCGTCGTGGATGGGGCGCTGGAGCAGCAAGCGGGAGCCGGCGGTGCAGATCTCGCCCTTGTTGTAGTAGATGCCGAAGAAGGCGAGTTCCTCGGCGGCGTCGAGGTCGGCGTCGGCGAAGACGATGTTGGCGGACTTGCCGCCGAGCTCCATCGTCACCTTCTTCAGGGTGCCGGCCGCCTTGCGGATGATGGACTGGCCGACCGCGGTGGATCCGGTGAAGGCGATCTTGTCGATGTCCGGGTGGTCGGTGAGGGTCTCGCCCAGTTCCACGCCCGGACCCGTGATCACGTTCAGCACGCCGTCCGGGATCTCCGCCTCCTGGAAGAGTTCGGCGATCTTCAGGGCGGTGAGCGGGGTGGCCGGGGAAGGCTTGTGGACCACCGTGTTCCCCGCCGCCAGCGCCGGTGCGATCTTCGTCATCGACAGCAGCAGGGGGAAGTTGAACGGGGTGATGGCACAGACCACGCCCAGCGGTTCGCGCAGGGTGTAGGCCAGCTGCCCGCCGGCCGGGGCCCGCGAGGAGCCGTCGACGCGGGTCACGGCGCCGGCGTAGTAGTGCATGAGCTGGGCGGCCATGGGGGCGTCGACCGTGCTGGAGAAGGCGAACGGCTTGCCCATGTCCACGGTCTCCAGCAGGGCGATCTCCTCCAGGTCACGCTCGATGAGCTCACCGACCCGGTTCAGCCGCAGCGCGCGTTCCTGGGCGGACAGTCTGCTCCACGGACCTTCCTCGTATGCCTTGCGGGCGGCGGCGACGGCCGCGTCCGCGTCGGCTGCGGTGGCCTGGGCCACCGGCACGATCTCCTGGCCGTCCACGGGGCTGATGTCCGGTTCGGTACGGCCGTCCTGGGCCGAGACCCATGTGCCGCCGATGAACAGCTTCCCGGGGTTGGCCAAGGGCTGGTCGCTGAGCGCGCGCTTGGTCATGGCTGCCTTCCGTGTCGGATGCGGGGCGGTACTAGCCCTTCGCGAGCTGCGTTAAGAAGGTCTCCGCGAGGGCCTTGGAGGAGTACGGGTTCTGGCCGGTGGTCAGCTTGCGGTCCACGACCACGTGCGAGTCCCAGATCGCTTCGGCCTTCTCGTAGCGGGCGCCGAGGCGGGTGAGTTCGACCTCGAGGATCAGCGGGAGCCGGCCGGCCATGTTGGTGACCAGTTCCTCGCTGTGCGAGAAGGCCGTCATCCGGTAGCCCTCGAAGGGCCAGCGGCCTTCGCCGTCGCGCAGGGCGAGCAGCGAGGTGTGGCCGTGGCAGACGGTGGCGAGGGGCTTGTCCTGGGCGATGACCCACCGCAGGATCTGGGCGAGTTCGTCGGACTTCGGCAGGTCGCCGATGGCTCCGTGGCCGCCGCTGACGTAGACGCCGTCGCAGTCGGCGATGTCCTTCTCGGTGAGCGTTTCGAGGGCGATCGGGGCCTTCAGCTGCGGGGTGTTCTCGATGACCCGGACGTACTCGGCGGCGTTGGCCGCGTCCTCGTCCGGCGAGCCCTGCGGGCGGACCCACTGCAGGAACTGGGGGTCGATGCTCGTCTGGTCGACCGTGGGCGTCCGGCCGGCGATCGTCGCCACGTCCACGGTGTGGCCGGCGGCCTTGAACAACGTGAAGGGAACGACGAATTCCTCGGCCCAGAATCCCGAGGGGTGCTGTTCGCCGTCCAGCAGATGGAGCGTGGCCTTGGCCGTCATGACGACGAGAATCTTCATGATTCTCTCCTTGTTCTGGATTCGCTGCCGATTCAACACGGCCCCGCGCAGGGGGCGTAAGGGGGCGGCGTCAGGCACGCGATACTTCGTCACGTGCGTCCAACGCCGAGATGATGGTGCGGAATTCATCGACCAGTGGGTGGTCGGGATGGGCTTCTGCGAATATGCGTTCGCCGTACAGGGCCGCCATTTCCGGCGAGTACGGAAGGATTCCGGCCAGGGGTGCGCCGTAGACGTCCTCGGCGCGCCGCCGTGCCTCCACGGGGTCGATCCCCTCGGGTGCCATGCTCAGCACCAGGGTCCGCCGGCAGGCCAGGCGCCCGGCGAGGGCGATCGTCTCCTCCACTCCGGAGAGGTCGATCCGGTCGGCCCGCGCCATGATCATCAGTACGTCGGCGCTCGCCATGGAGGTCACCGACTCGTTGTTGAGTCCGGCGTGGGTGTCGAGCAGCAGCACGTCGAGCGCGTAGTGCTCGGCGAGCCGGTCGAAGCCCTCCGGGAGCAGCCCGACGTCGTACCCGCTGGTCATGATCTCCCGGAGGGCGGCGGTGCCCGTCCTGGCCGGTACGACGTACAGCCCGGGCAGAGCCACCTGCTGGGCGGCGGCCTCGATCTCGCAGCGGCCGAGCAGGTAGTCGGCCAGCGAGGGGCCGGGGCCGAGGCGGAACAGCAGGTCGAGGGTGGGTGACTGGATGTCGGTGTCCACCACTCCCACCCGGCGCCCCTCGGCCGCGATCAGCAGCGCCAGGTTCGCCAGGACCGAGGACTTGCCCGTCCCACCGCGGTGCGAGTGCACGACGATGGTGCGGGTCATCAGGCCACCACCCGATAGCCGGTGCCGTCCGCGTGCGGCCCCCGCGCCGCACGTGGCCGGTGCAGGGCCAGCATGGTGACGTCGTCGTGCTGTTCGGCGGTGCCCGTGTGCTCGCGCACCGCCAGGTCCATCCGGTCGACCACGTCCTTGCCGCTCACCGGGGTGCCGGCGAGCAGTTCCAGCATCCGTTCGTCTCCGAGGAACCTGCCGTTCGGGCAGCGGGCCTCGGGTACGCCGTCGGTGTAGGCGAAGAGCGTGTCGCCGTGGTTGAGCTGGGCGTAGCCCAGGGTGTAGACGCAGTCGGGCAGTACGCCGACCGCGGGACCGGTGACGTCCAGTGCGATGGGCCGGCTGCCGTCGGCCCGCAGCAGCAGCGGCGGGTTGTGACCGCCGTTGATGTAGACCAGGCTGCCGGTGAGCGGGTCCAGCACCCCGAAGAACAGGGTGGCGAAGTAGCCCTGCCGCAGGTGGTTGCGGGTGAGGTAGCCGTTGGTCGCGGTGACCGCGTTGAGCAGTGGGGTGGCGCCGACGACCGGGACGCGCCGGCTGCCGCCGGTGCGCCCGGCGGCCACCAGGTGCTGGAGGCCGCTGTTCTCCGCGGTGTGCCGGAGCAGGGAGCGGATGAGCGCCATGAAGAGCGCGGCGCCGACCCCCTTGTCGCAGACGTCGGCGACGACGAAGGCGAGCCGGCGGCCGCGGGAGATCTCGAAGACGTCGTAGAAGTCCCCGGCGACCTGGCGTGCGGGCCGGAAGCGGACGTCGATCTCCCAGCCGTCCGGGACGGGCAGGGATTCGGGCAGGAAGCCGGCCTGGATCTCCCGGCCGATCTCCAGTTCCTTCTCGTAGCCCATGAGTTCGGCGCGGGCGTCCGCTTCGCGCAGGGTGCGGCCGAGTCCGGCGCGCTCCGAGCAGCTGTGCAGCCGGGCCCCGACGAGGGCGGGCAGGAAGGGCGGTACGAGGTAGTCGTGGCCGATCCGGACGTGCTCCTCCAGGGCGGCGAACTCGGTCACCGTCCAGACGACCACGATGGGGGCCCCGGCCCAGCGGCGCAGCCGGCGTACGGCGAGCCGTACGGACTCCCCGTCGGACTCGGCCGGGGCGAGCAGCACGTCCGCGACGGGCAGCAGCTCCTGCGGTCCGTCGCGGAGCTCCGTCAGCGTGCGGGTGACGAGTTCCGCGTCCATGATCCGCAGCGCGTCGAGCAGTTCGAGCGGCGGCGGCGGGTACTCGTCGAGGATGATCACGGTCGTGGAGGGCATGGGTCCGTCCCCTCAGTCCCTTCGGCCTTCACAGTCAGCGTGCTGATGTTGCGGCCGTCCCTGTGCACGTAGGTGAACTCGTCCACGCTGGTCAGCGCCAGGTGGATGCCGAGGCCGCCGATCCGCCGGTCCTGCGGGGGAACCCCGGGGGCCGGCGGGAGGCGGCCTTCGACGGGGTCGAAGGCGGGTGCGGTGTCCATGAGGGTGATCTGCACCCCGCCCGGGCCGGAGCGGCCGCGGACGGTGATCCGCCCGTCGCCGCCCCGGTACCCGTGCATCACGATGTTCGTGGCCAGTTCGTCCACGGCCAGCCGGATCCGGTAGGCGGAGCCCTTGTCCAGGCCCGCCCGTCCGGCCAGCCGCAGGACGAACGCGGCGATCTCGCCCAGTGCCCCCACCGTCGCGGGCACCTCCAGTACGGAGGGCGTCCTCGCCAGTTCGACCATGTCACCATCCGTCATTACCAACCGTCCGTCGGGTGATAACGTGGTCTCGCGGAGCGAGAACCAAGCCCGCATGGCAGTTCCTTCCACAACTTCATAGATGCGGGCTGGTTTCAACCCGCCTGGCGTTGATCGCGTAAGACTCAATCGTTCGCTGAGCGACCGAGCCGCGTGAGCCAGGAATCCCTCTCGTCTACGAGGGGGAGGATTCAATCATCGGAGAGAACGATGCTGCGGTCGAGCCCGGCCGTCCGGATGGTCCGGGACACGGGCTCGATGGCACCGACCACCTTGATGGTGACGTGGTTCGCGACCTTCTGCTGGGCGAAGACCAGGGAGCGCAGTCCGGCGCTGGCCATGTAGCCGACGCCGGCCATCCTGATCTCGACGGTGCTGGTGCCGTGGCCGGCGGCCTTCTCGATGGTCTGGTGGAAGTCGGGCGCGGTCTTGGCGTCCAGTTCGCCGGTCAGCTCGATCACGGTGGTGTCGCCCTCGATGCTCAGGGACACGGAAAGCGGCATGTCAGGTCTCCTCAGGATCGTTGGTGCGGCCCACCAGGATCACGACCGAGCGCGGGCCGATCAGGTACTTCCCGGCGTTGTCCAGTTCCTGCTCGGCACCCGGGGTGCGGATGTCGTGCGGTGCCTCGGCGCCGGTGTCCGCGAACAGGTGCCAGCTCCGGCCGCCGGGCAGGGCGGGCAGTTCCAGGTCGTGCGACTCCCAGTGCGAGTTCATGGCCACGTACACCACGTCGTCGTCCCCGGTGCCGCAGCGGGCCACCGCCAGTAGCCGGCTCTCGTCCGACCAGTCGGGCTGCCAGGCCCGTTCCCCGTGCCAGCTGATGTCGGGCAGGCCCAGGTGCTCGCGGACCTGTCCGGTGGGGTGGGCGGTGGAGCGCAGCTCGCGGTGGTGCTTGCGGAAGGCGATCATCTCCCGTGTGAACCGGAGCAGTTCGGCGTTGTCGTCGACCTGGCTCCAGTCGAACCAGGAGAGCTCGTTGTCCTGGCAGTACGTGTTGTTGTTGCCCGCCTGTGTCCGGGCGACCTCGTCGCCGGCCAGCAGCATCGGGATGCCCTGGCTGGTGAAGAGGATGGCGATCGCGTTCTTCATCTGCCGGGTCCGCAGCGCGTTGATCTCGGGATCCTCGGTGGGGCCCTCGGCGCCGCAGTTCCAGCTGTTGTTGTCGTTGGCGCCGTCGTTGTTGTTCTCGCCGTTGGCCTCGTTGTGCTTGTCGTTGTAGGAGACCAGGTCGGCGAGGGTGAAGCCGTCGTGCGCGGTCAGGAAGTTGACCGAGGCGGCGGTGCCGCGGCTGGAGTAGAGGTCGGGGGAGCCGGCGATGCGCGTGGCCAGCTCGCCGGTGACCCCGGAGTCGCCCTTGAGCCAGCGGCGTACGGTATCGCGGTACTTCCCGTTCCACTCCGCCCAGCGGCCGTACGCCGGGAAGTTGCCGACCTCGTAGAGTCCGCCGGCGTCCCAGGCCTCGGCGATGAGCTTGGTGTGCCGCAGGACGGGGTCGTAGGCGAGCAGTTCCAGCAGCGGCGGGTTGGGCAGCGGGGTGCCGTCCAGGGCCCGGCCGAGGATGGCCGCGAGGTCGAAGCGGAAGCCGTCGACGTGGTAGTCGGCGACCCAGTGGCGCAGGCAGTCGAGCACGTAGTTGCGCACGACGGGGTGGTTGCAGTTGACGGTGTTGCCGGTGCCGCTGAAGTTGAAGTAGTAGCCCTCGGGCGTGAGCATGTAGTAGGTGGCGTTGTCGAGCCCCTTGAAGGAGATCGTCGGGCCCTGCTCGTTGCCCTCGGCGGTGTGGTTGAAGACGACGTCGAGGATGACCTCGATGCCGGCCGCGTGCAGGTCCTTGATGAGGGTGCGGAACTCGTCGCCCTGCATCCCGTAGCGTCCGGTGGCCGCGTAGCCGGCCTTGGGCGCGAAGAACGAGACGGTGTTGTAGCCCCAGTAGTCGAAGAGCTGCTCGCCCGTCTCCGGGTTGGTGCGCGGGTTGTCGCTCTCGTCGAACTCGAACACGGGGAGCAGCTCGATGCAGTTCACCCCGAGTTCCTTGAGGTACGGGATCTTCTCGCGCAGCCCCGCGAAGGTGCCGGGGGCGGTGACCTGCGAGGAGGGGTGCCGGGTGAATCCGCGCACGTGGGTCTCGTAGACGACGAGGTCCTCGGCGGGGATGCCCAGCGGGGTGTCGTCGCCCCAGTCGAAGTCCTGGAGGCAGACCCGGGAGCGGTACTGGTAGCCGCGGCTGCGGTCGGGCTCCACGCCCCACACGTCGCGGCCGGCGATCAGCCGGGCGTAGGGGTCGGAGAGGACCTGGCGGGCGTCGAAGCGGTGCCCGGTGACCGGGTCGTAGGGGCCGTCGGCCCGGTACCCGTACTCGATGTTCTCGTGGTCGAGGCCGAAGACCGTCATGGCGAAGACGCTGCCGGTGCGGAATTCCTCGGGGAATTCCAGTTCGGCCATCGGCTCGGGCTCTCCGCGCTTGTAGATGACCAGGGTCATGGAGGTGGCCTGGTCGGAGAAGACGGAGAAACTGACCCCGCCGGGGACCACGTTGGCCCCGAAGGGGAACGGTTTGCCGGCGCGGACGCGGTATCCGCCCACCTCGTGGGTCGGGTACGCGTCGACGCGCAGGACCTGCTCGGACTGTGCCTCGCTCATCGCGCGGCCTTGGCCTTGGCCTTGGCGGCCGCGGCCGCCGCCTCGCCGGTCTCGAAGAAGTCGAGGAACCCGGTGGCCGACATGACGAACCGGACTTCCTCGCTCACCCCGTAGAGGGTGACGGCCACGTCGGCGTGCTGGGCCTCGCGGTAGACGACGAGCAGGGTGCGCAGGCCGGCGCTGGAGACGTAGGTGACCGCGGTGAGGTCGATCTTCAGCGGCTTGCCTTCGCGGACCAGCGGCAGCAGCGTCTGGAGCAGCGAGCCGGATGTCTCGCTGTTGATCTCGCCGGTGGCGACGAGCACGGTGCCCGTCTTGTTGCGGCGTTCCTTGAGGTTGAGAGTCATTGCTTGCTTTCCCCTCTGGTTGGGGCGCCCCCCGTTGAGCGCGCGGACCCCTGGAGAACTACTTGGTCACGGGCCGGAGCCGGACCTTGACCTTGACCCGCCCCTGGACGTCGGGGAGGTGGACGGTCAGCTCGTCCGCGTCGAACTCCTCGTACGGCTTCTCGTCGATCTCCACGGACGCGATCCGCACCGAGCCGGCCGGGAGCAGGTCGGGCGAGACGCGCAGGACGCGGTCGGGCAGGTTGGTCGGGTCGGGCTGGAAGTGGAAGTCCATCTCCCGGCCGTTTATGAGCAGGTTGTTGTAGACGGCGGCGAGGTAGCACAGCTCCGCCGAGTGGTACATGGACATCGAGTGGCTGCCCTTGAGCCGCTCGGTGCCGAGGAGGTACGGCGTGCCGCTGGCGAGCACGTTGAAGTAGACGGCTCCCTCGTCGTGGTCGAGGAAGAAGGTGTTGTAGAAGGCCTGCGCCTGCCGGGCCTCGCGCAGGTTGGCGTCGCCGCCGACGGTGCCGCCCAGGATGAGGTAGGCGAGGATGGCCTGCTCCTGCTGCCACCAGGCCTTGCGGTCGTGCCAGGCGAATCGATACGCCTCCTGGTCACCGGACTTGATCCGCTCGACGACGTCGTACCAGCCGCCGCGCTGTACGTCGCTGCCGACGGCCGGCATGATCTCGCCGATCTTCTTGGCGAGCTCCTCGTAGGCCGGCTTGGCCTTCAGCGAGTTCATCCGCATCAGGTTCCAGGCGATCTTCAGGTTGTGGCCGACCACGGCGCGGTCCTGCTGCCAGCTGTGCGCCTTGTCGTGCGACCAGTCGCGGAAGAAGCGCTCCTGGACGAAGGGGCTGTTCTTGTAGTCCGGGAACTTGTCCGCGATGGTGTCGAAGGTGTATTCGAGGAAGTCGGCGTACTTCTGCTCGCCGGTCGCCAGGTACAGGTTGATCAGGTACGCGGGCGCGTGGTCGCCGACCGAGTTCCAGTTCTTGCGCTCGGCGTTCTCGCCCAGGGACTCGTGGTCGGCGCTGAAGAGGATCGGGTCGATGTGCGAGTAGTAGCCGCCCTGCTCCGGGTCGAAGAAGAACTTGTCGAACAGCCGGATGGTGGCGTCCGCGTCGTTCTTGATCCGGATGTCACCGGTGACGCGGTACGTCTGGATGGGGCCGGCCAGCGCGTAGATCTGCTCGTACATCGGGATGGCGTCGTAGTCGTCGGAGAACTCCGAGGTGAACAGCTTGCGTTCGCTGTCCCCGTCGACGCTGATGCCGTGGTACCAGAAGACCACGTCCTCCTCGCTGTCCACGACCCGCATGTGCTTGCGCAGGTACTCGGTGCCGCGCTCGGCGACCTCCAGGTACTCGTCCTTGCCGGTCAGCAGGTAGGCCGAGGCCATGCCGTAGACCAGGCGGGAGATCGTGTCGGTCTCCTGGACGTGGCTGGCGGTCTTGTCACCGCCGAGCCGGATCTCGGTGCGGTACTCGGTGAAGTCCACCGGCCCGTCGCCGAACTGCGCCCGCTTGTAGAAGTCGGCCAGCGATTCGATCTGCTTGATCCACCAGCTGGGCTCCTCGAAGCGGTAGTCCTCGGCGCCGCGGCCCAGGAACACCAGGCGCTTGGCGTCGAAACGCCCGCCCTGCTCCGGGTAGTGGACGCCGTAGACGAAGAGGAACCGGCCCGGCGAGAGCATCTCGTCGATGTGCCCGGAGGCGTCGATGTAGGGCTCTTCCAGGTTGCGGACCAGCTCGGCGCTGGGGCCGCCGGCGAGCGAGACGTCGAACTCGCGCCCGTCGGAGGTCTTCAGGCGCAGCACGCGCGACCCGGAGTCGAAGCGGGCGACGTATCCGGCGATGGTGTCGGAGAAGGAGAAGCTCACGGCGTCCGCCATGTCATGCACCGTCCTTGTCGTGTGTCGGGTCGTCCTCGTATCCCTGGCTGACCTCGACGATCACCCCGTCCGGGTCGCGGACCCACACGGTCCGCCAGCCGCAGATGAAGTCGTCGAAGTCCAGCGGCCCCAGGGTCACTTCGGCCGCGTCCCCCAGCTGCGCCAGGAACGCGTCCACGTCGTCGGTCTGGAAGGCCAGGTGGCGCATCCGGCCCGGGGCCTGCGGCCCGTCGTCGTGCGCCGTGCGGGCCGGTTCGGCGCCGACCGCGAAGAGCTCCAGGTACGCGTCCCCCTTGCGCAGGAACACGATCTGCGTCTCCCCGAGGTCGACCACCCGGGCCCGGGTGAAGCCGAAGTACCGGGTGTAGAACTCCTCGGTGGTCTTCTGGTCCGTGCAGTTCAGGCCCACGTGCGACCAGCGCAGTCCGGCCGTCATCTGGGGGCACCTCCCAGCGGTAGCTGGGGGACGGCCCCCCGGCCCCGCCCGGCCGCGATCAGCTCGATGATCCGGCGGGCGAAGAGGTGGTGGTGGGCGCCCGTGCGGCCGGTGACCAGGTCGCCGTCGACCACCACGTCCGCGTCGACGTACTCGCCGCCCATGTTGCGGACGTCGCCGATGAGGTTGTTGTGGCAGACCACCTTGCGGCCGCGGATCTTGCCGGGGATCGAGGAGGCCAGCCACATGCCGTGGCAGATGATCCCCTTGAGGACCGTCGGCTCCTCGAAGGCCCGGCGCAGCAGCTCGGTCGCCGGCGCGAGGACGTCCACGTCCTCGGTGTAGCGCAGCCGGTCGGCCACCATGCCCGAGGGCACGATGATCGCCGCGTACCGGCGCAGATCGTCGTCGCTCAGCCCCTCCAGGGACTTGTCGGCGGTGAAGGGCGCCCGGTACTCGTGCCCGGAGAAGGTGATGGAGTCGTTGCCCCACAGCCGGGTCAGGAAGTCGACCTCGGCGCCCTCCTCCGCGAACCGGTGCTGGTAGTAGAAGATCTCCGGCTCGTAGAAGTCGCTCTCGACCAGGACCGCGATCCGGGTCCCGCTCAGCGCACCCTCGCGCAGCACGGCATCAGGCACGGGACACCCCCTTCAGGAAGTCCGCCGCGCGCTCGGCGATCATCGCGATGGCGGTGTGGCAGTTGCCGGACGGAACCGCGGGCATCACGCTCGCGTCGACGACGCGCAGGTTCCGTACGCCGTGCACCCGCAGCTCGGGGTCGACGACTGCGAGGTCGTCGATGCCCATGCGGCAGGAGCCGGCCTGGTGGTGGTAGCTCTCCGACTTCTGCTTCACGAAGGCGCGCAGGTCGTCGTCGCTCGCGTGGCCCGGACCGGGCTGGAGCTCCTGCTTGTACCAGGGCGAGAAGGCGGAGGTCGCGAAGATGTCCCGGGCGATCTTGACGCCCTGCACCATCCGCTCCAGGTCCCACCGGTCGCCCAGGTAGTTCGGGTTGATCAGCGGATGGGCCAGCGGGTCGGCGCTCGCCAGCTTGATCCAGCCGCGCGAGACCGGCCGTACGACACCGGGCAGGATGGACACCGTGTTCGGGTGGTCCTGGCCGACGATCACGTCGAACGGGACGTGGACGAAGGCGATCTGCAGGTCCGGCGCGGGCAGCCCGGGCCGGGAGGACAGGAACAGAGCGCTCTCCGACAGGTTCTGCGCCGGCGGCGGCAGCTCCTGGGTGACCTCCGCCATCAGCCCGGTCAGGACGTGGTTGTGGAAGTTCTCGCCGACCCCGGGCAGGGCCGCGGTGACCTCGATGCCGTGCTCGCGCAGCTGGTGCGGGTGGCCGATGCCGGAGAGCAGCAGCAGCTTCGGGGACTCGATCGCCCCGGCGGCCACGATCACCTCCCGGCGGGCGCGTACGGTCTGCAACCCTGGCGCGGCCGCGCCACTGTGGCCGTCCGCGACCGTCCGGCCGGGAACGTCGCTGCCCGAAAGCGCGGCGGGGGCCTGGAGCTGGACGTACTCGACGCCCGTGCAGGTGTCCCCGTCGAAGAGCAGCCGGCTGGACTGGGCGCTGGTGCGCAGGGTCAGGTTGGAGCGGTCGAGCGCGGGCTCCAGGTAGGCGGCGAGGACGCCCTGGCGGCGGCCGTCGGCCACGTCGATGTGGTGCCAGCCGGTGCCGAACAGCCCGCGCCGCGGCCCGTCGGTGTTGAAGTCGGCGATCTCCTCGTGCCCGAGCTCGACGGCCGCGTCGATGAAGGCGCGGGAGACCGGGTTGGGGTTGTGCCGCCCGGCGTGCGTGATCCGCTGCGGCCCCCGGGTGCCGGTGGTGGCCGCGGTGGCGTCCTCCTGGCCCTCCAGCAGGGCGAAGTACGGGAGCACGTCCTCGTACGCCCAGCCGGCCGCGCCCTGGTAGGCCCAGTTGTCGAAGTCCGAGGCGTGGCCCCGGATGTGCATCATGATGTAGAGGTTGCTGCTGCCGCCCGGGGCCTTGCCGCGCGGTTCGTACGTACGGCGGCCGCCCAGGCCGGGCTGCGGGGTGCTGGTGTAGCCCCAGTCCACGGGCCCGCCGAGCAGCTTGTACCAGGAGGACGGATCGTCCACCTCGGGCGGGATCCGGGAGCCGCCGGCCTCCAGGACGAGGACGGACACGTCCGGGTCCTCGGAGAGCCTGTTGGCCAGCACGCTGCCCGCGGTGCCCGATCCCACAACGATGTAGTCGTACTCTTCAGCGCTCACGGATCGGCCCCCTCAGCCCTGGTTCAGCACCTGGAAGGGGACCGTGTCATGGTAGTTCGCCATGTAGGCGATCTTCCCGTCCGCGATCCGGAAGAAGTTCATGACCTCGGCCTCGATGGCCTCGCCGGAGGCGCTGACGGCCGTCAGGTGGGAGACGGCCGCCGCCTTCTCCCCGCCTGCGTCGACGATGAAGTGCACGGGCTCGTTCCGGAAGACCCGGTACATCGTGCCCATGCCCTTCATCATCGAGCGCAGGACGTCCAGGCCCTCGATGTGGCCGGCGAGCTGCTCGTCCATGACCTGGTCGTCGGCGAACAGGTCGCACCAGCGGTCCCAGTCCCCGGCGTTGGCGTACTCGTAGTACTTCTGCAGGATCTGCTTCGCGTCCATCGCGCTCATCCCCTATCGGTCCCTGCGGGTTCCGTCCGGCGCGAAGGGCGCCCAGAACTGGCTGAAGGCGGAGGCCGTGTCGCCGAAGAGCCCGTCGCGGCCCTCCACGACGCGGCCGTCCTGCCAGCGCAAGAAGTGGAAGACGGGGTAGTCCATCCGCTCGTACGGGGACGGGCTGTCCCGGTCCGCGCCGTCCCGCAGGGCGACGTTGCGGCACACGTCCGCGGAGCAGTCCTCGCCGACGAGGATCGCCTCCAGGTCCATCCGGAAGGTGCCGCCGGTGAGCTTGTGGGTCTGCCCCATCAGCTCCAGGAAGGCGTCCAGGCTCTCGTACCAGCCGGCGAGCGGGTGGTTGCCCGGCACCAGCCAGCGCAGGTCCTCGGAGTAGTACTCCAGGATGCGCGCCCGGTCGCCGGAGCCGAGGGCGGCATAGGCCGCCCGGACCCGCTCCGGTGTCACTTCGGTCATCGTCGCTTCTCCTTCGCCGGCCGTCAGAGGGAGCCGGAACCGGGCATAGGAGCCAGGTCGTTGACGGTGTACTGCTTGATCAGCGGTCCGTCGGGGCCGGCCACCACGGTCCAGGTCTGGTCGGCGTCGAATCCGAGCCACTCGCTGCGGGCGGCCGGCGCGTCCCAGATCTTCGCCTGCCAGTTGACGAGGACCCGGACGACCGCCCGGTCGCCCTCGATGACCGGCTCCACCTTGGTGACCGTGTGCACCTCGTCGAAGAACCGGTTCGTGACGGCCTCGTACCAGCGGCCGAAGCCCTGGTGTCCGAGGAAGGTGTCCTCGGGGACCTTGAACTCCAGGTCTTCGGTGATCAGGGCGAGCACGTGGTCGAGCTCTACGTGCCGGTCCAGCGCCACGTACCAGTCCTCGGCGAACCTGCGGATCGCGTCCTCGGTCAACTGCCGCTCGGCGGGCATGCGGTCTCCTCCTGTCCGGTGGGTGTCTCAGATCTGGATGTCGACGAGGAACGGTCCGGGGTGGGCCAGCATCCGGCTCACGGCGGTCACCGCCTCGTCCGGCTTCTCCACCCGTATCCCGCCGGCGCCGAGGGACCGGGCCAGCCCGGCGAAGTCGATCTCGGGGTGGGAGAGGTCGAAGGAGCCCGGGAAGCCGTGCTCCGGGATGTCCCGCTCGCGCCAGTACTGGGCGATGTTGTCGTCCAGCAGCCGGTACTTGCGGTTGTTGCAGACCACGAACTTGGCGTCGATCCCGTGCCGGACCGCCGTCCACAGCGCCTGGTAGGTGTACATCGACCCGCCGTCGCCCGCGAAGCCGACGACGAGCCGGTCCGGGCGGGCGAGCTTGGCGCCGACCGCGCCCGGGAAGCCCACGCCCAGCGAGCCGCCCCGGGTCAGGTGGTAGTCGCCCGGGCGCTCCGCCGGCAGGTACTTGGTGACCAGCGGGGAGGTGGTCAGCGCCTCGTCGAAGACGATGAGGTCCCCGCCGGTGCGCTCGGCCAGCGTCCGCAGGAAGGCGGACATCGCCGTGCCCTCGTCGGTCACCGACCGCGCCTCGCGGGCCCGCTCCCGGGTCCGTACGTCGAGCCGGGCCGCGGCGGCGGCCCGCCGCTGCGGGGTCAGCAGGTGTTCCAGTACGGCGGCCAGCGCGCGCAGCGCCTGCTTGGGGTCCGCGGCGAGGCCCAGGTCCACGGGGTGGTTCTTGGCGATCTCGTAGGCGTTGAGGTCGATGTGGACCACCTTGGCGCCCGGCCGGAAGGGGCTCTCCAGCTCGGGGAACACCTCCGGGAAGACATAGGTGCCGACGATCAGCACCCCATCGGCGTCCGCCACGAGGTCCTTGCTGTGCGGGCCGAACATGTGGCCCGTCTGGCCGCGCCGCAGCGGGTGCGAGGCCGCGATGTTGACCTCCGAGGAGTCGACCTCGTACACGTCGGCGCCCAGCAGCTCGGCGACGGCGACGAGTTCCCGCTGCGCCCCGGAGAGCGAGACCCCGTCGCCGACGAGGACGAGCGGACGCTCGGCGGAGGCGAGCAGGTCGGCCGCCCGCCCCACCGAGGCCGGCGAGGGCGCCACGTCCGTGAGCGGCACCGTGGCGGGCAGTACGGGCTCGGAGTTGAGCTCGTCCAGCACGTCCATGGGCAGCGCCACGAACACGGGCCCGCGGGGCGGGGTGAGCGCGATCTTCACGGCCCGCCGGATGGTGCGGAGCACGGACCGCGGATCGGTGACCCGGGTCGCGTACTTGGTCACCGGCTTCGCCATCGCCACCAGATCGGACGCCATCTGCGCGTCCATGGCGTCGTAGCGCACCCCGGCGTCGCCGGCGACCACGACGAGCGGGGTGTGGCCGCGCAGCGACTGGTAGAGCATGCCAATGCCGTTGCCCAGCCCCACCCCGGAGTGCAGCTGGAGGAGGGCCGCGCCGCCGGTCGCCCGGGCGTATCCGTCGGCGATACCGGCGGCCACGGTCTCCTGGAGGGCGAGGACGTACTGGAAGTCCTCGGCCGCGTCCACCGCGTCGAGGAATCCCTGTTCCACCGTCCCGGGATTTCCGAACATCACCTTCAGACCGTCGGCCTTGAACTGCTCGATCAGCCTTTCCCGTCCGGGAGTGGCTCCGGTATTCATCGAACTCCCCCTCATTCCCAACAGTTACCGGAATTACCAGCCGTAACGGGTGAGACCGTCCTCCAGGACTTCCACGATCTTCTGTCCCGTGAGGTACGAGTCAGGGGTGGACCGTCCGGTCACGAACGGGAAGTCGACGATGACCGAAACCGGCTTGCCGAAATTGCCGTGGTACGCGCCGCGCGGCCCGGTGGCGTCACGCAGGATGTACTCCAGCGGATACGGCGGCGGCCCCATGTTGAAGTCGGTACCGAGGAATCCGGTGCCGTCCTTGTAGTCGTACTCCTTGCAGTGGCCGGTCACGTGCTTGCCCCAGATGATGCTCTTGCGGTCGCTCCAGTCCCGGGCGAAGGCCAGGCAGGCGACCCCGTAGCACTCCGCGGCCACGACCTTGCCGGCCTTCTTGAAGGCCAGGATCAGGGCGTGCACGCGCTCGTTGTTGGCGAGGTCGGCGATCGGGCCGCTGCCGCCGACGATGAGGATCGCGTCGTAGTCGGCGATGTCAGCGTCGAGCTTGTCCAGATCGCGGTGGTACTGCTCCAGCTTGCGCAGGTAGCCCTCGTCGCTCGTGTACGGGCGCTCGGGGACCCACGCCTCGATGTCCAGCGGCGAGTCCAGCCGGCTCGACTGCTCGAACTCCCGTCCCAGCCGGGCGTTCTCCTCGGTGGTGACCGAGCGTCCCAGTGGAGGATCGATGTAGTTCGCGTCGAGGCTCGGCGGAAGAGCGTGCGCACGCTTCCCGGTCGGCGTGGCGAATATGACCTCGTAGCCGCGTTCGTCGAACTTCGATACGGGCCCTATCAGTTCCTCGGCCCAGTAACCGTGTTCGGAGACAATGACCAGAATCTTTCTGCTCACGTATTCCTCCAGGCGCCGCCTGTTGTCGTTGGCGTCCACCACACTGGCCGGGCCCGGAGGCTGCGTCAAAGCGCGGGTATGCGACTTCGTGAGGTAGCGGGCCAGGTCATGGGAGCACCTCAGGAAGTCGTCCCGCGAGGTCATGAAGTAACTTCAGGACTACCTGACTTCGGCCGAATCACTGAACCATTACCGGGACTCCGCCTTATGGTCTGGACGCGCCGGGAATCACGGGCGCGCGGTGCTGATGAGCAGCATGAGCACGAGGAGAGGGACGGGGACGATGACGATGGACCTGTTGTGCACACACATCGATCGGATACGTCCGGTGAAGCCCGGCACCGAGGGCTGCGAGGAGTGCCTCATCGCCGGCGACACCTGGGTGCACCTGCGGATGTGCCTCAGCTGCGGGCACGTCGGATGCTGCGACTCCTCGAAGAACCGTCACGCCACCCGCCACTACCGCACGACCGAGCACCCCATCGCGGCCTCGCACGAGCCCGGCGAGGACTGGGCCTGGTGCTACGCCGACAAGCTGATGCTGGACCCGGCGTGAACGCGGCCCCGGAGAGCGGCGCCCCCGCCGTGACGACCGACACCGCCGCCACGACCGACGCGGCCGCACGGGTGGAGAGCAGGAAGCCGGTCATCCTGGCCGTGGACGACGACCCGCAGGTGCTGCGCGCCGTCCGCCGTGATCTGCGCAGCGCCTACGGCGACCGCTACCGCGTCCTCGGCGCGTCCTCCGCCGCCGACGCCCTGAAGATCCTGGACTCCCTCGACGAACGCGGCCACGACCCGGCGCTGTTCCTCGTCGACCAGCGGATGCCCGACGTCACCGGCGTCGAGTTCCTCCTGGAAGCCGTCAGCCGCTTCCCCGACGCCCGCCGGGTCCTGCTCACGGCGTACGCGGAGACCGACGCGGCGATCACCGCCATCAACCGGGTCCGGCTGGACTACTACCTGCTCAAGCCCTGGGACCCGCCGCACGAGCGGCTCTTCCCGGTCCTCGACGACCTGCTGTCGGACTGGCTGGCCACCTACCGCCCGGCGTACGACGGGATCATCGTCGCCGGCCACCTGGTCTCCCCCGGCACCCACGCCGTCCGGGACTTCTTCACCCGCAACGGCCAGCCGTTCCGCTTCCTCAACGTCGAACGGGACCCGGAAGCCCTGACACTGATCGCCGGCCAGCCCGACGCGGCCCTCCCCCTCGTCCGCTTCCCGGACGGGTCGGTGCTCTCCGCACCCACGGACACCCAGCTCGCCCAGCACCTGGGCCTGGCCACCACCGCCTCCCGCCCGCACTACGAGTGCGTCATCGTCGGCGCGGGCCCGGCCGGCCTGGCGGCGGGCGTCTACTCGGCCTCCGAAGGCCTCTCCACCCTGATGCTGGACGCCCGCGCCCCCGGCGGCCAGGCCGGCACCTCCAGCCTGATCGAGAACTACCTCGGCTTCCCCTCGGGCCTCTCCGGGGGCGACCTGACCCGCCGCGCCACCATCCAGGCGTCGCGGTTCGGCGCCGAGATCCTGCACCCGGTGGAGGTGGTCTCGCTGACCCGGGACGACCCCGCGAAGATCCTCACCCTGGCGGACGGCACGGAGATCAGCGCGGAGACGGTCCTCCTGGCCACCGGGGTCTCCTACAACCGCCTGGAAGCCCCCGGCGCGGACCGCTTCGAGGGCGCGGGGCTCTACTACGGCGCGGCCACCACCGAGAGCTCCGCCTGCATCTCGCAGCACGTGTTCATCGTGGGCGGGGCCAACTCGGCCGGCCAGGCGGCCGTCCACTTCGCCAAGTACGCGGCCCGCGTGACGATCCTGGTCCGCGCGGCCTCCCTGGACGCGAGCATGTCCCGCTACCTGATCGACGAGATCGGCCGCACCCCGAACATCGAGGTCAAGGTCCGCACGACGGTGGTCCGCCTCGACGGCGAGGAGCACCTGGAGCGGCTGACCCTCCACGACGCGGACACCGGCGAGGACACGGAGATCCCGGCCCGCTTCATGTTCACCTTCATCGGCGCCCGCCCGCACACCGACTGGCTGTCGGGCGTCGTCGAGCGCGACGAGTACGGCTTCGTCCTCACCGGCTCGGACCTGATCTCGAACGGCGGCGAACTCCCGGCCGAGTGGAGCCTGGAACGCGCCCCCTACCCCCTGGAGACGAGCGTCCCCGGCGTCTTCGCGGCGGGCGACGTCCGCGCCCACTCGGTCAAACGGGTCGCCTCGGGCGTCGGCGAGGGCGCGATGGCGGTCTCCCTGATCCACCGCTACCGCTCGATGGGCTGAGAGCGAACAGAGAAGCCCTTGCGATCAAGGCAGGACCGGACGCAACGTTGATTACATGATTACAGCCGAACAGAGCGAACAGCTCCGCGCATGGTTCGCCGAGCGCCTGCCGGTGGACATCTACGAATCCCTCGTCTCGGTCACGGTCGACCGCGAGGAGATCACGGTCGTCGGCACCATCCCGGCGACCGAGTCGGTCAATGAGTTCCGCGAGCGCACCCGCGAGCAGCGCATCGAGGTGGCCCGCGAGGCCGAGGAGCTCTACCGCCGCAAGGTCGCCTGGGGCGTCCGGGTGGGTGAGGAGACGGCCCTCTTCACCCACCTCGCCGTCCCGGTGATGACCCGCCTGCGCCAGTCCGAACGCCAGGTGCTCGACACCCTGGTCGCCGGCGGCGTCGCCCGCAGCCGGGCCGACGCCCTCGCCTGGTGCGTCCGCCTCGTCGGACGCAACACCGACGCGTGGCTGACGGAACTGCGCGAGTCCCTGGACAAGGTCCACCAGGTCCGCGCGCAGGGCCCGGACGTGTCGGACGCGGACGCGGACTCCATGAAGTCCGAGTCCGAATGACCAAAAGCCCCCACACCGGCGCATGATCGCGTAAGGCTGGCCACGACCACCACCCTGGGAGGGCACGCACCATGACCACGACCGTCGAATACATCCGCTACCGGATCGCATTGGACGACCAGCCGGCCTTCGAAGACGCCTACACCCGGGCCGCCGAGGCCCTGGCCGCTGCGCCCGAGTGCATCGACTACGAGCTGGCCCGCTGCGAGGAGGAGAAGGAGCGCTACATCCTCCGGATCCGCTGGACATCGGTCGACGCGCACCTCAACGGCTTCCGCAAGGGCGAGCACTTCCCCGCCTTCTTCAGCGCGATCCGTCCGTACGTGACGGCGATCGAGGAAATGCAGCACTACGCGGTGACCGACGTCGCGGGCACCGGAAAGGCCTCCGCATAACCATGAGCACCACACCCACCATCTACGAGTGGATGGGCGGCGCGGAGGCGATGAACCGCCTCACCGACGCCTTCTACGCCCACGCCCTGCGGGACGAGATCCTGGCCCCGGTCTTCGCCGGCATGGACTCGCAGCACCCGCAGCACGTCGCGGTCTGGCTGTCGGAGGTCTTCGGCGGCCCGGCCGACTACACCGCCCACCACGGCGGGCACCAGCACATGGCCACCAAACACCTGGGCCGCGGCATCACCGAGAAGCAGCGCCGCCGCTGGGTGGACCTCCTGATGGACACGGCCGACGTGGTCGGCCTCCCGACGGACCCCGAGTTCCGCGCGGTGTTCGCCTACTACATCGAGTGGGGCACCCGCATGGCCCTGATCTACTCGGGCCCCAACCCACCCCCCGTGGACGCGGCCAAGATCCCGGTCTGGTCCTGGGGCCAAACCCCACCCTGGATCCCGAAAACCCCCCAGAACTGACCCCTTCCGCCCCGGATCCAGCCCCTCCGGCGTTTGAGGAGCGGGGTCCGGGGCGGAGCCCCAGGTCCATTCAGCCCCGCCGGGGCTTGCGGCGCGGGGCGTCGGCGGCGTCCGCCAGCAGCACCGTCAACATCGGCGCCCCCTCCTGCTCCCGCCAGAAATCCACGGCCTCCTCCAGGATCTCCCGCAACGTCTCCCACTCCGCCGGCCGCGCAGCGGCATAGGCCCGCCACGACGTCACCGCCACCAGCCGCCCCGCGGCCCCGGCGTCCGGCAGCCACGACAGATCCCGCACCGCATCGGCCAGCGCGTCCCAGTTCCTGCCGACCCACTCCGGCAGGAACAGGGCCTCCCGGCAGCGGGCCATCAGCTCGGCCTTGCTCCGTACGCCGTCCAAGTCCAGCCGTACGGTCGTCCAGCCCGCCTCCTCGGCGGCTGCCAGCGCCGGCCCGAGCGGCTGCGGTTCCAGGGTGGTCATCGGAGAACCGCCTTGAAGGTGTCGTAGTGGTCGTCCGTGTAGAAGAACTCCCCACCCTCACCGGTCACGATCCGCCGCGCCCCGCGGTCCCGCTCCCCCGGCGTCCTCACCGTGAACTCGTGGTAGTAGCCACGCTTCTGCTTCGGCAGCGCCTTCTCGAAGTTCCCGAAGACGGTCCCGTCCTGCCGGTACGGATACGGCCCGCCCTTGTCGATGAGCGCGAGCACCTCCCGGGCCTGCTGCGGCAGCGCGTCCGCCCGTACGGTCGCCATCCCCTTGGCCCACCCGGGCACGGCGGTGCCACCGGTCCCACCCCTGGAGGCACCGGGACTGGCACTGGCGGCGGGCCCGGCCTGCTGCCCGCCGCAGCCCACCGCACCGACCAGCGCGGCGCAGAGGAACAGGGCCCCCAGCAAACGCAGCAACGATCGGGGCGCGTTCCGAAAGATCATGCACCGATCGTGCCAAATATCCGATTCGCTCGCGAATCGCCCAATGGCCTCAGATGGCCTCGGCTCAGAGCGCGGACATCTTGGTGTACGGGCTCAGGACCCTTTTCTGGACCGATCCGAAGTCGACGAGAACAGCGATCCCCTCCTCGATTCCGACGACACGGCCGAGGCCGTGCTCATCGTGAGAGACCCGGTCGCCGACGCTGAACTGCCGGATGGGCTGTTCCACGGGGGCCTTGAACGGGCTGGACGGC
The DNA here is from genome assembly GCF_043201175.1 of Streptomyces sp. NPDC048337. Taxonomy (NCBI): domain Bacteria; kingdom Bacillati; phylum Actinomycetota; class Actinomycetes; order Kitasatosporales; family Streptomycetaceae; genus Streptomyces; species Streptomyces sp. NPDC048337. Next base: position 127,840 of record NZ_JBICYR010000011.1, read on the forward strand.
AAATGGCGGCGAGGTACTGCTGACTTTGTCATCGGGACCAGTATGCGCCCAGCAGGCCGCCGCACGGTCCGCCCTTCGGATCTCAATTCCAACACCATCCGCCCCAGCGGCGGCGGCCGCGGCGCCTACAGGTCGTCCGGGTCGGCCCGCTCCAGCGCCGGCCGCAGCCCCGGCGCCGACTCGGTCAGCAGGTAGTCGGCGACCGCCGTATCGGTGACGAGGCTGGTCACCAGCCCCGACCGGAGCACCGCTCCGATCGCGGAGGCCTTGCGCAGCCCGCCCGCGATCGCCACGACCTCGGGGATCCGCCGCAGCCGGTCCGCCTCGACGGTGATGCACCGCTCGCCGAGGTCCCGGCCGACCCGCCGCCCCTCGGAATCGAACAGATGGGCGGACATCTCGGCCGCCACGCCGAGCGAGGCGTAGTGGGCCCGCTCCTCGTCGCTGAGCATGTCGTGGACGGTGGAGATGCCCGGCTCCCACGACCCGATGGAGACGGCCGCGACCGTCACCTTGTCGAAGTACTCGAAGGCGCGCGCGATCCCGGTCTGGCTCCGCAGCGCGGCCGCGGTCGCCGGATCGGGCAGCAGCATCGGCGCGTAGATCGGGTGCGCGTCGCCGCCCGAGACCTGGGCGGCCCTGCGCACGGCCTCGACCGAACCCCGCTCGGCGGTTCCCGCGTCGTAGACACCGGTCAGCTGCACCACGGTGCAGGGCGGCAGCCGGTGCAGGGAGGCGGCCATGTGGATGGTCGACCGACCCCACGCGAGGCCCAGTACGTCGCCCTCGTTGACCAGCTCGCCGAGCAGATCGGCGGCGACCGCGCCGAGGTTCTCCGGATCGGGCGCGTCCTCGGTGGCGTCGGCGGGCGACTCCACGACCACCGCGTGCCGCAGCCCGTACCGGGCCCGGAGCGCGTCGGACCGCTCCGCGTCCAGTTCGGCCGGCACGCGGATCTCGATCCGTACGAGATCGCGTTCCAGCGCGGTCTCCAGGACCCTGGCCACCTTGAAGCGGCTCACGCCGAACTCCTCGGCGATCTGGATCTTGGATTTGCCCTCGAGGTAGAAGCGGCGCGCCATGGCCGCCGCCTGCACCAGCTCCGCGGGTCCCATCCGCAGGGCTGACCGTCCCGCCGACATTGCAGACACCGCGCTCTCCTCACTGCTGTTCACACTCTCGACTCGCCGTTCATCCTGTCAGATCCAACGGCTGTTGATCAGCCTGGACAGCTTCCGTTCACCGAGCTGTTCATCAACGCTTGGCTCAGTGGTCGCAAGCCCACGGCGCGACGGAGATCGCCGCGTCCGCCTGCTCACGCAGCGTACGTACGGCGGCGGACGGGTCGACCGCGCCGTAGACCGCGCTGCCCGCCACGAAGACGTCGGCGCCGGCCTCGGCACAGCGTTCGATGGTCGACGCCGAGACCCCGCCGTCCACCTGGAGCCACAGCTCCAGTCCGTGCTTGGCGATCAGCTCCCTGGTACGGCGGATCTTGGGCAGCATGATGTCGAGGAAGGCCTGACCGCCGAAGCCCGGCTCGACCGTCATGATCAGCAGCATGTCGAGCTCGGGGAGGATGTCCTCGTACTGCTCGATCGGGGTCGCGGGCTTGAGCGCCATGGACGCCCGCGCCCCCTTGGCCCGGATCTCCCGCGCCAGCCGCACCGGGGCGGCCGCGGCCTCGGCGTGGAAGGTGACCGAACCCGCGCCGGCCTCCACGTACTGGGGCGCCCAGCGGTCCGGGTTCTCGATCATCAGGTGGAGATCGAGGGGGGTGTCCGTGGCCCTGCTCAGGGATTCCACGATCGGCATGCCGAGGGTGAGGTTCGGGACGAAGTGGTTGTCCATGACGTCGACATGCAGCCAGTCGGCTCCCTCGACGGCCTTCGCCTCCTCGGCGAGTCGGGCGAAGTCGGCGGACAGGATGCTGGGGAAAATCTGAGCGGCCATGCCCCCAAGCCTGCCATGCCCCCGCACGGTTCCGGCCACGACCCCGGAACTCACACGCCGCGAGCGAGGAGGGCCTCTCCAGTCCGGTGGCGCAACCAGCCCCTGCCACCAAGCGCTACCCCTGTGCCGCCCGCCCCACGCCGCTGCGCCGACCCGCCAGGACTCGTACCAGCCCCCAGAGCAGCGTGGCGTTCATCAGGGCGCCGACCACGATCGCACCGTAGAGGCCGAACCCGGTCCACGCGTCGAGCCCGTCGAGCCCGTCGAGCGACGATGCCGCGGAGGGCTCCACGCTCCAGTCGGCCGGAGGCGGAGGAGGCATCTCCGAAGGCGCGGGCAGGGGGGTGGGCGGCTCCGGGCCCGTGTGGACCAGGCCGTCCGGGGGCTCGGTTGGAGCCTCCGCCCCGGGCACGAAGGGCAGCAGCGCCAGGACACTGAACGGTGCGGTGGCGAACAGCGTCCACACCCCGGCGAACCCCGCGTCCCCGGTCCGGCTGAGGACCTCTACCCAGATCTGAATCCCCAGCACCACAGCCAAGTAGCCACCCGGCAACCACACTTCGAGCCGTGACCGTCGTCGTCCCACTGTTCCCCCGTTCGTCCGGTAGCCAGTATTGGGACAGCCGAACCTCCACGCCTGAGTACGGCTACTCACGTGGACCTGGCGTAACGACGCGACCTACCAACCAGACCTGGAGGACGACCATGCGCTACCGCGACCTGGGACGCAGTGGACTGTCGGTGTCGGAGATCGGCTACGGGGCCTGGGGCATCGGTGCGTCCGGTTGGGTGGGTGCCACCGAGGACGAGTCCCTGCGTGCCCTGCGCCGCTCCATCGCTCACCCGGACGGCGGGCACCGTGCCCGTGTTCACGACGCGCACCATCCTGCAACCCGGGGGCCTCACCCTCGACGTGGGTGAGGCGGTGACACCGGCCTGAGCACCGCAGGGGCGGGCCGCCGCTACGCCACCCGGCGCAGCAGTGCCAGGTACATCGCGTCCGTCCCGTGCAGGTGCGGCCAGAGCTGGACGTCCGGGCCGTCGCCCAGGCCCGGGACTCCCGCCATGTACGGGCGGGCGTCGATCAGTTCGGCGGCGACCGGGGAGTTGCCCGCGCCGCGGCCCTTCAGGACGTCGTCGACGACGACCCGGGTCTCCGCGAGGTGCGGGGAGCAGGTCGCGTAGCCCACCACACCGCCCACCCGCACGGCCGACAGGGCCTCGCGCAGCAGTGCCCGCTGGAGCGGGGCGAAGCCCTCCAGGTCCTCGGGGCGGCGGCGCCAGCGGGCCTCCGGGCGGCGGCGCAGGGCGCCGAGGCCGGTGCACGGCACGTCCATCAGGACGCGGTCGAAGGAGCCCGGACGCCACGCCGGCCGGGTGCCGTCGGCCGCGATGACCTGGTACGGGCCGGGGTTGCCCGCCAGGGCCCGCTCCACGAGGCGCGCCCGGTGCGGCTGCTTCTCGGAGGCCAGCAGGAACGCCCCGCGCTGCGCCGCGAGCGCGGCGAGCAGGGCCGCCTTGCCGCCGGGGCCCGCGCAGCCGTCGAGCCAGCGCTCGTCGCGCCCCTCGACCGGCGCGGCGGCCAGGGCCATCGCCACCAGCTGGCTGCCCTCGTCCTGGACACCCGCGCGCCCCTCGCGCACGGCCTCCAGCGCACCCGGCTCGCCGCCCTCGGCCATCCGGACGGCGTACGGGGACCAGCGGCCCGGCAGCGCCGAGTCCTCGCCGACCGCCTCCAGCAGCTCCTCCGGGGTGGACCGGCCCGGCCGTGCGACCAGGGTGACCTCGGGCCGTTCGTTGTCGGCCTCCAGCAGGTCCTCGATCCCGGCGCGCCCGCCGCCGAGGGAGTCCCACAGGGCACTGACCACCCAGCGGGGGTGGGAGTGGTAGATGGCCAGGTGTTCCTCGGCGTCGTCCTCGTAGGGCGGGGCGACCCGCTCCAGCCAGGCGTCGAGGTCGTGCGCGGCGATCTTGCGGAGCACGGCGTTCACGAACTTCGCGCGCCCGTCGCCGAGCACCACCCGGGCGAGCTCCACGCTCGCCGAGACGGCCGCGTGCGTCGGGATGCGGGTGCCGAGCAGCTGGTGGGCGCCGAGCGAGAGCACGTCCAGCACCGGAGGGTCCACCTCGCGCAGCGGCCGGTCGATGCACGCCTTGATGACCGCGTCGTACGTGCCCTGCCGGCGCAGCGTCCCGTAGACCAGCTCGGTGGCCAGCGCCGCGTCACGCGCCTGGAAGCTCTCGTCCTGGCGGGCCTTGCGCAGCAGCGGCGGCAGCACGAGGTTCGCGTACGCGTCGCGCTCGTCCACCGCCCGCAGCACCTCGAAGGCCAGCATCCGGACGGGGTCCTTCTGGGGCCGTCGGTACGGCTTCGCCGGCTTGCTCTGCTTGCCGCCCGCGCCTGCGGCGGGACGACGACGGGACTGTTCGCTCACGTGAAAGGTGCTCCGGATTTACGAGGTACTGAAGGTATGGCGAAATGACAGGGTCGGGCTGGATTCAGCCTACGTCGACCCCGCCGAGCCGCTCGCCGGGGGCGATCCGCACCCCGCGCGCCCAGTCGGCGCCGCGCATCGGCTTCTTGCCCTGCGGCTGCACCCAGAGCAGCTCCACGGCGTGCGAGCCGGTGCCGACGTAGACGTTGTTCTTGGCCGGGGCCAGCACGCCGGGGGCCAGGTCGGTGCGGTTGGTCACCAGGCCGACGGAGATCAGCTTGAGCCGCTCGCCCCGGAAGACGGTCCAGGCGCCCGGTGCCGGGGTGCAGCCGCGGACGACGCGGTCGGCGCGCATCGCGGGGGCCGTCCAGTCGATCCGGGCGTCCTCCACGGTGATCTTGGGCGCGATGGAGATGCCGTCGACGGGCTGCTCGACCGCGCGCAGGGTGCCGTCCTCGATGCCGTCCATGGTGGCGGCGAGCAGACCGGAGCCGGCGAAGGCGAGGCGGGTGAGGAGGTCGCCGCTGGTGTCGGTGGGCCGGATCTCCTCGGTCAGGATCCCGTAGACCGGCCCGGTGTCCAGCCCCTCCTCGATCCGGAAGGTGGAGGCGCCGGTGACCTGGTCCCCCGCCATGATCGAGTGCTGTACGGGCGCGGCGCCGCGCCAGGCCGGCAGCAGCGAGAAGTGCAGGTTGACCCAGCCGTGGCGGGGGATCTCCAGGGCGCTCTTGGGGATCAGCGCCCCGTACGCGACGACCGGGCAGCAGTCGGGGTCGATCTCGCGCAGCCGGGCCTGGAACTCGGGGTCGCGCGGCCGGGTGGGCTTCAGGATCTCGATCCCGGCCTCCTCGGCACGCTCGGCGACCGGGCTGGCGACGAGCCGCCGGCCGCGGCCGGCCGGTGCGTCGGGCCGGGTGACGACGGCCGCGACCTCGTGCCGCCCGGAGGCGATCAGGGCGTCCAGGGCGGGCACGGCGACCTCGGGGGTGCCGGCGAAGACGAGCTTCACTGGGTCCTACCTCGCTATCTCGGCTGTCAGCAGCGCACCAGTCTAGGGGGCGTACACCGGGCCCCCCACCTGTGGTGCCGAGGGGGCGTACGCACACACGCGCGCCTCTCGCATATGCCGACACGCCCCCAGAGCGTGACCTGGGCGCCGGGTGGCGCGTTGGTCAAGAGAGATTGACCAAAACGGGCCGCGTTGTGAACGGTGTCTGCGGCCCGATCCGCCCTTCAGCACCGGTTCGAGAGGCTTCTTCATGGCCGACCACGCCACCCACGACGCCCAAGCCCGGGCCAGCCTGCACCTCTTGGTGCGGGACATCGAGCGGGTTCGCCGGCAGGTGGATGCTCTGCGTACGCTCACCGCCCAGCTCGGCAATGTGTACCGCCCGCGCCGCTCAGGCCCCTCCACTGGCTTCGTCGTCTACGGTCGGGCGCCCGCGCCCACCGTCCGCCTCGCGCAGGAGCTGCGGGACAGCGTCGAGACGCTGGTGACCGCCGCGGTGGACTTCGACCGCTCGCTCGGCTTCTCGTGGGACGCGGTCGGTTCGGCGCTCGGCGTCACCAAGCAGGCCGTGCACCGGCGGTACGGTGCGCGGCGCGCGCAGGCGGCCGAGGCCGCCGAGCCGCCCGCCGAGGGCACGACCACGCGCACTCTGGGGCCCCTGCCCTCCATTCCGGCGGCGCGCTCGGTGCCGCCGCAGCCGCTGCGCGAGGAGTCCCAGACCGCGGCGAGCGCCCCCCGCTCCCCGGCCTTCCCGGGCCCGCGCAACGGCTGACCGTCCCCCGCCGCCGGGACGCCGACCCCCGACGGCCCCAGCCGATCCCCCGACCCCGCCGGAGCCGAGCGCCCAGGCGGGGTCGTTCGGCGTTGCGGACCGTCAGCCGATGTCCGGTGGGTCGATGCGGATGCGGACCGCGTCCGAGGCCGGGACGCCGCGGGCCATGCGGGCGGCCTGTGCCGACTTGAGGGCGGCTGCCAGGGCCGCGCCGCTGCCCGGGGGGACGCGGACCAGGGCCCGCTCTCCCGGAGAGGCCTCCCCCCGCCGCCCAGGCAGCGGCACCGGCCCCAGGACCTCCGCGTCCGGCGGCAGCCCCGCCCCGGCCAGGAAGGCCTCGACGGCCTCGCCCCGCCCGGCCACGGCCGCCATCCGGGACACCGGCGGGAACCCGAGCTGGGCCCGCTCCGCGAGCTCCCGGACCGCGTGACCGACGGGGTCCCACCGCACCAGCGCCTGCACCGGCCGGAGCGTCGGCTCGGCGACCACCACGACCTGCCCGTCCCCCCGTACCAGCGAGGCGGCCGCGATCCACCGCCGCAGCGCGTCCTCGCCCGCCCGCAGGTCGGGCCGGGTCAGCATCGCCCAGCCGTCGAGCAGCAGGGCCGCCGCGTACCCGGCGCCCGCCGCGACCGGCTCCGCCCCTGGAGTGCACACCACCAGCGCCGGCCGCTCCGGCACCTCGTCCAGGATGTGGTCGCGCCCGGACGTCCGTACGGGCACGGCCGGGAAGGCCCGCCCCAGCTCCTCGGCGGTCCGCCGCGCGCCGACCACCTGGGCCCGCAGCCGGAAGGACCCGCACTCCTCGCAGTGCCAGGCCGGCTCCGCCCGCCCGCACCACCCGCAGTGGAGGTCCCGCGCGTCGGGGGCCTCCAGCGGACCGGCGCAGACCGTGCAGCGGGCCGGGGTCCGGCACCGCTCGCACGCCAGCCGGGGCACATAGCCCCGCCGCGGCACCTGCACCAGGACCGGCCCGGTCTTCAGCCCCTCCCGTACGGTCTCCCACGCCAGGCTCGGCAGGCGCGCGGCGCGGGCCGCCTCGTCCCGTGCCAGCAGCTCGTCGCCCACGGTCCGGATCCGAGGGGCGCACTCCCGGACCGTCTCGCGGCTCGCGACCAGCGGCCGGGCCCAGCCGGACTCGACCAGCTGCGCCGCCTCGACGGTGCAGCCGGTGCTCCCGGCGAGGAAGCCGCAGCCGTCGCTGACCGCGCGCAGTTCCAGGACCTCCCGGACGTGCGGGAAGGGGGCCCGGTCGTCACTGTGGCTGGAGTCGCCGTCGTCCCAGATCACGACGAGCCCGAGGTCCCGTACGGGGGCGAACATCGCGGCCCGGGTGCCGACGACGGCCCGCACCGAGCCCCGGCTCACGGCAAGCCATTCGCGGTAGCGCTTCTCGGGGCCCGATTCGGCGGTGAGCAGCGCGTGCCGCCCCTCGCCGAGCAGGGCGGTGAGCGCGGCGTCGACGCGGGCGGCGGTCCGCCCGTCGGGGACGACGGCGAGGGCCCCGCGTCCGGAGGCGAGGGTGGCGGCCATGGCCCGGGCGAGTTCGTCGGCCCAGCCGGGGCCGGGCAGGGCGGTCCAGACGGCGCGCGGGGTGCCGCCGCCGGCGAGGGCGCGGAGGAAGGCGGGGCCGGCGCCGTAGCGTGTCCAGCCGCCGGGTTCGGGCGCGGCGGGCGGGGGCAGGGGGGCCGGTGATGGCGCGGCCTCGGCTTTGGCGCTCCGCGCGGGCAGGGCGAGCTGGAGTACGTCGGCCAGGCTGCCGGCGTACCGGTCGGCGACGGCCCGGGCGAGGGCGAGCATGCGGGGGCCGAGGACCACTTCGGGCGAGACGACCTGGGCGAGGGCGGCGAGGGCTCCGTTGTAGTCGGAGTCGGCGCGGCGTTCGACGATGAAGCCGTCGATGAGCCCGCCGCCCTCGCGCCTGCCGCCGTGGACCCGGTGGGAGCCGGCGCCGAAGCGGACCCGGACGCGGACACCGGGCTGGGCGGTTTCGGAGAGCTCGGCGGGGACCGCGTAGTCGAAGAGCCGGTCGAGGTGGAGCACGCCCTTGTTCACGAGGACGCGGGCCACGGGCAGTTCCTCGGCGACGGCGGCCCCGCGCCAGGTGCGGGGCTTGGCCTTGGGCGCTTTGGCCTTCGCCTCGGCGACCATCTCCCGGATCAGCGCGAGCTGCTCCGGCGGGCCGCCGGCCGCGGATTCGTTCTCGCCGTTGTCGCTGCTCACAGCAGCATTCTTACCAAACGGCACCGACAGCGGACCCTCCCGAGCAACGCGATACGGCCCCGGACCGGCGGGTCCGGGGCCGTACGCTCCCGCCGTGGGCGGGATGGTGCTTACAGGCCGGCGGCCGCGCGCAGCGCGTCCACGCGGTCGGTGCGCTCCCAGGTGAAGTCCGGCAGCTCACGGCCGAAGTGGCCGTAGGCGGCGGTCTGGGCGTAGATCGGGCGCAGCAGGTCCAGGTCGCGGATGATCGCGGCCGGGCGGAGGTCGAAGACCTCGCCGATCGCGTCCTCGATCTTCTGGACCTCGACCTTGGCGGTGCCGAAGGTCTCGACGAAGAGACCGACGGGCTCGGCCTTGCCGATGGCGTACGCGACCTGGACCTCGCAGCGCGAGGCGAGACCGGCGGCGACGACGTTCTTCGCGACCCAGCGCATCGCGTAGGCGGCCGAACGGTCCACCTTCGACGGGTCCTTGCCGGAGAAGGCACCGCCACCGTGGCGGGCCATGCCGCCGTACGTGTCGATGATGATCTTGCGGCCGGTCAGACCGGCGTCGCCCATCGGGCCGCCGATCTCGAAGCGGCCGGTCGGGTTCACCAGCAGGCGGTAGCCCTCGGTGTCGAGCTTGATGCCGTCCTCGATGAGCTGGGCCAGCACGTGCTCGACCACGAACTCGCGGATGTCGGGCGCGAGCAGCGAGTCCAGGTCGATGTCGGAGGCGTGCTGGGAGGAGACGACGACCGTGTCGAGGCGGACGGCCTTGTCGCCGTCGTACTCGATGGTGACCTGGGTCTTGCCGTCGGGGCGCAGGTACGGGATGGTCCCGTTCTTGCGGACCTCGGACAGCCGGCGGGAGAGCCGGTGCGCCAGGTGGATCGGGAGCGGCATCAGCTCGGGGGTCTCGTCGCAGGCGTAGCCGAACATCAGGCCCTGGTCGCCGGCGCCCTGCTTGTCGAGCTCGTCCTCATCGCCCTCGACCCGCGTCTCGTAGGCCGTGTCGACACCCTGCGCGATGTCCGGGGACTGCGCGCCGATGGACACCGACACGCCACAGGAGGCACCGTCGAAGCCCTTCTTGGAGGAGTCGTAGCCGATCTCGAGGATCTTGTCGCGGACGAGCTGCGCGATCGGCGCGTAGGCCTTCGTCGTCACCTCTCCCGCGATGTGCACGAGACCCGTGGTGATGAGGGTCTCCACCGCCACGCGCGAGGTGGGGTCCTCGGTGAGGAGTGCGTCGAGGATCGTGTCGCTGATCTGGTCAGCGATCTTGTCAGGGTGGCCCTCGGTCACAGACTCCGAGGTAAAGAGACGACGGGACACAACGCTCCCTGGGGGTTGCAGCGGCTGCTGGCTGATCATTTGGCGGAACCACATCGGGGGCTGCGCCCGATCACGTTCCGAATGCAGTTTATCGGTCGCCACCGTTTGCCGGACCACCCGTCTCGCCCTATGAATCGGGTGTGACCTGCGGCACTCCATTCTGGCCTACGGAAGTGACCATGAGAAGGGATCCTGGTCAGGCGCGTCGCGCGGGGAGCCGGGGCGCCACCTGGTCCCAAATGACTTCCGCCAGCGCTTCCTTCGGACCGTAGGGCACCTGCGTCTCGGACCCGTCTGACGCGAGGATGACAGCTTCATTCTCCTCGGAACCGAAGGTCTTGGTCTCGCCGACCTCGTTGACGACGAGAAGATCACATCCCTTGCGCCGGAGCTTGGCGCGGCCGTTGGCCAGGACGTCGTCGGTCTCGGCGGCGAATCCGACCACGATCTGCCCCTCCCGGGCCCGGTCGGCCGAGATCTCCGCGAGGACGTCGGGGTTGCGGACGAGGGCGACCGGCGCGGGCTCCTGTCCGTCCTTCTTCTTGATCTTCCCCCCGGCGTACTCGGCGGGCCGGAAGTCGGCCACGGCCGCCGCCATCACCACGGCGTCGGCGTCGGCCGCCGCCTTGAGCACGGCCTCGCGCAGCTGTACGGCCGTCCCCACCCGTACGACGTCCACCCCGGCCGGGTCGGCCAGCGCGGTGTTGGCCGCGACCAGGGTGACCCGGGCCCCGCGCGCGACGGCCGTACGGGCGAGGGCGTAGCCCTGCTTGCCCGAGGAGCGGTTGCCCAGGAAGCGGACCGGGTCGAGGGGCTCGCGCGTGCCGCCGGCGCTGATCACGACGTGCCGCCCGACGAGGTCCGGCTCGGCGACCCCGCGCGCCAGGACCGTCCGGCACACCTCGAAGATCTCCTCGGGGTCGGGCAGCCGCCCCTTGCCGGTGTCTTTGCCGGTGAGCCGGCCCACGGCGGGCTCGACGACGACGGCTCCGCGCCGCCGCAGGGTGGCCACGTTCTCCTGGGTGGCGGGGTGCTCCCACATCTCGGTGTGCATGGCGGGGGCGAAGACCACCGGACAGCGTGCGGTGAGCAGGGTGTTCGTGAGCAGGTCGTCGGCGAGCCCGTGGGCGGCCTTGGCCAGCATGTCGGCGGTGGCCGGGGCGACGACGACGAGGTCGGCCTCCTGCCCGATGCGTACGTGGGGCACCTCGTGGACGGTCTCCCACACCTCGGTGGAGGCCGGGTTCCCGGACAGGGCGGCCCAGGTGGCCTCGCCGACGAAGTGGAGCGACGAGGCCGTCGGCACCACCCGTACCTCGTGGCCGGACTCGGTCAGCCGGCGCAGCAGCTCGCACGCCTTGTAGGCGGCGATCCCGCCGCTGACTCCCAGCACGACCTTCGGCTTAGCCACCACGCACTCCCCTTCGACACATCCGTCGTACCTACCCATGACACACCACAGGCCCGGCAGATGTTCTGCCGGGCCTGTGGTGAAGGAATTGCCGTGCCTTACTGGGCCGGGGCCTCGATGGCCTCGGAGGTCAGCAGACCCGCGTTGATCTCGCGCAGCGCGATCGAAAGCGGCTTCTCGTGGACGTGGGTGTCCACCAGCGGGCCGACGTACTCCAGCAGGCCCTCGCCGAGCTGGGAGTAGTACGCGTTGATCTGACGCGCGCGCTTGGCCGCGTAGATCACGAGGCTGTACTTCGAGTCCGTGGCCTCGAGCAGCTCGTCGATCGGCGGGTTGATGATGCCCTCGGGCGCGGTGATGGAAGAGGACACGCTCTACCTTCCGAAGATGGGTGAAAGATCAGGCATTGATCGAATCGAAACGATCGATCAACGATCAGCCAACGTCCATCAAGGCTAGCAGCTCACGCGCCACGTCCTCGACGGAGGTGTTGACCAGGGTGGTGTCGAACTCGGACTCGGCAGCCAGCTCGATCTTGGCGGCCCCGAGTCGGCGCTCGATGACCTCGGCCGATTCGGTGCCCCGGCCGGTGAGCCGGCGGACCAGCTCGTCCCAGCTCGGCGGGGCCAGGAAGACCAGCTGGGCGTCGGGCATGGACTCGCGGACGAGCCGTGCGCCCTGGAGGTCGATCTCCAGCAGTACCGGCTCGCCGTTCTCGAGGCGCTCCAGCACCGCGCCGCGCGGTGTGCCGTAGCGGTTGCCCGCGAACTCGGCCCACTCCAGCAGCTCGCCGTTGGCGATCAGCTTGTCGAACTCGTCGTCGTTGACGAAGAAGTACTGGACTCCGTGTCGCTCACCGGGCCGCGGCTTGCGGGTGGTGGCCGACACCGAGAGCCAGACCTCGGGGTGGACCTTGCGCATATGCGCGACGACCGTGCTCTTGCCGACCCCCGAAGGGCCGGAGAGCACGGTCAGCCGCGGACGAACCTCTGCTGCCATAGAAGGATTATCCAGGTTCCCGGGACTGCCTGAGAACGCCGGAAGAACTTCAGGCGACGCGTCAGCCGGCGGGAGTGCCGAACTCACGCTCCAGAGAAGCGATCTGGTTGGAACCGAGACCTCGGACACGCCGTGACTCGGAGATGCCGAGGCGCTCCATGATCTGCTTGGCGCGCACCTTGCCCACGCCAGGCAGGGACTCCAGCAGGGCGGAGACCTTCATCTTGCCGATGACGTCGTTCTCCTGGCCGGTCTTGATGACCTCTTGGAGCGAGGCGCCGGAGTGCTTGAGTCGATTCTTCACCTCGGCCCGCTCCCGGCGAGCCGCGGCGGCCTTTTCGAGCGCGGCTGCGCGCTGTTCAGGGGTAAGGGGCGGAAGAGCCACGCCTACGTCACCTCGGATGTCGAACTGTCGGATACGGACCGGTGGGGAGCCCAAGGGCACCACACCAGGCGAGCTCCCGAACAGCGGTCCAACTCGTTCGCTGCACGTTCACTCTGCTCGGAGACTAGCGGCCATGACCGCTCCAGTCAGCGAGAACGGACGAAAAGTCCTGGTCAGCCTCCACTGAACCGTACATCACGGACAAAATACCCCTGTTTTGTCCGGTGAAAGCCGTTCGAATTTCGTCAAGTAGTGCGACCGACGTGTCCGACGGCTCCCTTACGCGGAGACGGCCTCGCGGATTTCGTCCGCGAAGGCGGCCGCGCTCGCGCGGAGGGCGGCGACGTCCGGACCGTGCTTCAGGACGCCCCGCGACACGTTCGGGACCACATTGCGGACCGCCTTGCCGAAGACCGCCGGGAGGTCGGCGGCCGTCGCGCCCTGGGCGCCGATCCCCGGGGCGAGCAGCGGGCCGTTGATGTCCAGGTCGAAGGAGGACAGGTCGCCCAGCGTGGCGCCGACCACCGCTCCGAAGGAGCCCATGGGGCTGGCGCCCTCGTTCTCCGCCGCCAGGTGGGCGAGCATCGTCGCGCCGATCGACCGGCCGTCCGTACGGACCGCCCGCTGGACCTCCGCGCCCTCCGGGTTGGAGGTGAGCGCCAGGACGAACAGGCCCGCGCCCGACTCCCGCGCCAGGTCGACCGCCGGCTTCAGCGAGCCGTAGCCCAGGTACGGGGAGACCGTCAGCGCGTCGGAGAACAGCGGGGAGGCGGGGTCCAGGAAGGCCGAGGCGTACGCCGCCATCGTCGAGCCGATGTCGCCCCGCTTGGCGTCCATGACGACCAGCGTGCCCGCCGCCCGCGCGTCCGCCACCGTCCGCTCCAGCACCGCGACGCCCCGCGAGCCGAACCGCTCGAAGAAGGCCGCCTGCGGCTTGAAGACCGCCACCGACTCCGCCAGCGCCTCGACGACCGTACGCGAGAACCGCTCCAGGCCGTCGATGTCGTCGTTCAGGCCCCACTGGGCCAGCAGCGCGGCGTGCGGGTCGATGCCCACGCAGAGCGGGCCGCGGGAGTCCATCGCCTCGCGGAGGCGGGTGCCAAAGGGGGTCACGGTCACTGCGCGGCCTTTCGGGTCTCGGCGCCCACGGCTTCGGCGAGCGTCGCGTACGGGCTGGCGGCCAGGCGCGCGGCCAGGCCCTTGTGGATGGCGCGGGCGTAGCAGGGGCCCTCGTAGATGAAGGCGCTGTAGCCCTGGATCAGGGTGGCGCCGGCCAGGATCCGCTGCCAGGCGTCCTCGGCGTTCTCGATGCCCCCGACGCCGACGAGGACCAGCCGGTCCCCCACGCGGGCGTACAGGCGGCGCAGGACCTCCAGGGAGCGCTCCTTGACCGGGGCTCCGGACAGTCCGCCCGTCTCCTTGACGAGGGAGGGGGCGGAGCGCAGGCCCAGGCCCTCGCGCGCGATGGTGGTGTTCGTCGCGATGATGCCGTCCAGGCCGAGCTCCAGCGCCAGGTCGGCGACCGCGTCCACGTCCTCGTCGGCGAGGTCGGGGGCGATCTTGACCAGGAGGGGGACCCGGCGGTCGGTCACCGTGCGGTCCGCGGCCTCGCGGACCGCCGTCAGCAGCGGGCGCAGCGACTCCGTCGCCTGGAGGTTGCGCAGCCCGGGGGTGTTCGGGGAGGAGACGTTGACGACGAGGTAGTCGGCGTGCCGGGCGAGCCGCTCGGTGGAGGCGACGTAGTCCGCCACGGCCTCCTCCTCCGGTACGACCTTGGTCTTGCCGATGTTGACTCCGACGACCGTGTTGAAGACCGGCGTACGGGACGCCAGGCGCTCCGCGACGGCCGCCGAGCCCTCGTTGTTGAAGCCCATGCGGTTGATCAGCGCGCGGTCCGGGACGAGGCGGAAGAGTCGCTTCTTGGGGTTGCCCGGCTGCGCCTCGGCCGTGACCGTGCCGATCTCGATGTGGTCGAAGCCGAGCATCGACATGCCGTCGATGGCGACGGCGTTCTTGTCGAAGCCGGCCGCGAGGCCGAAGGGGCCGTGCATGCGCAGGCCGAGCGCCTCGGTGCGCAGTTCCTTGTACCGGGGGGCCAGGGCCGCGGCGACGAAGGTGCGCAGCACCGGGGTCCGGGCGGCGAGGCGGATCCAGCGGAAGGCCATGTAGTGGGCCTGCTCCGGGTCCATGCGCTTGAAGACCAGGTTGAAGAACAGTTTGTACATCGTCCGAAATATCCCTTACGCGCTCATGAAAGGGGGGACACCGGAAGCTGTCGCCGGTGCCCCCCTTTCGTACCGGCTGCTAGTCGCGGGCCGCGGTCAGGTGCTCCGCGTGCTCCTGGAGGGAGCGCACGCCCACGTCTCCGTGGTTGAGCGCGTCGATGCCCTGGACGGCCGCGGCGAGTGCCTGGACCGTGGTGAGGCACGGGACGCTGCGCGCCACGGCCGCCGTGCGGATCTCGTAGCCGTCGAGGCGGCCGCCGGTGCCGTACGGGGTGTTGACGATCAGGTCGACCTGGCCGTCGTGGATGAGCTGGACGATGGTCTTCTCGCCGTTCGGGCCCTCGCCCTCGCTGAGCTTGCGCACCACGGTGGCGTTGATGCCGTTGCGGCGCAGCACCTCGGCGGTGCCGGAGGTGGCGAGCAGCTCGAAGCCGTGGGCGACGAGCTCGCGCGCCGGGAAGATCATCGAGCGCTTGTCGCGGTTGGCGACGGAGATGAACGCGCGGCCCTTGGTGGGCAGCGGGCCGTAGGCGCCGGCCTGCGACTTGGCGTAGGCGGTGCCGAAGACGGCGTCGATGCCCATGACCTCGCCGGTGGAGCGCATCTCCGGGCCGAGGACGGTGTCCACGCCGCGGCCGTGGATGTCGCGGAAGCGCGACCACGGCATGACGGCCTCCTTGACGGAGATCGGCGCGTCGATCGGCAGGGTGCCGCCGTCGCCGGTCTTCGGGAGCAGGCCTTCGGCGCGCAGCTCGGCGATGGTGGTGCCGAGCGAGATGCGGGCGGCGGCCTTCGCGAGCGGGACGGCGGTCGCCTTCGAGGTGAAGGGGACGGTCCGGGAGGCGCGGGGGTTGGCCTCCAGGACGTAGAGGATGTCACCCGCCATCGCGAACTGGATGTTGATCAGACCGCGGACGCCGACGCCCTTGGCGATGGCCTCGGTGGAGGCGCGCAGGCGCTTGATGTCGTAGCCGCCGAGGGTGATCGGGGGCAGGGCGCAGGCGGAGTCACCGGAGTGGATGCCGGCTTCCTCGATGTGCTCCATGACGCCGCCGAGGTAGAGCTCGTTGCCGTCGTAGAGGGCGTCGACGTCGATCTCGATGGCGTCGTCGAGGAAGCGGTCGACCAGCACGGGGCGGGTCGGGGAGATCTCGGTGGACTCGGCGATGTACGCCTCGAGGCGGGCCTCGTCGTAGACGATCTCCATGCCGCGGCCGCCGAGCACGTAGGACGGACGGACGAGGACGGGGTAGCCGATCTCGTCGGCGATGGCCTTCGCACCCGTGAAGGTGGTGGCGGTGCCGTGCTTGGGGGCCGGCAGGCCGGCGTCGGCGAGGACCTGGCCGAAGGCGCCGCGGTCCTCGGCGGCGTGGATGGCCTCCGGGGAGGTGCCGACGACGGGGACGCCGTTGTCCTTCAGCGCCTGGGCGAGGCCGAGCGGGGTCTGGCCACCGAGCTGGACGACGACACCGGCGATCGGGCCCGCCAGGGACTCGGCGTGGACGATCTCCAGCACGTCCTCGAGCGTCAGCGGCTCGAAGTACAGGCGGTCGGAGGTGTCGTAGTCGGTGGAGACGGTCTCCGGGTTGCAGTTGACCATCACGGTCTCGTAGCCGGCGTCGCTGAGGGCGAAGGAGGCGTGGACGCAGGAGTAGTCGAACTCGATGCCCTGGCCGATGCGGTTCGGGCCGGAGCCCAGGATGATCACCGCGGGCTTGGTGCGCGGGGCGACCTCGCTCTCCTCGTCGTACGAGGAGTAGAAGTACGGGGTCTTCGCGGCGAACTCGGCGGCGCAGGTGTCGACCGTCTTGTAGACCGGGCGGACGCCCAGCGCGTGGCGGACCTCGCGGACGACGTCCTCGCGCAGGCCGCGGATCTCGGCGATCTGGGCGTCGGAGAAGCCGTGGCGCTTGGCGTCGGCGAGCAGCTCGGGGTCGAGCTTCTCGGCGGCGGCGAGCTCGTCGGCGATCTCCTTGATGAGGAAGAGCTGGTCGACGAACCAGGGGTCGATCTTCGTGGACTCGAAGACCTCTTCCTGGGTGGCGCCGGCGCGGATGGCCTGCATGACGGTGTTGATGCGGCCGTCGGTCGGGCGGACCGCGGTGCGCAGCAGCTCGTCCTTGTCGCCCGGCTCACCGACGAAGGTGAACTGGGAGCCCTTCTTCTCCAGGGAGCGCAGGGCCTTCTGCAGGGCCTCGGTGAAGTTGCGGCCGATGGCCATGGCCTCGCCCACCGACTTCATGGTGGTGGTGAGGGTGGCGTCGGCGGCCGGGAACTTCTCGAAGGCGAAGCGCGGGGCCTTGACGACGACGTAGTCGAGGGTCGGCTCGAAGGAGGCCGGCGTCTTCTCGGTGATGTCGTTGGGGACCTCGTCGAGCGTGTAGCCGATGGCCAGCTTCGCGGCGATCTTGGCGATCGGGAAGCCGGTGGCCTTCGACGCGAGCGCCGAGGACCGGGAGACGCGCGGGTTCATCTCGATGACGATGACGCGGCCGTCGTCGGGGTTGATCGCGAACTGGATGTTGCAGCCGCCGGTGTCGACGCCGACCTCACGGATGATCGCGATGCCGATGTCGCGCAGCCGCTGGTACTCGCGGTCGGTGAGCGTCATCGCCGGGGCGACGGTGATCGAGTCGCCGGTGTGGACGCCCATCGGGTCGAAGTTCTCGATGGAGCAGACGACGACCACGTTGTCCTTGGTGTCGCGCATCAGCTCAAGCTCGTACTCCTTCCAGCCGAGGATGGACTCCTCCAGGAGCACCTCGGTGGTCGGGGAGAGCGTGAGGCCCTGGCCGGCGATGCGGCGCAGCTCTTCCTCGTCGTGGGCGAAGCCGGAGCCGGCGCCGCCCATGGTGAAGGAGGGCCGGACGACGACGGGGTAGCCGCCGAGGGTCTCGACGCCCGCGAGGACGTCCTCCATCGAGTGGCAGATGACCGAGCGGGCGGACTCGCCGTAGCCGATCTTGGCCTTGACGGCCTCGACGACGCCCTTGAAGAGGTCGCGGTCCTCGCCCTTGTTGATGGCCTCGACGTTGGCGCCGATGAGCTCGACGCCGTACTTCTCCAGCACACCCTGCTCGTGCATGGAGATGGCGGTGTTCAGCGCGGTCTGGCCGCCGAGGGTCGGGAGCAGCGCGTCGGGGCGCTCCTTCGCGATGATCTTCTCGACGAACTCGGGGGTGATCGGCTCGACGTACGTGGCGTCGGCGATCTCCGGGTCGGTCATGATCGTCGCGGGGTTGGAGTTCACCAGGATGACCCGCAGGCCCTCGGCCTTGAGGATGCGGCAGGCCTGGGTGCCGGAGTAGTCGAACTCGGCGGCCTGGCCGATGACGATCGGGCCGGAGCCGATGACCAGGACGGACTGGATATCGGTGCGCTTAGGCACGCTCGGCCTCCATCAGGGCGGTTTCCATCAAAGACGTGAAGCGGTCGAAGAGGTACGCGGCGTCGTGCGGGCCGGCAGCCGCCTCGGGGTGGTACTGGACGCTGAAGGCCGGCTGGTCGAGCAGCTGGAGGCCCTCCACCACGTTGTCGTTGAGGCAGACGTGGGAGACCTCGGCGCGGCCGTAGGGGGTCTCGGTGACCTTGTCGAGCGGCGCGTCGACGGCGAAGCCGTGGTTGTGCGCGGTGATCTCGACCTTGCCGGTGGTGCGGTCCTGCACCGGCTGGTTGATGCCGCGGTGGCCGTACTTCAGTTTGTAGGTGCCGAAGCCGAGCGAGCGGCCCAGGATCTGGTTGCCGAAGCAGATGCCGAAGAGCGGGGTCTTGCGCTCCAGGACGCCCTGCATGACGGAGACCGCGTGGTCGGCGGTGGCCGGGTCGCCCGGGCCGTTGGAGAAGAACACGCCGTCCGGGTCGACCGCGTACACGTCCTCGACGGTGGCGGTCGCGGGCAGCACGTGCACCTCGATGCCGCGCTCGGCCATGCGGTGCGGGGTCATGCCCTTGATGCCGAGGTCGACGGCGGCGACGGTGAAGCGCTTCTCGCCGATGGCGGGGACGACGTACGTCTCCTTGGTGGCGACCTCGGCGGAGAGGTTCGCGCCCTTCATCTCGGCGGACTGGCGCACCTTGGCGAGCAGCATGCCGTCGTCGGCGACGGCGTTGCCGGAGAAGATGCCGACGCGCATGGCGCCGCGCTCGCGCAGGTGGCGGGTCAGGGCGCGGGTGTCGACGCCGGAGATGCCGACGACGCCCTGGTGGACGAGCTCCTCGTCCAGCGAGCGCCGGGAGCGCCAGTTGGAGGGGACGCGGGCGGGGTCGCGGACGACGTAACCGGACACCCAGATGCGGGAGGACTCGGGGTCCTCGTCGTTGACGCCGGTGTTGCCCACGTGCGGGGCGGTCATCACGACGACCTGGCGGTGGTACGACGGGTCGGTCAGGGTCTCCTGGTAGCCGGTCATGCCGGTGGAGAACACTGCCTCGCCGAAGGTCTCCCCGTGGGCGCCGTAGGCGCGGCCTCGGAAGATCCGACCGTCCTCCAGGACGAGTACGGCGGGAGTTTTGTCTGCTCCCCTGGTGGAGGTCGTCATCGTTCGGCGCCTTCCGTCGTGATGGATTGGTTCATGAGATTGACGGCTTCGACCCAGGCGGCGTGTTCGGCCGCGCGGTCGGAGCGGAATCCGGAGTCGATCAGCTTGTCGCCGTGCGCCCATGTGACGACGAGCAGACCGCCCTCGGTGAGTACCTTGCCCGCGATTCCCTTGTCGAGGCGGGCGCCGCGCAGCTGCGCGGCCGGTACGAAGAAGTCGGTGGCACCCGGTCGGACCACGTCGAGGCCCGCGTCGGTGAGCGTGAGCTCGACCCGGCTGCGGACGCCCAGACCGTGGGCGACGATCCGGTCGAGCCACTGCCCGGCGGTGGTGGACCCGTGGTACCGGCCGGTCAGCGCCAGCCGGTGTTCGGGGAGACCGTCGGGGGCGGCGGGCAGCTCCGGCAGGTCGTTCTGCAGAGCGCCGCGCCATTTCCAGCCCTGCCGCATCAGCCAGTACACGAAGGCGACGAAGACGGCCAGGCCGATCACCCACGCCATGCGGGCACCGAAGCTGGTCACCTCCGCCGACTGTCGCTCGGCGGCCTCGGCGGCCAGTTGGATTACTGCAGGTGTCACGCCAGCGTCCCGTCCACGACCGTTGCCCGGCCCCGCAGGAAGGTGTGAGTGACGCGCCCCGGCAGCTCACGGCCCTCGTAAGGCGTGTTGCGGCTGCGGGAGGCGAAGTGTGCGGGGTCCACGACACCACGGTACGAGGTATCGACCAAGGTCAGGTTCGCGGGTTCACCTGCCGAGACGGGGCGGCCGTGGTTCTCCAGGCCGCCGATGCGCGCCGGGGCGAAGGACATCCGCTCGGCGACGCCCGCCCAGTCGAGCAGGCCGGTCTCGACCATCGTCTGCTGGACGACGGAGAGGGCGGTCTCCAGGCCGACCATGCCCATGGCGGCCGCGGCCCACTCGCAGTCCTTGTCCTCGTGCGGGTGCGGGGCGTGGTCGGTGGCGACGATGTCGATCGTGCCGTCGGCGAGCGCCTCGCGCAGGGCCAGCACGTCCTTCTCGGTGCGCAGCGGCGGGTTGACCTTGTAGACCGCGTTGTACGAGCGCACGAGCTCGTCGGTGAGGAGCAGGTGGTGCGGGGTCACCTCGGCGGTGACGTCGATGCCGCGGGACTTGGCCCAGCGGACGATCTCGACGGAGCCGGCGGTGGAGAGGTGGCAGATGTGGACGCGGGAGCCGACGTGCTCGGCGAGGAGGACGTCGCGCGCGATGATCGACTCCTCGGCGACGGCCGGCCAGCCGCCCAGACCCAGCTCGGCGGAGACGACGCCCTCGTTCATCTGGGCGCCCTCGGTGAGGCGGGGCTCCTGGGCGTGCTGGGCGACGACGCCGCCGAAGGCCTTCACGTACTCCAGGGCGCGTCGCATGATGACGGCGTCGTCCACGCACTTGCCGTCGTCGGAGAAGACGGTGACGCGGGCGGCGGAGTCGTGCATGGCGCCGAGCTCGGAGAGCTGCTTGCCCTCCAGGCCGACGGTGACGGCGCCGATGGGCTGTACGTCGCAGTAGCCGGACTCCTTGCCCAGGCGCCAGACCTGCTCGACGACGCCGGCGGTGTCGGCGACCGGGAAGGTGTTCGCCATGGCGAAGACGGCGGTGTAGCCGCCGGAAGCGGCGGCGCGGGTGCCGGTCAGGACGGTCTCGGAGTCCTCGCGGCCGGGCTCGCGCAGGTGGGTGTGGAGGTCGACGAGGCCCGGGAGGAGGACCTGGCCCTCGGCCTCGATGACGGTCGCGCCCTCGGCGGAGAGGTTCTGGCCGACCTCGGCGATGGTCTCGCCGTCGATCAGGACGTCCTGCGCCTCGCCACCGAGTACCTTCGCGCCACGGATCAGGATCTTGCTCATCTTTACTTGCTCTCCTCGATGCGGGGCGTGCTGGTGGTGGTGACGGCGGGCTCGGAGCCTCCGAGCAGCAGGTACAGGACGGCCATCCGGGTCGAGACGCCGTTGGCGACCTGCTCGACGGCCGTGCAGCGGTCGGAGTCGGCGACCTCGGCGGTGATCTCCATGCCGCGGTTCATCGGGCCGGGGTGCATCACGATGGCGTGCTCGGGCATCTTCGCCATGCGGTCGCCGTCGAGCCCGTACCGGCGGGAGTACTCGCGCTCGGTCGGGAAGAAGGCGGCGTTCATGCGTTCGCGCTGCACACGCAGCATCATCACAGCGTCGGACTTCGGCAGCACCTCGTCGAGGTTGTACGAGACCTCGCAGGGCCAGGTCTCGACGCCGATCGGGACCAGGGTCGGCGGGGCCACGAGGGTGACCTCGGCGCCGAGGGTGTGCAGCAGGTGGACGTTGGAGCGGGCGACGCGGCTGTGCAGCACGTCGCCGACGATGGTGATGCGGCGACCGGCGAGGTCCTTGCCGAGGCCGGCGTCCCGGCCTACGAGGCGGCGGCGCATGGTGAAGGCGTCCAGCAGGGCCTGGGTGGGGTGCTCGTGGGTGCCGTCGCCGGCGTTGACCACGGCGGAGTCGATCCAGCCGGAGGTCGCGAGCCGGTAGGGGGCGCCGGAGGCGTGGTGGCGGATGACGACAGCGTCGGCGCCCATGGCCTCCAGGGTCAGCGCCGTGTCCTTCAGGGATTCGCCCTTGGAAACCGAGGAGCCCTTGGCGGAGAAGTTGATGACATCGGCGGAGAGCCGCTTGGCGGCCGCCTCGAAGGAGATCCGGGTGCGGGTCGAGTCCTCGAAGAAGAGGTTGACGACGGTGAGGCCGCGCAGGGTGGGCAGCTTCTTGATCGGCCGGTCCGCTACGCGGGCCATCTCCTCGGCGGTGTCGAGGATCAGGACGGCGTCGTCGCGCGTGAGATCGGCGGCCGAGATGAGGTGGCGCTTCATCTGGATGGCTCCGTAGGTCAGGAGGGCAGGCCGGCCGGCCGTTCTTCGGGCGGGGCGGCCGGACAGGGGCAGCAGGGTGGGGCGGGGCAGGCTTCGGCGCGGACCCCGCGGGGGCCCGGTGATGCGTACGGGCTACTGCCCGGCTGCCTGGGCGGTCCGCTGGCCGAGCAGCACGGCGTCACGGCCGTCCTCCTCCTGGAGCTGGACCTTGACGGTCTCCCGCAGCGACGTGGGGAGGTTCTTGCCGACGTAGTCGGCGCGGATCGGCAGTTCGCGGTGGCCCCGGTCGACGAGGACGGCGAGCTGCACGGCGCGGGGGCGGCCGAGGTCACCGAGGGCGTCGAGGGCGGCGCGGATGGTGCGGCCGGAGAAGAGGACGTCGTCGACGAGGACGACGAGGCGGCCGCTCAGGTCGCCGCCGGGGATCTCGGTGCGGCCGATCGCGCGGGCGGGCTTGAGCCGCAGGTCGTCGCGGTACATCGTGATGTCGAGGGAGCCGACCGGGATCTTCGTGTCGGTGATCTCTTCGAGCTTGGCGGCCAGCCGGCGGGCGAGGTACACACCGCGGGTGGGGATGCCGAGGAGCACCACGTCGTCGGCGCCCTTGGCACGTTCGACGATCTCGTGGGCGATGCGGGTCAGGACCCGGGCGATGTCCTGCGCTTCGAGAACGGAGCGCGCGGCATCGGTGTTCTGCTGGGTGTCCATGAAAAGGACCTCCTTCTCCGCCTCACGGGACGGACCTTAAAGGACGTCTGATGTACGTCTCCCACGGTACCAGGGCGAGGCCGGTGACCCCGCACCGGGCCGGGGCGCGGGGGCTTCCACGGGGCTCCTGGAGCCGTTCCCGAGGGGGCGATGGTGACCATTCGGCTTGACGCATCCAAGTAACGCTGCGTAACCTCACAGTGAGTTACCAGCCGCGCGGCGGAGCCGCATGTCAGCCACGTTGTAAGCCATGTAGTCACAGCGTCACAGCGTCCGGGAGCGTTATGTCCAGCGAATACGCCAAACAGCTCGGGGCCAAGCTCCGCGCCATCCGCACCCAGCAGGGCCTCTCCCTCCACGGTGTCGAGGAGAAGTCGCAGGGCCGGTGGAAGGCCGTGGTGGTCGGTTCCTACGAGCGCGGGGACCGCGCCGTGACCGTCCAGCGCCTTGCCGAGCTGGCGGACTTCTACGGGGTTCCGGTGCAGGAACTGCTGCCGGGCACGACGCCCGGCGGGGCGGCCGAGCCGCCGCCGAAGCTGCGCCTCGACCTGGAGCGCCTGGCGGGCGTGCCCGCCGAGAAGGCCGGCCCGCTCCAGCGCTACGCGGCGACGATCCAGAGCCAGCGTGGCGACTACAACGGCAAGGTGCTGTCGATCCGCCAGGACGACCTGCGCACCCTGGCCGTCATCTACGACCAGTCCCCCTCGGTCCTGACCGAGCAGCTCATCAGCTGGGGCGTGCTCGACGCGGATGCGCGTCGTGCCGTGGCCCACGAGGACGTCTAGTCCCCGGTCCCTGGACCAGCAGAAACGTTACCGGCGGGTGCCGGGAGCCCGAGAGGGTTCCCGGCACCCGCCGTTTTCGCGTGCGGACTCCGCGCGGAGGGTGCGCCGAACGCAAACGGAGGGCCCGCAGCGCGTACGCTGCGGGCCCTCCGTCTCGCCGAACCGCCGGAGGCTACTCGCCTCGGCGCAGGCTCGGCTTCAGCTCCTTGAAGCGGGCCAGCAGCCCGTTCACGAACGAGGGCGACTCGTCCGTCGAGAACTCCTTGGCCAGCTGCACGGCCTCGTCGATGGCCACGGCGTCCGGCGTGTCGTCCACCCAGATCAGCTCGTAGGCACCGAGCCGCAGGATGTTCCGGTCCGCGACCGGCATGCGGTCGAGCTCCCAGTCCACGGCGTAGGTGACGATCAGGTCGTCGATCCGGTTCACCTTGTCGGCGTAACCCTCGACGAGATCCATCGTGAAGGCGTTGACCGGCGGCTGCCGGTCGTCCGACCGGGCGTGGCGGATCCAGTCCGCGAGGACCTCGCGCACGGGCACCCCGCGCTGGTCGGCCTCGAACAGGATCTGGAAAGCGCGCTTGCGCGCGTTGCTGCGGGCAGCCACGGTTAGCTGCTCACCCGGCCGAGGTAGGCGCTGGTGCGGGTGTCGACCTTGACCTTCTCGCCGGTGGTGACGAAGAGCGGGACCTGGATCTCGTGGCCGGTCTCCAGCGTCGCCGGCTTGGTGCCACCGGTGGAGCGGTCGCCCTGGACGCCCGGGTCGGTCTGCTCGATCGTCAGCTCGACGGCGGCCGGCAGCTCGACGTAGAGCACCTCGCCCTCGTGCTGGGCGACGGAGGCGGTGAAGCCCTCGATCAGGAAGTTGGCGGCGTCGCCGACGGCCTTCTTGTCGACCATCAGCTGGTCGTAGGTGCTCATGTCCATGAAGACGAAGTACTCGCCGTCCATGTACGAGAACTGCATGTCACGCCGGTCGATCGTGGCGGTCTCGACCTTCGTGCCGGCGTTGAAGGTCTTGTCGACGACCTTGCCGGAGAGCACGTGCTTGAGCTTGGTGCGCACGAAGGCCGGGCCCTTGCCGGGCTTGACGTGCTGGAACTCGACGACGGACCAGAGCTGGTCACCGTCGAGCTTGAGCACCATGCCGTTCTTGAGGTCGTTCGTGGAAGCCACGGTTGCGGAATCTCCTGCACTGGAAGACCACGGGTGCGCGCACAGTCCGGCGGAGCGGACTAGAGCGCGAGCAGCTCCTTGGTCGTAATGGTGAGTAGCTCGGGACCGCCGTCCGCCTCGGGGCGCACGACGAGCGTGTCATCGATCCGGACACCTCCCCGGCCCGGGAGGTGAACCCCCGGTTCGACGGTGACCGGCACGCAAGCGTCCAGTTTACCCATTGCCGTAGGTGCAAGCTGCGGGTCCTCGTCGATTTCGAGTCCCACGCCGTGTCCGGTCCACGGAGCGAGGGCCTCCCCGTGGCCCGCGGAGTCCAGTACGGAACGTGCCGCGTGGTCCACGTCCCGGTAGGCGGCCCCGGGGAGCAGTGCCTCGCGCCCGGCCCGCTGCGCGGCGAAGACGAGGTCGTACAGCTCGATCTGCCAGTCCGCGGGGGTGGTGCCGATGACGAAGGTCCGGCCGATCTCGCACCGGTAGCCCCGGTAGCAGGCGCCGAGGCAGACGGAGAGGAAGTCGCCCTCCTCGACCCGCCGGTCGGAGGGGCGGTGCCGGGAGCGGCCGGAGTGCGGGCCGGTGCCCACGGAGGTCGGGAAGGCGGGCCCGTCGGCGCCGTGGTCGACGAGTCGCCGCTCCAGCTCCAGGGCGAGGTGGCGTTCGGTGCGTCCGACGAGGATGGACTCCAGCAGCTCGCCGAGGGCCTGGTCGGCGATCTCGGCGGCGATGCGGAGGCAGGCGATCTCCTCCTCGTCCTTGACGAGGCGCTGCTGCTCCACGGCGGTGCCGAGGTCCGCGAGGCGGAGCTTGGGCGCCACGGAGCGCAGGGCCCGGTGCCGTGCCACGGTGAGGTGGTGTTCCTCCACCGCCAGGGAGTCGGCCCGCAGCGCGGCGGCCATGTCCCCGGCCGCGACGGCCGGGTCCCCGCCGGGGCTCGCCAGCACGGAGACCCTGAGCCGGTCGTCGAGGCGCCCCTCGTCGGCCTCGCCGGTCGGTGTCCTGCCGCAGAACATCACGTCCTCGGTGGGCCCGACGAGCAGGACGGCACCGAGCGGGGAGGCCCCGGAGAGGTAGCGGACGTTCGCCGGACGCGTGATCAGTGCGGCAGCGTTCCCTGCGGCGGCGCAGCGGTCGCGAAGCGTGCCCCGGCGGGCGGCGTACACGTCTGACATGTCTTCGAGCGTACGAGCGCTCCGCGCCTCTGGCCTGGCGAGCGCGTCCGGACGGGGCCGCCTCCGGGGGCCGGCTCCCGGCAGCGGCGGCGCGCCTGCACAGCAGAACCGTTAAGCCAGCGCACGCGCGAGGGTCTCGTCCAAGGCGCGTGCCGTCGCCTCGACGTCCAGGTGCGAGTTGTCGATGATCGGCAGGCCGGAGCCGTACCAGCCCGCCATCCGCCCGTGGATCCGCGCGACCTCCTCGTCGGAGAGCCGGCGGTTGCCGGAGCGGGCCGCGTTGCGTTCCAGGACGATCTCCAGGCCGGGCAGCAGCACCACCGGCAGCAGGGTGGGCCCCACGTGCCGTTTCCAGCCGCCCAGGCCGACGACCGGCCGGTCCGGGAAGACGGCGTCGTCGAGGATGCAGGAGATCCCGTTGGCCAGGTAGTTGCGGGCGGCGAAGCCGCAGGTGCGGCGGGCGAGGCGGTACTGGGCCTCGGAGTGTTCGTTCCACCCCGCCTGCGGGTCGGCGAAGCCCGAGCACACCCACTCGCGGACGTCGTCGAGGCTGATGTGGGCGGTCGCCACGGGCCGGGTGCTCGCCCAGTGCCGGGCCACGGTGGTCTTCCCCGCGCCGGCCGGGCCGATCAGCAGCACGGCGAGGGTGGCCGCCCCGGTGCCGGGCACCGCGGGCGGCAGCGGGATGTGCCCGGTGGCCTCGGGCACGGGCACCACCGGGTGCGTGTGCGGCGGGGCCGGCATGGGCGGCGGCATCCCCGGCCAGCCCTGCGCCGGAGGTATCGGCGGCTGCGGAGGCGCCGCCGGATGCGGTCCCGGCTGCCCCCAGCCGGCGCTCCCGCCCCCCACTCCTTGCTGCATCCGCTGCCACTCCGTCTCGTTCCGGCGACTGATGCGAGAACGTTATATGACCCCGGGAGCCCGGCGGTCCACCAGCACCGCCGGGCAGGGGGTCGGTCGGGGCGTCAGAGGGAGATCTCGTCCGCCAGTGCGCGCAGTGCCAGCCGGTAAGAGCCGATCCCGAAGCCCGCCACCGTCCCGGTCGCCACGGAGGCGATGACCGAAGTGTGCCGGAACTCCTCGCGGGCGTACGGGTTCGAGATGTGCACCTCGATGAGGGGCGCGGTGCGCTGCGCGGCCGCGTCCCGCATGGCGTACGAGTAGTGCGTGAAGGCCCCGGGGTTGATGACCACCGGGATCTTCCCGTCGGCCGCCTCGTGCAGCCACCGCACCAGCTGCCCCTCGTCGTTGGTCTCGCGGACCTCGACGTCGAAGCCGAGCTCCTCGCCCAGCGCGCGGCAGCTCTCCACCAGCCCGGCGTACGAGGTGGCCCCGTACACGTCGGGCTCGCGGGACCCGAGCCGACCCAGGTTGGGGCCGTTCAGGACGAGTACCTTGCGGCTCACGCGGACACCTCGCCGTACGCGGCGATCAGGTGCGCCGGGTCGGGGCCCTCCAGGACGGTCGGCTTGCCCAGCCCGTCCAGGACGATGAAGCGCAGCAGGTTGCCGCGGGACTTCTTGTCGACCTGCATGGTCTGGAGCAGCTTGGGCCACTGGTCGCCGCGGTAGGTCAGCGGCAGGCCGACGGCCGCGAGGATCTCCTTGTGGCGGTCGGCGGTGGCGTCGTCGAGGCGGCCCGAGAGGCGGCCGAGCTCGGCGGCGAAGACCATGCCGACGGACACGGCCGCGCCGTGCCGCCACTTGTAGCGCTCGTTCTTCTCGATGGCGTGCGCGAGGGTGTGGCCGTAGTTGAGGATCTCCCGCAGCCCCGACTCCTTGAGGTCGCTCGAGACCACGTCGGCCTTGACCTGGATGGAGCGGCAGATCAGCTCGGCCGTGTGCGGGCCCTCGGGCGTGCGCGCGGCGGCCGGGTCCTCCTCGATCAGGTCCAGGATCTTCGGGTCGGAGATGAATCCGGCCTTGATGATCTCGGCGAGGCCGCTGACGTAGTCGTTGACCGGCAGCGATTCCAGGGCGGCCAGGTCGCAGAGCACACCGGCCGGCGGGTGGAAGGAGCCCACCAGGTTCTTGCCCTCGGCGGTGTTGATGCCGGTCTTGCCGCCGACGGCCGCGTCCACCATCGCGAGGACGGTGGTCGGTACGGCGATCCAGCGCACGCCGCGCAGCCAGGTCGCGGCGACGAAGCCCGCGAGGTCGGTGGTGGCTCCCCCGCCGACGCCGACGATGACGTCGGTGCGGGTGAAGCCGGACTGGCCGAGCGCCTTCCAGCAGTACGCGGCCACCTCGGCGGTCTTGGCCTCCTCGGCGTTCGGCACCTGGATGGCGACCGCCTCGTAGCCCTGCTCGGCGAGGTCGTCGCGCAGGGCCTCCCCGGTCGAGGCGAGGGCCTCGGGGTGGATGACGGCGACCCGCTGGGCCTTCGTACCGATCAGGGAGCCGAGCTCGCCGAGCAGCTGCCGGCCGACGAGCACGTCGTACGCGTCATGGCCGGCGCTCGCGCCGACGTGGATCCGCGTCACCTGGTCTGTCATACGTCCTTCAACTCCAGAGCGTCGAGGACCGCCTGGGCGACCTCTTCGGGGGTGCGGTCGTCGGTGGCCACCACGACACGCGCGACTTCGGTGTACAGGGGGCGCCGGGCGTCCATCAGTTCGCGCCACTGGCGGCGCGGGTTGACTGCGAGCAGCGGGCGCGCGGCGCCGAGGCCCACGCGCCGTACGGCCTCTTCGACGTCCATCGACAGATAGGCGACGGGGAGGCCGGCGAGCAGGGTGCGGGTGCCCTCGTCGAGGACGGCGCCGCCGCCGAGGGCGAGCACTCCGGTGTGCTCGGCGACGGCGGTGGCGACCGCCCGCCGCTCCAGCTCACGGAAGTACGGCTCGCCCTCGTCGACGAAGATGTCGGAGATCTCCCGGCCCTGGGCCGCGACGATGTCCGCGTCGGTGTCCCGGTAGGGGACGCCGAGCCGCTCGGCGAGCAGCGCCCCCACCGTGGACTTGCCGGACCCCATGGGGCCGACGAGTACGACGACCGGTCCGCTCGGTCCGCCCGTCACCGGATCTGCAGGTTGTCGAGGTAGGCCCGCACGTTGCGGCGGGTCTCGGGGACGGAGTCGCCGCCGAACTTCTCGACGACGGCGTCGGCCAGGACCAGGGCCACCATGGCCTCGGCGACGATGCCGGCGGCCGGCACGGCACACACGTCGGAGCGCTGGTGGTGCGCCACCGTCGCCTCGCCGGTCGCCACGTCCACGGTCGCCAGCGCGCGCGGCACGGTCGCGATGGGCTTCATCGCGGCCCGTACGCGCAGCAGTTCGCCGGTGGTCAGGCCGCCCTCGGTACCGCCGGAGCGGCCGGAGGTCCGCTTGAGGCCCTCGGGGGTGGAGACGATCTCGTCGTGGGCCTTGGAGCCGGGCACCCGGGCGAGCTCGAAGCCGTCGCCGACCTCGACTCCCTTGATGGCCTGGATGCCCATGAGCGCGGCGGCGAGGCGGGCGTCGAGGCGGCGGTCCCAGTGGACGTGCGAGCCGAGGCCGACGGGAACCCCGTAGGCGAGGACCTCGACGACGCCGCCGAGGGTGTCGCCGTCCTTGTGGGCCTGGTCGATCTCGGCGACCATCGCCTTGCTCGCGTCGGCGTCGAGGCAGCGCACCGGGTCGGCGTCGAGCTTCTCGACGTCGGCGGGGGTCGGGTAGACGCCGTACGGGGCCTTGGCCGCGGCCAGTTCCACGACGTGCGAGACGATCTCGATCCCGGCGACCTCCTTGATGAAGGACCGGGCGACGGCGCCGAGGGCCACGCGGGCGGCCGTCTCGCGGGCGCTGGCGCGCTCCAGGATCGGCCGGGCCTCGTCGAAGCCGTACTTCTGCATGCCCGCGAGGTCGGCGTGGCCGGGGCGGGGGCGGGTCAGCGGCGCGTTGCGGCCGGTGTCCTTCAGCAGCGAGGGGTCGACCGGGTCGGCCGACATGACGGTCTCCCACTTCGGCCACTCTGTGTTGCCGATCATGACGGCGATCGGCGATCCCTGCGACAGCCCGTGCCGGACGCCGCCGAGGAAGGTGATCTCGTCCTGCTCGAACTTCATCCGGGCCCCGCGGCCGTAGCCGAGCCGGCGCCGGGCCAGGTGGTCGGCCACCAGCTCGGTGGTGACCGGGACGCCGGCGGGGAGGCCCTCCAGCGTCGCAACCAGTGCCGGTCCGTGGGACTCCCCGGCGGTCAGCCAACGCAACCTGCTCAACGATGCTCCTATGCTCGCGCCTGGTAAAGCGACGGCGCGATCGGGTGCGCGGCCCTGACCCGCCGTACCTGATCCTCCCATGTCCGGACGGGTATGACGGGCCCCGGTCCAGCTATCGGACGCCTTGTCCGTCAGCTGACCCCGGCGCGGCGCTCGCGGAGCCAGGCGATCGCCATCCACACGCCGACGGAACCGATGATTCCGAAGATGATCAGCTTGGCCCAGAGCGGCAGGCCGCCGAACGCCACTCTGAGCAGGGTGAAGAGCGCGAAGGGAACGTCCCACTTCGACGCGAGTATCTGGTCGGTGCCCGACTGTTCCATGCCGCCCCCGTGATCAACTGTGCAGGCGGGCAGCCTAACGGGCGGCCAGCGCCCGCTCTCCGGCGGCCCGCATGGCGGCGAGCGGGCCCGGGGTGCGGCCGGTCATCTGCTCGACCTGGAGGACGGCCTGGTGGACCAGGAGGTCCAGGCCGCCGACGACCTTGCCGCCCCGGCGGTCCCAGGCGGCCGCGAGGTCGGTCGGCCAGGGGTCGTAGAGGACGTCGAAGAGGGTGCCCGGGGCTTCGGGTACGGCGGCCGCCAGGGCGTCCGTCGTACCGGCCGGCGTGGTCGCGATCACCAGCGGCGCGGCCAGTGCCCCGGCCGCCTCGGACCAGTCCGCCGTCCGGACGGGGACCCCGAGCCGCTCGCCCCACTGCCGCATCTCGTCGGCGCGGGCGCGCGAGCGGACGTACGCGGTGACCTCGCCGGAGCAGACCCGCGAGAGCGCGGCCAGCGCCGAGGAGGCGGTGGCGCCGGCGCCGAGGATGGCGGCGGACGGCACCTTCTCGATGCCGCGTTCGCGGAGCGCGGCGACGATGCCGGGGATGTCGGTGTTGTCGCCGAGGCGGCGGCCGTCCTCGGTGAGGACGACGGTGTTGACCGCCTCGACGGAGGCCGCCGTGTCGCTGATCCCGTCGAGCAGCGGGATGATCGCCCGCTTCAGCGGCATGGTCAGCGACAGCCCGGCCCACTCGGGGCCGAGGCCGGCGACGAACCCCGGGAGCGCGGCCTCGTCGATCTCGAAGCGGTCGTACGACCAGTCGTCGAGGCCGAGCTCCCGGTAGGCGGCGCGGTGCAGCACCGGTGAAAGAGAGTGCTCGATGGGCGAACCCAGCACCGCGGCCCTTGTGCGTGACATGCCTACCTACCCGCCGTTTTTCTGCTTCTGCCGTTCGTTGAACTCCGCGACCAGTTTCTCGTGCTCGTCGAAGGTCTTGGTGAAGGTGGTCTTGTTTCCGTCGACGGACACGAAGAACATCCAGCCGCCCTTGTCGGGGTTGAGCGTGGCGTTCAGGGCGTCGTCGCCGGGGTTGCCGATCGGGCCCGGAGGCAGGCCCTTGTAGAAGTACGTGTTGTACGCGTGGTCGAGCGTCCTCGTCTCCGTGCGGGAGACGTTGATGTTGCTCGTGCCCTTGAGGTAGTTGATCGTCGAGTCGAACTCGAGCTTCTGGTTGGTGACGTCGTTCGTCTTCTTCAGACGGTTGTAGATGACCTCGGACATCTTCTTGAAGTCGTCGTGGTTCATGCCCTCGGCGTTGATGAGGCTCGCGACCGTGACCACCTGCAGCGGGTTGTCGAGGCCGAGCTCCTTGGCCTTGCCCTCGATGCCGACCGCCGCGTAGTTGTCGTTCGCCTTCTTGACCATCTGCGTGAGCACGGAGGCGGGCGTGCTGTCCTTGCTGAGGTCGTAGCGCGCCGGGAAGAGGAACCCTTCGAGCGGGTCCATGATCTTCGGGTTGCTGTTCGCCCAGGCGGGCAGGCCGAGGTTCTTGATCTCGCGCTTGGCGACCTCGTGGGTGGTGCCCTCCTGCTGGCCCAGGCTCTTGTCGATCGCCTTGTAGACGTCGACGTTGCGCATGCCCTCGGTGACCATCACCATGTGCAGCTTCGAGGGGTCGCTCATCACGGCGACGGCGGCCGCGGCCGACATCCGCTTCTTGAGCGGGTAGACGCCCGACTGGATGGCCTTGCCGCCGGGAGCCTTCTGGGCCTTGGCGGCCGCGTCGGCGAACGCCTGCGCGCTGGCCACGACGCCGGCCTTCTTGAGGATGACGCCCATCTGGAGGAGGCCCGAGCCCTTGGGGATCTCGACCTCCACCACCTCGTCGGTACCTTCACCGACGTAGTCCTCGGGCGCGCCGAACCTGGCCTTGAGGTAGTTGTAGCCGTAGTAGCCGCCACCGCCGACCACGCCGACGATCACCACGGCGGCGATCAGGCAGGCCATGCCGCTGCGCTTCTTCGGCTTGCCGCCCTTCGAGCGGCCGGAGCGGCGCCCGCCGCCGGGCTCGTCGCCGTCGTCGCCGCGGCCTCCGCCGGCCAGGAACGACTCCTCGGGCTCCTCGTCCACGTCCTCGGCCGGTTGCGCCAGGTGCCGCTGGCCCGGGGGCTGCGGAGGCGGGTAGGCCTCCTCGGTGGTGTACAGGTCCGGGGCCTCACCCGTCGGGTACACGGGGACGGGCTGCGAGGCGTACGGGTCCGCGCCCGCGTAGGGGTCGGTCTGCACCGCTCCCACGTACTGGCCCTGGCCGGTGTCCCAGCCCTGGCTGTCGTACACCGGCTGCTGCGGGGCGTAGCCCTGGTGCTGCTGCTGGGCGTACTGCGGGTGCTGTGGCTGCTGCTGGGGGTAGTGCGGCTGCTGTGGCTGCTGCGGGTACGGCTGGTGGTACTGCGGTTCCTGTGGGTACTGCTGCTGCGGATCGCCGCCGTAGGGCGCCTGACCCTGCTGGGTCTGGTGCCCGGTCCACCCCTGGTCCCCGTACAGGGGATCCTCGGGGTGCCACGGTTCGGAGCCTCGGCCCCGGCCATACTCAGTCATCGGTCCCCTAGAGCCGCGAGACGAAGGCCACGGAGTCCGGCGTTCCGTGGGCGACGGCTGTTCGAATGCCGTCTCATCGCGCGGAACGTTACCGTATCGCGATCAGACAACCACTTCGACGCACTCACCGGGCGGATTACCTGATACCCGTTCGGTCTCAAGAGCGTTCTGAAGGATCACCACAGCGGCTGCCTGGTCGATGACCGACCGGCCCTTCTTCGCGTTCCTGCCGGAGGCACGCAGCCCCTGGGCGGCGGTGACCGTGGTCATCCGCTCGTCCACCAGACGGACCGTCACGGGCTTGATGCCCTTCGCGAGTTCGCCCGCGAAGGCGCGCACCTTGGCCGCGGCCGGCCCCTCCCGCCCGCTGAGCGAGCGGGGGAGGCCGACCACGACTTCGAGGGGCTCGTACTCCTCGACGAGCTGCCGCAGCCGCCGGTGGGCGAAGGGGATGTCCCGTCCCGGAACGGTCTCGACCGGTGTGGCCAACACCCCGTCGGGATCGCACGAGGCGACTCCGATGCGGGCGTCCCCCACGTCGATGGCGAGCCGGCGGCCGCGGCGCAGTGTCATCTCGATCAGACCGTCTCTACGACGAGGCGCTCGACCGCGGCGATGGCCTCGGGGATGGCACCCGGGTTCTGGCCGCCGCCCTGGGCGACGTCCGGCTTGCCGCCACCGCCGCCACCGAGGGTCTTGGCGGCCGTACGGACCAGGTCGCCGGCCTTGAGGCCGCGCTCGCGGGCGACCTCGTTGGTGGCGATGACGGTCAGCGGGCGGTCGTTGGCCACGGTGAACAGGGCCACGACGGCCGGGCGGTCGCCCGGGATGCGGCCGCGGACGTCGAGGACCAGCTTGCGCAGGTCGTCGGCGCCGGTGCCGTCCGGCACCTGGCCGACGACGAGGGCGACGCCGTGGATGTCCTGGGCGTTCTGGGCGAGACCGGCGGCGGCCTGGAGGACCTTCTCCGCGCGGAACTTCTCGATCTCCTTCTCGGCGTCCTTCAGCTTGCCGAGCATGGAGGCGATCTTCTCCGGCAGCTCCTCCGGACGGCCCTTGACCAGCTCCTGGAGCTGGGCGACGACCGTGTGCTCCCTGGCGAGGAAGTTGTACGCGTCCGCGCCGACGAGGGCCTCGACACGGCGCACGCCGGAGCCGATGGAGGACTCGCCGAGCAGCTTCACCAGGCCGAGCTGGCTGGTGTTGCCGACGTGCGTACCGCCGCACAGCTCCTTGGAGAAGTCGCCGATCGTCACGACGCGCACGCGCTCGCCGTACTTCTCGCCGAACTCGGCGATGGCGCCCTGCTTCTTCGCCTCGTCGATGCTCATGATCTCGGCGGTGACGTCCAGCTCGCGGGAGAGCACGTCGTTGATCTTCTGCTCGACGTCGGTCAGGACCGAGCCGGGGACGGCGTTCGGCGAACCGAAGTCGAAGCGGAAGCGGCCGGGCGAGTTCTCGGAACCGGCCTGGGCGGCCGTGGGGCCGAGGGCGTCGCGCAGCGCCTGGTGGGTCAGGTGCGTGGCCGAGTGGGCGCGGGCGATGGCCCGGCGGCGGTTGACGTCGATGGCGGCGTACGCGGAGGCGCCCACCGTCACCTCGCCGACCTGGACGGAGCCCTTGTGTACGGAGACACCGGGGACCGGCTGCTGGACGTCGCGGACGTCGATGATGGCGCCGGAGTCGAGCTTGATGCGGCCCTGGTCGGCGAGCTGGCCGCCGCCCTCGGCGTAGAAGGGGGTGCGGTCGAGGATGACCTCGACGTCGTCGCCCTCGGTGGCGGCGGGCGCGGGCATGCCGTTGACGATCAGGCCGACGACGGTGGACTCGCCCTGGGTGGTGGCGTAGCCGGTGAACTCGGTGGCGCCGGCGTTGTCGGCGATCAGCCGGTAGGCGGAGACGTCGGCGTGGCCGGTCTTCTTGGCCTTGGCGTCGGCCTTGGCCTTGTCCCGCTGCTCCTTCATCAGGCGGCGGAAGCCGGTCTCGTCCACGGAGAGGCCCTGCTCGGCGGCGATCTCCAGGGTGAGGTCGATCGGGAAGCCCCAGGTGTCGTGGAGCAGGAACGCCTTGTCGCCGGGCAGGACCGTGCCGCCGGCGGCCTTGGTCTCGGTCACGGCGCTGTCGAGGACGTTGGAGCCGGCGTTCAGCGTCTTGAGGAAGCGGGTCTCCTCGGCGAGCGCGACGGTCTCGATGCGCATGCGGTCGGTGAGCAGCTCGGGGTACTGCTGCCCCATCGTGTTGATCACGACGTCGACGAGGTCCTGCACGACCGGGCCGGTGGCGCCCATGAGGCGCATGTTGCGGATGGCGCGGCGCATGATGCGGCGCAGCACGTAGCCGCGGCCCTCGTTGCCGGGGGTGACGCCGTCGCCGATGAGCATGACGGAGGTGCGGATGTGGTCGGCGACCACGCGCATGGACACGTCGGTGTCGTGCGCGGCGCCGTACCGCACGCCGGTCAGCTCGGTGGCCTTGTCCATGACCACGCGCAGGGTGTCGGTCTCGTACATGTTCTGCACGCCCTGCAGGATCATCGCGAGGCGTTCGAGGCCGAGACCTGTGTCGATGTTCTTCGACGGCAGGTCGCCGAGGATCGGGAAGTCTTCCTTGCCCTCGCCGGCGCCGCGCTCGTACTGCATGAAGACCAGGTTCCAGATCTCCACGTAGCGCTCGTCGTTGACGGCGGGGCCGCCCTCGACGCCGAACTCGGGGCCGCGGTCGTAGTTGATCTCCGAGCACGGGCCGCACGGGCCGGGGACGCCCATGGACCAGAAGTTGTCCTTCTTGCCCAGGCGCTGGATGCGCTCGGCGGGTACGCCGATCACGTCGCGCCAGATCGTCTCGGCCTCGTCGTCGTCGAGGTAGACGGTGATCCAGAGCTTCTCCGGCTCCAGGCCGTAGCCGCCGTCCGCCACGGAGCTGGTGAGCAGCTCCCAGGCGTACTTGATGGCGCCTTCCTTGAAGTAGTCGCCGAAGGAGAAGTTGCCGCACATCTGGAAGAACGTGCCGTGGCGGGTGGTCTTGCCGACCTCTTCGATGTCCGGCGTACGGACGCACTTCTGCACGCTGGTGGCGCGCGGGGCCGGGGGCTTGGTCTCGCCGAGGAAGTACGGCTTGAAGGGCACCATGCCCGCGTTGACCAGCAGCAGAGTCGGGTCGTCCGCGATGAGCGACGCCGAAGGGACAACGGCGTGACCGCGCTCCTCGAAGAAGCTCAGCCAGCGGCGGCGGATTTCAGCCGACTCCATCAGTGGTCCTCATTCCGGTTGTACGTGACCGTCGAGCGGTTCGATCGGTGGGTGGTCTTGTCGTGCGGGTCGTACTCGATGGCCCGCAGCCGCCGCGGCCCGGGGAGGGCGGTGACGTTGTCGGGCCGGTCGGGATCCTGGTGGAGTCCCAGTGCATCGTTCAGCTCGTCCTCGCGCTGCGTCATTCCCGCCTTGACGTCGAGGGCGAAGTCCTTGAGGCGGTGGCCCGCCTCCAGCGCCTTGTCGGCGGCCTGGGCGGCGAGGCTCTCCGGCGTCAGCTTCTTCAGCTGCCGGTTGACCTTGGTGGTGGCCCACACGCCGGCTGCGGCGCCTGCGGTGAACCAGAAGGCTCGGCGGAACATCGGTGGTCTCAGCCCTTCTGCTTCCGGCGCCTGGCCGCCGGCACCGTACGGCCAACGATCACGCTACGTCGGGATGGATTCGCGGGCACATCGTCGGCCTTGCCCAGCGCCTTGCGGACGCCGTAGCCGAAGGCCGCCACCTTGACCAGCGGTCCCCCGAAGGTGGAGGCCACGGTGGAGGAGAGCGCGGAGGCGTTGGAGGTGACCTCCTGGACGTCGCTCGCGATCGCGTCGACCCGGTCGAGCTGGGTGCGCGCGGAGCGGACGGTCGTGGAGGCGTCGGCGAGCAGCGGGACGGCCTGGTCGGTCACGTCGGCCACCAGCTTGGTGGTCGCCTTGAGCACCTGGGCCAGCCTCACCAGCACCGCGGCGAGGAAGGAGACCAGAATGGCCCAGAAGACGGCCACGAGGATCCCGGCCACCTCTCCACCGGACACGTCACACCGCTCTCTGTCTGTACTTGAACCGCGCTGAAGACGCGCCCTCCGACCCTATCGCGCCGGAGATCCCCGCCCGTACCGGAATTCGGGGACCGGGTGGATCGCCTTGTACGCAGCGCTTCCGGACCAGTACCCTCCGTGTCCCATGCGCCAGAGACCGCTTCCCCACACCGCCTACGGCAATCTTCCCTCGGAGCTCGGCGGGTTCGTCGGGCGG
This sequence comes from Streptomyces sp. NPDC048337, assembly GCF_043201175.1. NCBI lineage: Bacteria > Bacillati > Actinomycetota > Actinomycetes > Kitasatosporales > Streptomycetaceae > Streptomyces > Streptomyces sp. NPDC048337. The sequence continues at coordinate 165,122 of NZ_JBICYR010000011.1, forward strand.
GGTGTCGAACTGGCCGAGCTGGAGCGGCTCCTGGAATCCTCCCGGCTGGTCACGGTGACCGGCGTGGGCGGGGTGGGCAAGTCCCGGCTGGTGCTCGCGGCGGCCCGGGCGGCCGCCGAGCGGGCGCAGGAACGCTACTGCGACGGCATGTGGCTGGCCGAGCTGGCGACCGTACGCGATCCGGCGCTGCTTGAGCTGGCGCTCGCGGAGGCGTTCGGACTGACCGATCACACCACCCGGCCGCCGCGGACGGTGCTGGCCGAGCATCTGGCGGATCGGCGGCTGCTCCTGGTGCTGGACGGCTTCGAGCAGCTGGTCGAGGAGGCCGCCGAGCTCGTACGGGAGCTTCTGCGCCGCTCCCCCGGCCTGCGGGTGCTCGCCGCGGGCCGGCGTCCGCTGGCCCTGGACGGGGAGCTGGCCTTCCCGCTGGCCCCGCCGGTCCCGGAGGAGGCGCTGGCCCTGCTGGCGGCCCGGGTGTCCGCGGCGGACCCGTCCTTCGCGGTGACGGACGCCAACCGGGCGCCGCTGGTCGAGCTGTGCGCCCGCCTCGACGGGATCCCGCTGGCCCTGGAGCTGGCTGCGGGGCGGCTGCGGACCCTCTGCCCCGATCAGGTGCTGGCCCGGCTGGAGGACCGCTTCGCGCTGCTGACCGGCGGGGCGCGCGGGGTGCTCCCGCGCCATCGGGCGCTGCGTACGGCGATCGGCTGGAGCCACGAGCTGTGCACGGCGGCGGAGCGGCTGCTGTGGGCGCGGCTCTCGGTGTTCGCCGGGCAGTTCGACCTCGACGCCGCCGAATACGTGTGCGCGGGGCCCGCTCTGCCGGTGGAGGAGGTGCTGGACCTGGTCGGGGAGCTACTGGCCCAGTCCCTGCTGGTCAAGGAGGAGACGCCGGCCGGGGTGCGCTACCGGATGCTGGAGACCGTACGGGTGTACGGGGCGGGGTGGCTGGAGTCCTCGGGCGACGCGGCGCGGCTGCGGCGGCGCCACCGCGACTGGTACATGGGCCTGGCGACCTGGTGCGAGCTGGAGTGGTTCAGCCCGCGCCAGGAGGAGGTGGCCGCGCTGGTGGAGGCGGAGCTGCCGAATCTGCGGCTCGCCCTGGAGTGCTGCCTGGACGAGCCGGACGAGGTCCACCTAGGCCTGTACCTGGCGGGCACGCTCTGGTTCTACTGGGCGGGCTGCGGCCGGCTGACCGAGGGCCGGCACTGGCTGGACCGGGCCCTGGAGGCCTCGGACCGGGCTGCGGCCGGGTACGAGGACTCGCGGCTGAAGGCGCTGTGGGTGCTGGGCTACGTGGCCGCCCTGCAGGGGGACGCGGTGGCCTCGATGCGCGCCCTGTACGAGTGCCGGGACGGGGCGGCGGAGAGCGGGAACCCGCTGGCCGCGGCCTACGCGGTGCACCGGCTGGGCTGTCTGGCCCTGGTCTCGGACGACATGGCGAGGGCCGGGGAGCTGCTGGGCTCGGCCCTGCAGCGCTACCGGGCGGCCGGGGAGCTGAACAGCAACGTGCTGATGTGCCAGGTGGAGCTGGCGATGGCGCTGGCCTTCCAGGGGGATCCGGCGGGCGCGCGCACGCTGTGCGAGGAGGTCCGGCAGATCTGCGAGGAGCGCGGGGAGCGCTGGACGAAGGCGTACGCGCTGTACGTCCTCGCCTACGGGGCACTGGACGCCGGGGACACGCAGGAGGCGCGGCGGCTGCTGACGGAGTGCGTGGCGATCAACCACGCGTTCCACGATCTGGTCGGGCTGGTGCTCGCGCTGGAGCTGCTCGCGCTGGTCACGGTCGTGGAGGGCGATCCCGTCGAGGCGGCGGTGCTCCAGGGCGCGGCGGAGCCGATGTGGGGCGGGGTGGGGCTCCAGCTGTTCGGCTCGGGGTACTTCACCGCCCCGCGGCTGATGTGCCAGGAGCGGGCGGGCGAGGTGCTGGGCGCCGAGCGGTACGCCGCGCACGCGGCCGAGGGGCGGGAGATGAGCCGGGAGGCGCTGGTGGCGCGGGCGCAGCGCGGGGCGGCCCCGGGTGGGGAAACGCGGAAGCCCGCCGCCCCCCGGAGGGGACGGCGGGCTTCCACCAGCCTGTGAGGGCTACGCCTGCCGGAAGATCAGCGGGCGTAGTACTCGACGACGAGCTGCTCGTCGCAGATGACCGGGATTTCCTTGCGGTTCGGGTCGCGGTCCAGGCGGAAGGCCAGGGCCTTCAGGTTGACCTGCAGGTAGCGCGGGGTCTCGCCCTCGCCTGCGTAGCCACCCTCACGGGCGACCTGGAACGGAACCTTCTCGCGGCTGCGCTCGCGCACGGTCACGACGTCGTCCGGGCGGACACGGAACGACGGCTTGTCGACCTTGCCACCGTTGACCTCGATGTGGCCGTGAACGACCATCTGGCGGGCCTGGTAGATGGTGCGGGCGATGCCCGAACGCAGGACCAGGGCGTCGAGGCGACGCTCGAGCTCGACGACCAGCGCCTCGCCCGTCTTGCCCTCGGCCTTCTTGGCGCGGTCGTACGCGCGGGCCATCTGACGCTCAGAGATGTCGTACTGAGCGCGCAGACGCTGCTTCTCGAGCAGACGAACCTTGTAGTCCGAGTTCTGCTTGCGGCCACGGCCGTGCTCGCCCGGCGGGTAGGGACGAGCCTCGAAGTACTTGACGGCCTTCGGGGTCAGCGCAATGCCGAGGGCACGCGACTTCTTGACCTTGGGTCGCTTCTGGTTCACGGGGAACCTACCTCCATGTAAGTTAGGTGAGGCTTACCTTAGCGAGGAGGACGTAATGTCTCGACCACATGGGATCCCCCTGCCCAGTGCGCAGCGCAGTTCGGATTCAGACGAAACAGAATCCGCTTGCGCCGACGATAAGCAAGGTCAGCCGCGTCCCAGGGAAGGCGTTCGGCAGCTCACCGGAGCCGAACGCGTACGAACCCTCGTAGAGTCCAACGCCTCAGTATCCCTCACGCTCGTAGGTGCTCATGACCAGGGAGAGCTCGGGACAGGGATGCCGGCCGCTCGGACCGTCACCCCGGACGGGGACGTGATTCTCCTGGTGTCAGGGGAATCCGCGGCTGCCAGGGCAGCCGCATACGCCCAGGACGACGACCTCACCGCCGTGATCGAGATCACGGATGTGGCGCCGGTGTCCGTGCCCCATCGTATCCGAGGCCGCGCGTGGCTGGCCGGGTGGCTGACGCCGGTCCGCGGGGACGACCGCGCGGCCTGCGCCGCGCTGCTGGCGGAGCGGCACCCGGTGGGCGAACTGCTGGGGCTGGCCGACTCCCGCTGGCGGCTGCTGCGCCTGGAGGTCGGCGAGATCTCGGTGGACGACCTGTGGGGCGCGGAACACGTGGACCCCGATGACCTGGCCGCGGCCGAGCCGGACCCGATGGTCGGGCACGAGGCGGAGCTGCTCCAGCACCTGCACGCCGCCCACGGCGACCGGATCGGCGAACTGTGCGGACTGCTGGGCCCCCGCGAGGCCGACGGCATGACGGCCGTCCCGCTCGCCCTCGACCGGCTGGGCCTGCGCGTCCGCTTCAGCGGCGGCAAGGCCGGCTCCTTCGACGCCCGCTTCGACTTCCCGGAGCCGGTGGCGGACATCTGCGGCCTGCGCCGCGCGATGCACACGTTGTTCGCGGCGGCGGGCAGCTAGGGACAGGTGCCGAGCATGTCCTGGAGCGCGAGCTTCTCCGGCGGGGTCACGGACAGCCCGTACTTGGCCTTGACCCCGGTGTAGCGGCGCGCGTACTCGCACCAGTAGCCCTTGACCGGCGGCTTCCACTTGTCGGCGGTCTTGCTGCCCTTGTCCTGGTTGGTCTGCTTGTCCACGGCGAGCAGGACGTCGAGGTCGTTCGCGTACTCCAGCCTGCGCTGCGGGGTCCACGTGTACGCACCGCCCCGCCAGGCGGCGCCGAGCGCGACGACGTGGTCGGTCTGGATCTGGGAGGCGCGCCGGTAGGAGTAGGGGAGCTCCTTCCCCGTGTAGGGGTCGTGCAGCACCCCGGACAGCACGACGCAGGGGTTCCGATCCCCCTCGCGCAGCTCCTTGAGGTCCCGGCGCAGCACGTCGTCGCGGGTGTCACAGCCGTTGCGCCCACCGACGCCGTCGGTCTCGTCGGACCAGTAGCGGCCGAAGTTCTCCCGCTTGTACGTCTGCCAGTTCCTGCCCCACTCCACCTTCAGCCGGGCCAGCTGGTCCTTGGCGGTGGCGGCGCCGGGCGGAAACCCGGCACTGGCGAGCGGCACCTGCGCCACCAGGGCGGCGGCGCCGGCCTGTGCCTTCTCGGCGTCGCCGTGATGGCACCCGCCGATCAGCAGTGCCGCTGCGGCGGCCACGATGGGAATCCGGCGGTCCATGCCGGGAGCCTAGGCCTCGCCGCCCGGGCACACCCTCCGACACGACCCCGCTCCGCGGAGCAATCCCCTCCGGGCCCTTCGCCCGGCCCTGCCGACACGCTGCCGCTGCGCGGAGCGGTCCCCTACCCGCCCTTCCACCGTTCCCGCCTCAGACGCCGACGGGGCTGGAATTGCCCTGCGGGCAATCCAGCCGCACCAGGCGGACGGCAGCAGCCAAAATCCAGCCTCGCCGGCGTTTGAGGCGCGGGCGCTGGGGCGGAGCCCCAGGGAGGCCGGGGGCGCTCAGGAGCCGGTGCCGCGGAGGCGTTCGCGGACCTTCTCCACCACATCCGCGTAGCGGGACTCCGCCCCGTACCGCGTCGGCTCGTAATACCGCTTCCCGTGCACCTCGTCCGGCGCATACTGCTGCGCCGCGATGCCGCCCGGCACATCGTGCGGGTAGACGTACCCCACCGCATGCCCCAGCTTCGCCGCGCCCTTGTAGTGCCCGTCCCGCAAATGCGTCGGCACCGACCCCGCCAGTCCCGCCCGGACATCCGCCAGCGCGGCGCCGATCGCCGTCGTGGCCGTGTTCGACTTCGGGGCCAGCGCCAGCGCGATCGTGGCGTGCGACAGCGTCAGCGCCGCCTCCGGGAAGCCGATCATCGCCACCGCCTGCGCCGCGGCCACCGCGAGCGGCAGGGCCGTGGGGTCCGCCAGGCCGATGTCCTCGCTCGCCGAGATCATCAGGCGCCGCGCGATGAACCGGGGATCCTCCCCCGCCTCGATCATCCGCGCCAGGTAGTGCAGCGCCGCGTCCACGTCCGAGCCCCGGATCGACTTGATCAGCGCGCTCGCCACGTCGTAGTGCTGGTCACCGTCCCGGTCGTACTTGACCGCCGCCCGGTCGACCGCTTCCTCCACCGTCTGGAGGCTGATCTCGGACTCCCCCTTGGCGATCGCCGAACCGGCACCGGCCTCCAGCGCCGTCAGCGCCCGCCGCGCGTCGCCGCCGGCGATCCGCAGCAGGTGTGCCTCCGCGTCCGCCGGCAGGGTCACGGCGCCGCCCAGGCCCCGCTCCTCCGTCAGCGCCCGCCGCATCAGCCCGCTCAGGTCCTCGTCGGTCAGCGGCTCCAGCGTCAGCAGCAGCGAGCGCGACAGCAACGGGGAGATGATCGAGAAGTACGGGTTCTCCGTGGTCGCCGCGATCAGCGTCACCCAGCGGTTCTCGACGGCCGGGAGCAGCGAGTCCTGCTGCGCCTTGCTGAAGCGGTGGATCTCGTCGAGGAAGAGGACGGTCTCCTTGCCGTAGCCGCCGGCCGCCCGCTTCGCGCCCTCGATGACGGCCCGGACCTCCTTCACACCCGCCGTGATGGCCGACAGCTCCACGAACCGCTTCTGCGTGGCCTGGCTGACGACGTACGCGAGGGTGGTCTTTCCGATCCCCGGCGGCCCCCAGAGGATCACCGAGGAGGCACCGGCCGGTCCCCCGGCCCCTTCCCCCACCAGCCGCCGCAGCGGCGAACCCGGCTTCAGCAGGTGCTGCTGTCCGACCACCTCGTCCAGGGTGCGCGGGCGCATCCGGACGGCGAGCGGGGAGCTCGCGGGATCCTTCTCCCGGCGGTCTTCGGCAGCGGCGGTGAACAGGTCTGGTTCCACACCGGAAGCCTATGCGAGCCCACCGACAGTGCCCGCCGCCCGTACGGGTCCTACGAGGTCCAGAAGTCCCACCAGCGCGTCAGGATCAGCATCCCGATGATCCCGATGTGCAGCACCGGGAGCACCCAGGTGAACTCGTCGAGGAAGCCCTTGAGCCAGCCCGGTGCGGGCAGCAGGCCCTGGCGCACGTTGTGCGAGGTGACGTACCAGAACATGAGGATCGTGGCGACCCAGGCCAGGCAGCACCACAGGCACAGCGAGTTGATGTTGTACAGCGACTGGTACGTCAGCCAGGCGCAGAACCCGACGCCGAAGAGGGTGCCGGCGTTGAAGGTCAGCCAGTACCAGCGGCGGAAGCGGGCCCCGGCCAGCAGGCTCATGCCGACGCAGATCACGATCCCGTAGGCGACCAGGCCCAGCATGGGGTTCGGGAAGCCGAAGGCGGCCGCCTGTTCGCTCTTCATGATGTTGCCGCAGGAGACGATCGGGTTCAGGCTGCAGCCCGGGGTGAAGTTCGGGTCCTCCAGCAGCTTGAACTTGTCGAGCGTGATCACCCAGGCGGCGAGCAGCCCCGCGGCCCCGGTGATCACCAGCAGCAGGGCCAGCGCTCGGCTGCCCCCGATCGTCCTCGGGGCGGTGTCCGCGTCCGTGCCTCGTGTCGTCATCCCGCCCGCTCCACATCTGCAAGGTCATCAAGCCCCGGCCATTCTGCCGCATCGCGCCGCGGGGCCACCGTTCGATCGGGATAAGCCCGCGGGGGCGGATGCCGGCCCGGGCAGAGCTCCACAACGCGGAAGGGGCGGGGGCCGCACAGCGGCTCCCCCACCCCTTCCCACCAGGCGGCCTGCTCAGGCCAGCTTCGCGCGCAGTACCTCGACCACCTCGGCCACCGCGACCGGAGCCTGCTCGCCGGACTCCATGTCCTTCAGCTGGACCACGCCCTCGGCGAGGTCCCGGTCTCCCGCGACGATCGCGAAACGCGCACCGCTGCGGTTCGCGTCCTTCATCGCGCCCTTGAGACCCTTGCCGCCGTACGACATGTCCGCCGCGACGCCCGCCTTGCGCAGCTGCGTCACCAGCCCGAACACAACCGGCTTGGCTTCGCCCAGGGCCACCGCGAACACCGACGTCGCCGCCGGGATGTCGAGTTCGACGCCCTCGGCCTGGAGCGCGAGCACCGTCCGGTCCACGCCCAGCGCCCAGCCGACCGACGGCAGCGCCGGTCCGCCGATCATCTCGGACAGACCGTCGTAACGACCGCCGCCGCCGACCGCCGACTGCGAGCCCAGACCGCCGTGCACGAACTCGAAGGTGGTCCGCGTGTAGTAGTCCAGCCCGCGCACAAGCTTCTCGTCGTCCTCGAAGGCCACGCCGGCCGCCGTGATCAGCGCTCGCACCTCCTCGTGGTACGCCTTGCACGCGTCGCACAGGTAGTCGCGCAGCACCGGCGCGCCGACAAGCTGCTTCTGCACCTCGGTCCGCTTGTCGTCGAGGACGCGCAGCGGGTTGATCTCGGCCCGGCGGACGGTCTCCTCGTCGAGGTCGAGCCCGCGCAGGAAGGCCTGGAGCGCTTCCCGGTACACCGGGCGGCACTCCTTGTCGCCCAGCGAGTTCAGCAGGATCCGGAAGTTGCGCAGACCCAGCGAGCGGTACGCCTGGTCGGCCAGGATGATCAGCTCGGCGTCCAGCGCCGGGTCCTCGGCACCGATGGCCTCGGCACCGACCTGCGAGAAGTGGCGGTAGCGGCCCGCCTGCGGCTTCTCGTAGCGGTAGTACGAGCCCGAGTACCAGAGCTTGACGGGCAGGTTGCCCTTCTTGTGGAGGCTCGCCTCCAGCGCCGCGCGCAGCACGGAGGCAGTGCCCTCGGGGCGCAGGGCCAGTTGGTCGCCGCCCTTGGTCTCGAAGGCGTACATCTCCTTGGAGACGATGTCGGTGGACTCGCCAACGCCTCGGGCGAAGAGGCCGACGTCCTCAAAACCGGGCGTCTCGATGTAGCCGTAGCCGGAATTCCGAAGCGGGGCCGCGATGGCCTCGCGCACCGCCAGGTAGTTCACGGATACCGGCGGAATCAGGTCGTACGTGCCCTTGGGGGCCTGAAAAGTTGCCACGAAACTCTCGTCACATTCCTCGTCGTGGAGCGGCGGTCGGGTCCGCTGCCAGGCCGGCCGCGACCTCCCGCAGGTACGGGTTGGTCGCGCGCTCGCGGCCGATGGTGGTCTGGGGACCGTGGCCGGACAGCACCACGGTCGAGTCGTCGAGCGGCAGGCACACGCGGGCCAGCGACTCGAGCATCTCGGCGTGGGAGCCGCCGGGCAGGTCGGTGCGTCCGATGGAGCCGGCGAAGAGCAGATCGCCCGAGAAGAAGACCGGCGGACACCCCTGATTTTGAGGAGTGGCGGCCAGCTCGGGCATCCTGAAGGTCACCGACCCCTTGGTATGCCCCGGCGCGTGCGCCACGGAGAAGTCCATTCCGGCCAGCTTCAGCGCGGCACCGTCGGTCAGCTCGCGGACGTCGTCCGGTTCGCCCACGGTGAGCTCGCCCATGAGCGGCATCCCGATGGAGCGGCCGAGGGCCTTCTCCGGGTCGCTCATCATGTAGCGGTCCTCGGGGTGGATCCAGGCCGGTACGTCGTGTGCTCCGCACACCGGGACGACCGAGGCCACATGATCGATGTGGCCGTGGGTCAGCACGACCGCGACGGGCTTGAGCCGATGCTTCTTCAGCGTCTCCTCGACACCCTGGGTGGCCTGGTGGCCCGGGTCGATGATGACGCACTCCTCGCCGGCGGCGGGGGCGACCACATAGCAGTTGGTGCCCCAAGCCCCTGCGGGGAACCCGGCAATCAGCACGTTCGTCCTCAATCGTCGTTCCGGCGGGAGCTTGCAGATCGGAATGCTGCTGCTCAGAGCCTACCGGCGCCCTTCATCACACAGCTAACCCATATACGGTACGGGCTAGCCCAGCCCGGACAGCGGTACCAGACACGCACAAGGAGACGACCCGGTGGTCACGAGCGATCAGCGACGGCGACAGCTCGCCAGGGAGAAGTACGAGCGCCAGCAGAAGCGCCGGGCCGAGGCCCGCCGCAAGACCCGGCAGCGCACGGCGATCATCGGCGCGGCGGTGGCCGTGGTGGTCGCGACGCTGGTCGGCCTCATCGTGGGCGGCGTCTTCGACAAGGACAAGAAGGACCAGGCGGCGGACCCGTCGGCCAACCCGTCGGCCTCGCCGACGCCCAAGCAGTCCCCGTCGCCCGGGATGGCCATCGACCAGAAGGCGAAGTACACCTTCGCCCTGAAGACCAGCGCGGGCGACATCGGCTTCGTGATGGACGCGGCGAAGACCCCGCAGACGGTGAACTCCTTCAAGTCGCTCGCCGACAAGGGCTTCTTCGACAACACCAAGTGCCACCGGCTGACGACCGGCGGGATCTACGTGCTGCAGTGCGGCGACCCGCAGGGCACCGGCATGGGCGGCCCCGGCTACACCATCGCGGACGAGAACCTGGACTCCCTGGGCAAGGCGAACGAGCAGGGCCAGGTCGTCTACCCGGCCGGCACGGTGGCGATGGCCAACACGGGCCAGCCGGGCTCGGGCGGCAGCCAGTTCTTCCTCGTCTACAAGGACAGCCCGCTGGCGCCCTCGTACACGCCGTTCGGCAAGATCGACGCGGCCGGCCTGAAGGTCCTGGAGGACGTGGCCAAGGCCGGTACGGCCGACGGCGGCCAGGACGGGGCCCCGAAGACCGAGGTCAAGATCGAGAAGGGCACCGTCACCCAGAACTGACGGGGAGCTCGGCGGCCCCGCGCGCGGCCGGCCTCCCGCCCGTACGTCGATATTCCGTCGTGCGGGATGCGGACAGCCGGCCCGGCGGTCGCCTATGTTGGCGTTGTGCAGGGCGGGCGCTGCCCGCCCCAGGAAACTGTGGACGATGCCCAGGGGGTGAACCCCTCGCAAGGCATCAGGTGGAGGAGGCGCTGTGAGCAGCGACCCGTGGGGCCGAGTCGACGAGACGGGCACCGTGTACGTGCGTACTGCCGATGGCGAGAAGGTCGTCGGCTCGTGGCAGGCGGGTACCCCTGAGGAGGCCCTGGCCTATTTCGAGCGCAAGTACGAGGGCCTGGTGGTCGAGATCGGCCTCCTCGAAAAGCGGGTGCGGACCACTGATCTGTCCGCCAAGGACGCGCAGACGGCGATCGACCACCTGCGGACGCAGGTGGAGGAGCACCACGCCGTGGGCGACCTCGACGCCCTGCGCGTCCGGCTGGACAAGCTGGTCGAGACCGTCGAGTCGCGGCGCGAGGAGCGCAAGGTCCAGAAGGCCAAGCAGACGGACGAGGCCCGCGCGGCCAAGGACGCGCTGGTCGTCGAGGCCGAGCAGCTGGCGCAGAGCGACCAGTGGCGCAGCGCGGGCGAGCGGCTGCGTGCCCTGGTGGACATCTGGAAGGGTCTGCCGCGGCTGGACCGCAAGTCGGACGACGAGTTGTGGCACCGCTTCTCGCACGCCCGCTCGGCCTTCTCCAAGCGCCGCAAGGCGCACTTCGCCTCGCTGGACGCGCAGCGCGAGGACGCCCGCAAGGTGAAGGAGAAGCTGGTCGCGGAGGCCGAGTCGCTGTCGAAGTCGACCGACTGGGGTCCGACGGCCGCCCGCTACCGCGAGCTGATGGCGGACTGGAAGGCGGCGGGCCGGGCGCAGCGCGAGGCCGAGGACGACCTGTGGAACCGTTTCCGCGGTGCGCAGGACGTGTTCTTCGCGGCCCGCAGCGAGGTCTTCGCCGAGCGCGACGCCGAGCAGGTCGAGAACCTGAAGCTGAAGGAGGAGCTGGCCGACGAGGCCGAGAAGCTCGTCCCGATCACGGACCTGAAGGCGGCCCGCGCCGCGTTCCGCTCCCTCAACGAGCGCTGGGAGGGCATCGGCCACGTGCCGCGTGACGCCCGGCCGAAGGTCGAGGGCCGGATGCACGCGGTGGAGCGGGCCATCCAGGAGGCCGAGGAGGGCGAGTGGCGCCGTACGAACCCGGAGGCGCGGGCGCGTGCGGCCGGTCTGACGGGGCAGCTCCAGGCGGCCGTCGACAAGCTGCGCGAGCAGATCGACGCGGCGCGCGCGGCGGGCAACAACGCGAAGGCCGACAAGCTGGCGCGTGAGCTGGAGGGCCGCCAGGCCCTGCTGGACCAGGCGCTGAAGGGCCTGGAGGAGTTCGGCGGCTGACGCCCCCGGCACTTCGGCAGATCGGGAAGGCCCCGGTACGGATACCCGTACCGGGGCTTTTCCCTGTTCCGGTGGTTATTGGAGGGCCCGGCTGCCGTCCTGGAGGAGGTCCAGGGCGTGTTCGAGCACCTCGCAGGCCTGGATGTGGTTCCCGGACTCCTGGAGCAGCGCGGCGAGCCGCCGGCACACCTGTACGGCTTCGGGCCCGTAGAACCGGTGCACCTGCTGGAAGGCCTGTTCCAGGACCTCCATGGCCTCGCGGGTCTGTCCGGTCTCCTCCAGCATGTCGGAGAGTTCGAGCTGGACGGCGAGGAGGTCTCCCTCTCCGTCGGGCGCGCGTTCCTGGAGTGCGAGGCGCAGCACGGGCAGCGCGTCACGGGTGCGGCCGGCGGAACGCAGCGTACGGGCGAGGCCGAGCCCGGCGACGACCATCGCGGAGCGGACGTCGGCGTGCAGGACGGGGCCGGCCGGGGTGCCCCGTACGGCGCGGGCCCGGTTGCGGACGAGCCGCAGGCGTCCCATGCCCATTTCCTGGGCGTGCTGCGGCAGCGGGCGGTTCTTGCCGCGCAGCCGGTTCTCCATGGTGCGGCAGAGGGTGTCCAGGTCGATCAGTTCGGGCCCCTCGCGGATCCCTTCGCGCAGGATGGTCAGCAGTTCGCCGGTGAAGGCGGTGTGCCGTTCGCCGTCGGGCGCGAGGGCCACCCGGTCGCGCGGGGAGGCGGTCAGGACGTACGCGCCTTCGACGGCGGCCTGCGTGGCGAGGGCGTCCTCCCCGCCGGCGAGGGTGCTGGCGGCGCGGCCGCTGAAGCAGCAGTCGAGGATCACCACCTTGCGCCGGGCCTGGGACTCGCGCAGGGCGGACCGCAGGTGCTGGTAGGCGACGGCGGTGTAACCGACGTGTTCGCGGGAGCCCTGGAGGGCGAGGTAGAGGTCGGCCGTCGCCGCGTCCCGCATGCCGTGCCCGGCGTAGTAGACGAGCAGCGTGTCGGTGGCCTCCTCCCCCGCGCGGTTGACCGGGTCGAGCAGCTCGGCGGGGTGCTGGGGGTCCAGTACGAGCGTGCAGTGCTGCTCGGGCAGTCCCCAGATGGTCGCGTCGCACAGCTCGGCGGCCAGGTCCTTCACGTTGGACTCGACGGCCGGGAGCCCTGCCAGGTGCCGGTATCCGGCGCTGCCGATGAGGACCGCCCGCGAGGCCGCCGGGTCAGGCAGTCCCGCCATGGTCCCCGTCCGTGTCCGCGTCCGCGCTTTCGCCTCCGCTTCCGTTCTCCAGTGCCGCGACGATGCGGCGCAGGGCTTCGGGGTCGTCGGCCTCGTCCCCGGTGAGCGTGACCTCGTACGGGCCGTGGCGCACGGTGAGGGCGGGGGGTCTGCGGCGCGACGCCTGCCACTGCAGTACGGAGAAGACCAGCGATCCGGTGGACAGGCCGCTGCCGACGGCCAGTTGGAGGAGGTCGAAGCCGGGCGACCCCATGGGCGTGCCGCCCGCGGCCTGCGCGGGCTCGCCGCTGCCGATCCGTCCGCGTACGTCACGTCGGAGCGACTCGTCCTCGCTCAGCCAGAGCATCAGCGACCGCAGTTCGGTCTCCGAGCCCTGCCCCGGGCGGCTGTGGTCCACCTTTAACGCGTACTCACTCATCCCCTGTGCCCCTCCCGTATCCGTGGTGCGCGGTGACCCGCGCGAACAGCTCCAATGCCTGCGGTGCCTGGCCTTGCCGGGCCAGGCACACAGCCTGCCAGTACTGGCAGGCGAGGGTGGTCGGATGGCCCGGCCCGAGCGTCTCCACGCAGAACGCGCCGAGTCCGCTGAGCCGGTCCATGGCCTCGCTCAAGCGCCCGCGCTGGATCAGGCCGACCGCTTCGCGCTGCCGGGACAGCGCCGTCTGCTCGGTCATCCGGCTGTGCACCAGGCGGCGGGTGCTCTCGCTCAGGGTCATGTGGTCGGGCTCGGGCTGGAGCTGCCGAGGGGGCCGGACGTCGACCTGGTGCCAGTCGTACTCGGGAACCTCCTCGAACTCCTCGTCGGCGAGCTGGGGCATGGGCGCGTGCCGCGGCATGGGCGGCACGGATGCGTGGTTGTCCAGGGGGCGGACTTCCTGCCCGGCGGTGTAGTCCAGCGTGACGTCCTCGTCGTCCGCCCAGGGCCGGATCAGAGCCTCCGCCGCGGCGGCGCTGGGGGTGCGGGCGGCCGGGTCCCTCGCGCTGAGGGCGTCCACCGCGTCCGCGAGCCCGGCGGGAACCGCCACCGGCCTGTCGCGCAGCGAGGGCATTCCGTCCCGGACGGCGCGGAACAGCAGCACCCCCACGTCGTCCACGTCGCCGAACGGGTCGGCCCCGGTCAGCATGAAGTGCAGGCAGGCGCCGACCCCGTAGACATCCGAGGCGGCCTGTGGCGGCTGGCCCGTGATGCGTTCCGGGGCCATGTACCGGGGGGTGCCGAGCAGGTCGCCCGCGGCGGTGAGGGCGTCCTCGTTGGTCAGCCGGGCCATCCCGAAGTCGTAGAGGACCACCCGGCCGTTGGCGGTGACCCGGATGTTGGCGGGCTTGACGTCGCGGTGGAGCACGCCCTCCCGGTGCGCGGCGCCGAGGCCGGCCAGAGTGTCGGCCGCGATCCGGCAGGCCTCGCCCACGGGCAGTGCGCCGTTCGCTCGGACCAGCCCGGAGACGTCCGTTCCGTCGAGGAACTCCATCACGAGATAGGGCGTGCCCTCGTCGATCCCCTGTTCGTACACGGTGACCACGTTGGGGTGGCTGATCCGGGCAAGGGCACGCGCCTCGGCCTCGAAGCGCTTGGCCGCGCTCTCGCTCACCGTTCCGTACGCCGTCAGGACCTTGACCGCGACGCGACGCTCCAGCCGCGTGTCCCTGGCCTCGAAGACGGTGCCCATGCCACCCTGGCCGACCGGGCCCACCGGTTCGAAGCGCTGGGCGAGCCCGGGCGGGAAGTAGAAGCCGGCCACGTGATCCCCCCGGGTGGCGACAGAGAGCGGCAGTAAGGCGGCCTGGGTCAGGGCCTCCTTGCAGATGTCACACGGTAGACGTCGTAGACGCCCTCCACACCCCGAACGGCCTTCAGAACGTGACCCAGGTGCTTGGGGTCGCCCATCTCGAAGGTGAAGCGCGAGGTGGCCACGCGGTCGCGGGAGGTCTGGACGGCCGCCGACAGGATGTTGACGTGCTGGTCAGACAGGACGCGGGTGACGTCCGACAGCAGCCGGGACCGGTCCAGGGCCTCCACCTGGATGGCGACGAGGAAGACCGAGGACTGGGTGGGCGCCCATTCGACCTCCAGCATCCTTTCGGGCTGCTGGGAGAGCGAGTCCACGTTGACGCAGTCGGCCCGGTGAACCGATACGCCGCTGCCCCGCGTGACGAACCCGATGATCGGGTCGCCCGGTACCGGGGTGCAGCAGCGGGCCAGCTTGACCCACACGTCCTCGACGCCCTTGACGACCACGCCCGGGTCGGCGTTGGCACGCCGCTTGCCGCGGGCGCGCGCCGGCGGGATGGACTCCTCGATGTCCTCGTTCGCGGCTTCCTCGCCGCCGAGGGCCTGCACCAGCTTCTGTACGACGCCCTGCGCGGCCACGTGGCCCTCGCCGATCGCCGCGTACAGGGAGGAGATGTCGGGGTAGCGCATCTCGTGGGCGAGGGTGACGAGCGAGTCGCCGGTGAGGATGCGCTGGATCGGCAGGTTCTGCTTGCGCATGGCCCGGGCGATGGCGTCCTTGCCGTGCTCGATGGCCTCGTCGCGGCGCTCCTTGGAGAACCAGGCGCGGATCTTGTTGCGGGCCCGCGGGGACTTGACGAAGCCGAGCCAGTCGCGGGAGGGGCCCGCGCCCTCGGCCTTGGAGGTGAAGACCTCGACCAGGTCGCCGTTGTCGAGCGTGGACTCCAGCGGGACGAGGCGGCCGTTGACCCTGGCCCCTATCGTCCGGTGGCCGACCTCGGTGTGGACGGCGTACGCGAAGTCGACGGGGGTGGCGCCGGCGGGCAGCGCTATGACGTCGCCCTTGGGCGTGAAGACGAAGACCTCGTTGCGGGAGAGGTCGAAGCGCAGCGAGTCGAGGAACTCGCCCGGGTCCTCGGTCTCCTTCTGCCAGTCGAGGAGCTGCCGCAGCCAGGCCATGTCGTTGACGGTGTCCTGGCCGGCGCTGCCCTTGGCGGCCTGGGGCACGTCGGTCCGTACCTTCGAGGTGCCGGCGACGGTCTGCTGCTTGTACTTCCAGTGCGCGGCGATGCCGTATTCGGCGCGGCGGTGCATGTCGAAGGTGCGAATCTGGAGCTCGACCGGCTTGCCGCTGGGTCCGATGACCGTCGTGTGGAGCGACTGGTACATGTTGAACTTGGGCATCGCGATGTAGTCCTTGAACCGGCCGGGGACCGGATTCCATCGCGCGTGCACGGTGCCGAGGGCGGCGTAGCAGTCCCGTACGGTGTCGACGAGGACGCGGATGCCCACCAGGTCGTAGATCTCCGCGAAGTCACGGCCGCGGACGATCATCTTCTGGTAGACGCTGTAGTAGTGCTTGGGTCTGCCGGTGACGGTCGCCTTGATCCGGGCGGCCCGCAGGTCCACCTGCACCTCGTCGGTGACGACGGCGAGGTACTCGTCGCGCTTGGGGGCCCGCTCGGCCACCAGGCGGACGATCTCGTCGTACATCTTCGGGTACAGGATCGCGAAGGCGAGGTCTTCGAGCTCCCACTTGATCGTGTTCATGCCCAGGCGGTGTGCCAGCGGGGCATAGATCTCGAGGGTCTCGCGGGCCTTCTTCTCCTGCTTCTCCCGCTTGAGGTAGCGCATGGTGCGCATGTTGTGCAGGCGGTCGGCGAGCTTGATGACCAGGACGCGCGGGTCCTTGGCCATGGCCACGACCATCTTGCGGACGGTCTCGGCCTGGGCGGCCTCGCCGAACTTGACCCGGTCGAGCTTGGTGACACCGTCGACGAGGAGGGCCACGGCATCCCCGAAGTCGCGCCGCAGGTCTTCGAGGCCGTACTCGGTGTCCTCGACGGTGTCGTGCAGCAGACCGGCCATCAGGGTGGCGGGGTCCATGCCGAGCTCGGCGAGGATGGTGGTCACCGCGAGCGGGTGGGTGATGTACGGGTCGCCGCTCTTGCGCTTCTGGCCGCGGTGCCAGCGCTCGGCGACCTGGTAGGCCTGTTCCAGCTGGCGCAGCGTCGACGTCTCGATCTTCGGGTCGTTGCTGCGGACTATGCGGAGGAGGGGCTCCAGTACCGGGTTGTACGGGTTGGAGCGCTGGACTCCGAGCCGCGCGAGCCGGGCGCGCACCCGGTTGGAGGACCCGGCCGACTTCACCGGCGCGGGCTTGACGGGCGGCGCGGGCGCGGGCGGGGGCGTGACGGCGGCCGCGACGGCCTGCTCGGCCTGCGGGTCGGGCTGCGCGGCGGAGAGTGGCTGGACCTCGTCTGGCAAGAGCGCTCCTCTGGGGGTCCCCCCGTACGAAGTGTGGGGGAGGATCCGGTGCCCGTGTCCGGTCCGGATAACCCATCGTAGCGAGCCTTGCGCCCCCTCGTTCGCCGAGCCCACGCCTTGGGCGTCCGCCGCCGGTCCCCTGCCGGGGGCTCCGCACACGCAAGCGGCGGGCACCCGGGGGAACCCGGATGCCCGCCGCTCGGCAGGCGAGAGGTCAGACCACGATCAGCGCGTCCAGCGGGGCTTCGCCCAGCGCGGCGCCGAGCTTGGCGCGGCCCGGGAGGAACGACAGCTCCATCAGGACCGCCACGCCGGCGACCTCGGCCCCGGCCCGCCGGATGAGCGAGAGCGAGGCTTCGGCGGTGCCGCCGGTGGCCAGGACGTCGTCGATGACCATGACCCGGTCACCGGCCGACAGGTCCTCCGCGTGGACCTCGATCTCCGCGGTGCCGTACTCCAGCTCGTAGGACTGCGCCAGCGTCGCCCCCGGCAGCTTCCCGGCCTTCCGGACCGGCACGAAGCCGATCCCGGCCTGGACGGCCACCGGAGCCGCGAGGATGAACCCCCGCGCCTCCAACCCGACGATCTTGGTCGCGCCGTACCGCCCGGCCAGCTCCACCAGCACGTCCGTCAGCGCGGCGAACGCCTTCGGGTCGGCCAGCAGCGGAGTGATGTCCTTGAACATCACACCCGGCTTCGGGTAGTCCGGTACGTCCTTGATCCGGCTGAGCAGCAGCGCCCGTACGTCCTCCGACAGGAGCGCGCTCACCGGCGCCGCCCCGGCCGGCCCTGCGCCACGACCTGCGGCTCGCCCTCGGCGCCGGCCTCCTGGCCGTCGTCCGCGGACTCGCCCTTGGCCGCCGCGGCCGCCCGCTTCGCGAGCACCCGCTTCGTCAGCGCCTTCATCGCCGGCTCGCGCTCCTTGAGGTCCACGACCAGCGGGGTCGCGATGAAGATCGAGGAGTACGCGCCGGCCGCGAGGCCGACGAACAGCGACAGCGAGATGTCGTTCAGCATGCCGGCGCCGAGGAAGCCGCCGCCGATGAACAGCAGGGCCCCGACCGGGAGCAGCGCCACGACGGTGGTGTTGATCGAGCGGACCAGCGTGCCGTTGATGCTGCGGTTGGCGATCTCGCTGTACGTCCAGCGGGTCTGCTTGGTGATGTCCTTCGAGCCCTCCTTCAGACCGTCGAAGACGACGACGGTGTCGTAGAGGGAGTAACCGAGGATCGTCAGCAGACCGATGACCGTACCCGGGGTGACCTCGAAGCCGACGAGCGCGTACACGCCGACGGTGATCGTGAGGTCGTGGACCAGGGCGATCAGTGCCGCGACCGCCATCCGCCATTCGAAGGCGATGGCGAGGTAGATCACCACGAGGACCATGAAGATGCCGAGGCCGGTCCAGGCCTTGTTCGCGATCTGCTCGCCCCAGCTGGGGCCGACCAGGTCCGCGTTGATGTCGGCCTCGCTGACCTTGAGGTCGGTGGCCAGCTGCTTCTTCACGTCGGCCGCGGCGTTGGTGTCCAGACCGGAGATCTGGATCCGCAGACCGCCGGTGCCGAGCTCCTGGACGATCGCGTCGTGGCCCGAGGCCTTCTCCGCCTCCTCGGTCGCCTTGGCGACGGAGACGGCCGTCTTCGGGGTCGTGAAGACGGCACCGCCCTTGAACTCGATGCCCATGTTGAGGCCCTGAACGGCCAGGGCCACGATCGCCGTGATGGTGATCAGGATG
Source organism: Streptomyces sp. NPDC048337 (assembly GCF_043201175.1). Taxonomy (NCBI): domain Bacteria; kingdom Bacillati; phylum Actinomycetota; class Actinomycetes; order Kitasatosporales; family Streptomycetaceae; genus Streptomyces; species Streptomyces sp. NPDC048337. The sequence continues at coordinate 183,482 of NZ_JBICYR010000011.1, forward strand.
GAAACGCCGTACCAGAGAAAGCGCTTGCCGACGAAGTCGTAGCCGACCTCACCGCGGTACAGCTTGGCGCCGAGATCTCCCAGCTTCGACATCTCTCACGCCTCCTTTGCGTCGACGGGGACGGGGGCGGAGCCGGTGCGGCGGGACCGGCGCAGCGGGGGCTTGGCGCCGAGCCGCTTCGGGTCGAGGCCGGACCAGGGGTGACCGCTGGAGAAGAACTTCGTCCGGGCCAGCAGCGTCATCACGGGCTTGGTGAAGAGGAACACCACGACCACGTCGAGCAGGGTGGTCAGACCCAGCGTGAAGGCGAAGCCCTGCACCTTGCCGACGGTGACGATGAACAGCACCGCGGCGGCCAGGAACGACACGAAGTCGGAGACCAGGATGGTGCGACGGGCGCGCGGCCAGGCACGCTCGACGGCCGGGCGCAGGGTGCGGCCCTCGCGGATCTCGTCGCGGATGCGCTCGAAGTACACGATGAACGAGTCCGCGGTGATACCGATCGCGACGATCGCACCGCAGACGGCGGGCAGGTTCAGCGCGAAGCCGATGCCCTTACCGAGCAGCGCCATGATCGTGTACGTGAGGATCGCGGAGACCAGGAGGCTGATGATGGCGATGAACGCCAGGCCCCGGTAGTAGACCAGCAGGTAGATCACGACGAGGAGCAGGCCGATGGCGCCGGCGATCAGACCGGCCTTCAGCTGCTCGCCGCCGAGCGCGGCGGTGACGGTGGTGACGCTGTCCTCGCTGAAGGAGAGCGGCAGGGCGCCGTACGAGAGCATGTTGCCCAGGTCCTGGGCGGACTGCTGGGTGAAGCCGCCGGAGATCTCGGCGTTGCCGCCGGTCAGCGCCTGGCTGACGGACGGGTCGGAGATGACCTCGCCGTCGAGCACGATCGCGAACTGGTTCTGCGGCATCTGCTTGGTGGCCAGCTCACCGGTGATCTTGGCGAACTTGTCGGCGCCCTTGTCGGTGAACTGCATCGTGACGATCCAGGCACCGCGCTGCGGGTCGATGACGCCCTTGGCGTCCTTCACGTCCTGGCCGTTGACCTGGGCCGGGCCGAGGATCCACTTGCCCCAGGCGTTGCCGCGCTTGCCACAGGCGAGCGTGGGGTCCTCGGGCTTGACGTTCTTGCCGGCGGCGGCGCGCTGGGCCTCGTCGGCGCAGTTCAGCGCCGCGAACTTCGCCTGCAGGTCCTTCGCGGCGGCCTCGTCGGCCGACGGCGGCGTGGACGCCGAGGGGCTCGGGGATCCCGACGGGGTCGGGGTGGCCTTGCTGTCGTCTGCCTTCTTCGACTCGCTCGCCGAGGGCGAGGGGGTCGCGGCGGGGGCCTTGAGGGCCTCGCTGAGCGCGCGGCCCTGGGAAGTGGCGCTGGACGACGGGGTTGCCGACGGCGTCTTGCCGTCCTGGGCCTTGGGGGCCCCGGAGCCGCTCGCGGAGGGGCTCGGGCTCTGCGTCCCCTCGGGGGCGGCCGGGGAGCCGTCCGCGAAGGCGAGGACCGGGCGGAAGTACAGCTGCGCGGTGGTACCGACCTGCTCGCGCGCCTGCTGCTCGTTCGTCCCCTTGGGGATGTTGACGATGATGTGGTCCGTGCCCTGCTTCTGGACCTCGGCTTCCGAGACGCCGAGACCGTTGACGCGGCGCTCGATGATGCCGATCGCCGTGTTCATGTTGGTCTCGTTGACCGCCTCGGGCTTGCCGGGCTCGCTCTTGGCCTTGAGCGTGATGCTCGTGCCCCCGGCGAGGTCGATGCCCAGCCGGGGAGTCGTCTGCTTGGAGAGGAACATCCCCGCGGTGAGCGCCACCATCGCGATCAGGATGATCGCCAGGGCGCGCCCCGGCCTCCCCTGAGCCCCCGTGGGCCGCCGGCCCTTCTTCGGTGCTGCCACCTTGTCGTTTCTCCCTGTCCAACCGCCCCGCGCCGGGTCAGCGCGCGGACGGCCACGAAATGTGTGGTGGGGACCCCTGCCCCCCGCAGAAGTATCACTGGCGGGGACCGCGGAAGACGCCGGTCGGGCGCTCCGCGGTCCCCGGCCCGCGCGCTACTTCGCGCCGGCCTCGCCGTCGGACTTGCCGTCCTTGGGCTCGTCGCCCTTGGGCTCGTCGGCCTCGGGCGCTTCGTCCTTCTTGCCCAGGTCGAGCTTGGGGGCCTCGTCCGCGTCCTTCGTGAGGTCCGCCTTCGGGGCCTCGGTCAGCGAGGACGCGTCGTCGGGGACGACCGGCGTGTCGGTCTCGGCCTCGTCGCCGATGCCGTGGACGATGCGGTTGTACTCCGCGTCCTCGAGGACGGCGCCGATGGCGTTCTTCGCGTAGATCGCGTGGACGCCGGGAGCCACCTCAAGGGTGACGGTGTCATCGCCGATCTCCTTGACCGTGGCGTACATGCCGCCGATCGTGCGGACCCCGGTACCGGGCGTCATCTGGTCGCGCATGTGCGCGGCCTGCTGCTGCTTCTTCTTGGCGGAGCGGGTCATCAGGAACATCGCGCCGATGAGCACGATGAACGGGAGGAGTGTCATGAGACTCACGGGACGGAGTTCCTTCGCACGACCGCACGCGGACGGCGGCCTTTTCTACGGGGGTGGGCACGCCGACCCGAAGGGTCGGCATCGGCGGAGTCTAGGCGAGTCCGCACCGATGGAACAACGCCCAGCATGGCACCGCAGTTCCTGACGGCGCGAACCTCCGCGCCGTCAGGCCCCGAACAAGCCCTGTTGTCCGCTTGATCCGTTCCCGGGCTGCCGGGGCGGAACAAGTCCCAGGTGAGCCCATGCGGCGGGCGTCGCGACCCGCCCGCGGGGGGTGCGCGCGAGCAGCCCTTCCCGTACGAGGAACGGCTCGGCCACCTCCTCCACGGTCTCCCGCTCCTCGCCGACGGCGACGGCGAGGGTGGACAGGCCGACGGGGCCGCCGCCGAAGAGCTTGAGCAGCGCCTCCAGCACGGCCCGGTCCAGCCGGTCGAGCCCGCGCCCGTCCACCTCGTACACCTGCAGGGCGGTACCGGCCACCTCGCGGGTGATCACGCCGTCGGCCCGGACCTGCGCGTAGTCGCGAACGCGGCGCAGCAGGCGGTTGGCGATGCGCGGGGTGCCCCGGGAGCGGCCGGCGATCTCGGCGGCGCCGTCGGTGTCGATCTCCACGTCGAGGAGGCGGGCGGAGCGGTGGATGACGCGCTCCAGCTCCTCGGGGGCGTAGAACTCCATGTGCCCGGTGAAGCCGAAGCGGTCCCGGAGCGGGGGCGGCAGCAGGCCGGCCCGGGTCGTCGCCCCGACGAGGGTGAAGGGCGGCAGTTCGAGCGGGATGGCGGTCGCGCCCGGCCCCTTGCCGACGATCACGTCGACGCGGAAGTCCTCCATGGCCATGTACAGCATCTCCTCGGCGGGCCGGGACATGCGGTGGATCTCGTCGAGGAAGAGGACCTCCCCCTCCTGGAGGGAGGAGAGGATGGCGGCGAGGTCTCCGGCGTGCTGGATGGCGGGGCCGGAGGTGATCCGGATGGGCGCGCCCATCTCGGCCGCGATGATCATCGACAGCGTGGTCTTGCCGAGGCCTGGCGCACCGGAGAGCAGGACGTGATCGGCGGTGGCGCCGCGCTGGCGGGCCGCCTTCAGGACGAGGTCCAGCTGCTGGCGGACCTTCTCCTGCCCGACGAACTCGCCGAGGTCCTTGGGGCGCAGCGCGGCCTCGACGGCGGTGTCCTCGCCGTCGGCTTGCGCCGCCACCAGCCGGTCGGTCTCGGCGTCGGTCTCGTCGTCCCAGTTCACGGTGTCAGTCTGCCTTGTCGTTCGAGTGCGGGGAGTCCGGCCACATCCAGCCCCGCCGGCGTTTGAGGCTCGGGGTACGGGGCGGAGCCCCGGCAGCGGTGGCGCAGGGTCAGCGGGTGCGGTTCAGGGACTGGAGGGCGGCGCGCAGGAGCTGCGGGACGGGGGCGCTCCCGCCGGCGGCGATGGCGGCCTCGGCCTGCGGGGCTACCGCGTCGACGGCGTCCTCCGCCTCACGGGAGGCATAGCCGAGGCCGATCAGCGCGGCCGTGAGCTGCTCGGTCCAGGGGGCGGGCCCCGACGCGGCGGCCCGCTGCGCCCCGACCAGGCCACTGGACCCCAGCGGAGCCCCCAGCTTCCCCTTGAGCTCCAGCAACAGCTTCTGCGCGCCCTTCTTGCCGATGCCGGGGACGGCCGTCAGGGCCTTCTCGTCCCCCGACTCGACGGCCAGGCGCAGCGCGTCCGGACTGTGCACCCCGAGCATCGCCTGCGCCAGCCTCGGCCCGACCCCGCTCGCGGTCTGCAGCAGTTCGAAGACCTGCCGCTCGTCGTCGTCGGCGAAGCCGTACAGCGTCAGCGAGTCCTCCCGTACGACCAGGGAGGTCGCCAGCCGGGCCTGCTCCCCCATCCGCAGGCCGGCGATGGTGTTCGGCGTGCACTGCACGGCCATGCCCACTCCCCCGACCTCGATCACGGCCAGGGTGGGGGCGAGCGCGGCGACGGGGCCGCTGACGAAGGCGATCATCGGGTACGGCCTTTCGAGCCAGAGGCGTGCAGGGCGACCGCCTGCTGGAGGCGGTTCTGGGCGGGGGCCCGCCAGATGTGGCAGATGGCGAGGGCGAGGGCGTCGGCGGCGTCGGCCGGTTTCGGCGGTGCGTCCAGCCGGAGCAGCCGCGTCACCATGGCGCCGACCTGGGCCTTGTCGGCCCGGCCGCTGCCGGTGACGGCGGCCTTGACCTCGCTGGGGGTGTGCAGGGCGACCGGTATGCCGCGCCGGGCGGCGCACAGCATGGCGACGGCGCTGGCCTGGGCGGTCCCCATCACGGTGCGGACGTTGTGCTGGCTGAACACCCGCTCCACGGCGACGACTTCGGGACGGTGCTCATCGAGCCATTCCTCGATGCCCCGCTCGATGGCGACGAGCCGGTGCCCCAACTCCGCGTCCGCGGGCGTCCGTACGACCCCCACCCCGAGCATGGCCAGGGGACGGCCGGCGACCCCCTCGACCACGCCGACACCACATCGCGTCAGTCCCGGGTCCACGCCGAGCACGCGCACACGCCCCTCCCCTCTGTGCCTGATTGACGCCGTCAGGCTATCCGGCACCACTGACAAAGCGGCGGGCCGACAGGGTGTGTCCTGTCGGCCCGCCGAACTGCCCGGCTCGCGGCAGCGTCACGCGTTACGCGTCGACCTTCTCCATGACCTCGTCGGAGACGTCGAAGTTGGCGAAGACGTTCTGCACGTCGTCGCTGTCCTCCAGCGCGTCGATCAGCTTGAAGATCTTGCGCGCGCCCTCTTCGTCGAGCTCGACCTGCATGGTCGGGACGAAGCTGGAGTCCGCGGAGTCGTAGTCGATGCCGGCTTCCTGGAGCGCGGTGCGGACCGCGACCAGGTCGGTGGCCTCGCTGATGATCTCCCAGGTCTCGCCGTTGTCGTTGACCTCTTCGGCACCGGCCTCCAGGACCGCGTCGAGGACGTCGTCCTCGGAGAGCTCGGCCTTGGGCAGGAGGATGACGCCCTTGCGGTTGAACAGGTACGAGACCGAGCCCGGGTCGGCCATGGAGCCGCCGTTGCGGGTCATGGCGACGCGGACGTCGGAGGCGGCGCGGTTGCGGTTGTCGGTGAGGCACTCGATGAGCACCGCGACACCGTTCGGACCGTAGCCCTCGTACATGATCGTCTCGTAGTCGGCGCCGCCGGCCTCGAGGCCGCCGCCGCGCTTGACCGCGGAGTCGATGTTCTTGTTCGGGACCGACTGCTTCTTGGCCTTCTGAACGGCGTCGAAGAGCGTCGGGTTGCCGTCGATGTCGGCGCCGCCCATACGGGCCGCGACCTCGATGTTCTTGATCAGCTTCGCGAAGAGCTTGCCGCGCTTGGCATCGATCACGGCCTTCTTGTGCTTAGTCGTAGCCCATTTAGAGTGGCCGGACATCCGCCTGTCTCCTTCGCGTAACCAACAGTGTTCGTCTCGATCCTACCGGGACCTGATTACAGCCCCGCGCGCACCATGTCGACGAAGTACGCGTGGACGCGGTCGTCGCCGGTGAGTTCCGGGTGGAACGAGGTCGCGAGGACGTTGCCCTGGCGCACGGCGACCGTGTGGCCGTCGTAGGTCGCGAGGACCTCGGCCTGGGCACCGACCGACTCCACCCACGGGGCACGGATGAAGACGCCCTCGACGGGGCCTCCCGCTATGCCCGTGAAGTCGATCTGCGCCTCGAAGGACTCGTTCTGCCGGCCGAAGGCGTTGCGGCGGACGATCATGTCGATGCCGCCCAGCGTCTCCTGGTCCTCACGGCCGTCCAGGAGCTTGTCGGCGAGCATGATCATGCCTGCGCAGGTGCCGTAGACGGGCATGCCGGCGGCCACCCGCTCGCGCAGCGGCTCCAGCATGCCGAAGAGTACGGCGAGCTTCGACATGGTCGTGGACTCGCCACCGGGGATCACCAGGGCGTCGACCTCGGCGAGCTCCTCGGGACGCCGGACCGGCCTGGCCACGGCGTCCGCCGCGGCCAGGGCGATCAGGTGCTCCCGTACATCGCCCTGGAGAGCCAGGACACCGATCACGGGGGTGTTCGTCATGTCGGGACTACCAGCCGCGGTTGGCGTAGCGCTCGGCCTCGGGGAGGGTGTCGCAGTTGATGCCGACCATGGCCTCGCCCAGGTTGCGGGAGGCGTCCGCGATGATCTTCGGGTCGTCGTAGAAGGTGGTGGCCTTCACGATGGCGGCCGCGCGCTTGGCCGGGTCGCCCGACTTGAAGATGCCGGAGCCGACGAAGACACCCTCGGCGCCGAGCTGGCGCATCAGGGCGGCGTCGGCCGGGGTGGCGACGCCACCGGCGGAGAACAGCACGACGGGCAGCTTGCCGAGCTCGGCAACTTCCTTCACCAGCTCGTACGGGGCGCGCAGCTCCTTGGCGGCGGCGTACAGCTCGTTGTTGTCGAGGGCGCGCAGCTGGCCGATCTCGTTCTTGATCTGGCGCAGGTGGCGGACGGCCTCGACGACGTTGCCGGTGCCGGCCTCGCCCTTCGAGCGGATCATGGCCGCGCCCTCGGCGATGCGGCGCAGGGCCTCGCCCAGGTTGGTGGCGCCACAGACGAAGGGGGTGGTGAAGGCCCACTTGTCGGAGTGGTTGACCTCGTCGGCCGGGGTCAGGACCTCGGACTCGTCGATGTAGTCGACGCCGAGGGACTGGAGGACCTGGGCCTCGACGAAGTGGCCGATGCGGGACTTGGCCATGACGGGGATGGAGACGGCCTCGATGATCTCTTCGATCATGTTCGGGTCGGACATGCGGGCGACCCCGCCGTCCTTGCGGATGTCGGCCGGGACCCGCTCGAGGGCCATGACGGCGACGGCGCCGGCGTCCTCGGCGATCTTCGCCTGCTCGGCGTTGACCACGTCCATGATCACGCCGCCCTTGAGCTGCTCGGCCATGCCGCGCTTGACGCGCGAGGTGCCGATGGCCGACTCAGCGGACTGGGGGGTGGTGGGAAGCGTGCTCACGGATTGACCTCACTCGAAAGGAAGACGGGTACTACCTGGCTGAGGAAACCTCACGGACCAGTCCACTACAAGGGCCAATGTGGAGCCGGTGGCCTCTTCGTTTTGTCCCCTGCGGCCCTAGGCAGGCTCCAGGCGGCCTCGAGCCGAGCCCGGAACGAGCCCTAGGCAGGCCGATCGGCGAGATCGACGGGGGGCTCGTCATCCATCTCGAACGCCAGCGGGAACGGCGCGTGGCCCGCCAGCCGGAACCAGCGGACCTTGCGGTGCCTGCGCAGGGCCCGGGCGGCCCGTACGGCGTCATTGTGGAACCGGCGCGCCATCGGCACCCGCCGTACCGCCGCGGCCAGCTCCTCCGTGGCCTCGACCCCACCGGGCGCGGCCTTGAGCACCTCGACCTGGTCGGCATCGGCGAACACCGCCCGCAGCGCCTGGCTCAGCTCGCTCTCCGCCACCTCGCGCTGCTCCTCCTCGGCCTGCCGGGCGGCGTGCGCGGCCTCGTACAGCACGAGCGACGACGCGGGGTCGAGCGCCCCGGAGGTGGCCACCTCCAGCACGACGGAGGCCCTCCGCACCAACTGCGCGTCGAGCGCGGCCCGAGCGGCGTCCATCCGCGAATGCAGCCGGTCCAGCCGCCCGGCGGTCCAACTGAGGTAAACCCCGACGACACCGAGCGCCAGGGCAATCCAGACAAGGGTTTCGATCACGGGCGGCGACTCTACCTTTCAGCGCGCCGGCCGTACGGCCCCGGTCAGGAGCCGGTCGAGTCCCGGGAGAAGCCCAGGCGGGTGCGGAGGGGGACGCGTTCGTCTTCGGCTACCGCGGCCGCGCCGTCCGTGACCGTTTCGTAGACCGCCAGGATGTCCGCGCCGACCGTGGACCAGTCGAAGCGGCGGACGTGTGCCGAGCCGCGGGCGCTCAGTTCCGCGCGGCGGGCCGGGTCGCGGAGGAGGGCGATGGCGCCGGCCGCGAGGGCGTCCGCGTTCTCGTTCGTGAAGAGGTCGCCCGCGCCGCCCTGGTCCAGGACCTGGGCGAAGGCGTCCAGGTCGGAGGCGAGGACCGCCGCGCCCGCCGAGAGGGCCTCCACCAGGATGATGCCGAAGCTCTCGCCGCCCGTGTTCGGGGCCACGTAGACGTCGACGCTGCGCAGCAGCCGGGCCTTGTCCTCGTCGGAGACCATGCCGAGGAATTCGACGCGGGAGCGGAGGTCGGCGGGCAGGGAGGCCACCGCCTCCTCCTCGTCACCGCGGCCCGCCACCAGGAGGCGTACGTCCGGGCAGGACTCGACGATCTTCGGGAAGGCCGCCATCAGGACCGGCAGGCCCTTGCGCGGTTCGTCGATGCGGCCGATGAAGCCCAGGGTCTGGCCGGACCACGCGGGGTTGGGGTCGGCCTTGGCGAAGAAGTCCACGTCGACGCCGTTGGGGATGACCACCGCGTCGCCGCCGAGGTGCTCGACGAGGGTGCGGCGGGCGTACTCGCTCACCGCGATCCGCGCGCTGATCTTCTCCAGGGCGGGTTGCAGGATCGGGTACGCCGCGATCATGGCGCGCGAGCGCGGGTTCGAGGTGTGGAAGGTGGCCACGATCGGGCCCTGGGCCGCCCAGCAGGACAGCAGTCCCAGCGAGGGCGAGGCCGGCTCGTGGATGTGGATCACGTCGAAGGTGCCGTCGTGCAGCCAGCGGCGTACGCGCGCGGCGGAGAGGAAGCCGAAGTTCAGGCGGGCGACCGATCCGTTGTACGGGACGGGGACGGCCCGGCCGGCCGAGACCACGTACGGCGGCAGCGGGGTCTCGTCGTCCGCCGGGGCCAGGACCGACACCTCGTGGCCGAGGCGGATCAGGTGTTCCGCCAGGTCCCGGATGTGGAACTGGACGCCGCCCGGCACGTCCCACGAGTACGGGCACACGATGCCGATCTTCACTACGAGCGCTCCCCCTGGTCGGTCAGGTCGTCCAGCCACAGCCGCTGCAGCATGTGCCAGTCCTCCGGGTGCTCGGCGATCCCCGACGCGAAGGCGTCCGCCAGCGCCTGCGTCATGGAGGCGGTCTTCTCGACGCGGGTCCCGGTCTTCGGCACCTCCACCTCGGGGTGGATCCGGCCGTACATCTTGGGCGAGTCCCCGTAGTACAGGGTCACCGGCAGCAGCACCGCCCCCGTCTGCTGCGCCAGCAGCGCGGGCCCGGCCGGCATGCGCGCCGTCGAGCCGAAGAAGTCCACTTCGACTCCGGAGGACGACAGGTCCCGGTCCGCGACCAGGCAGATCAGGCCACCGGAGCGCAGCCGCCGGGCGAGGGTGCCGAAGGCGGCGCCGCCGCTGTGCGGCAGGACCTCCATGCCCAGGCTCTCCCGGTAGGCCACGAAGCGGTCGTAGAGCGACTCGGGCTTGAGGCGCTCGGCGACCGTGGTGAACGGGATGCCGACGTGGCCGGTGACCCAGGCCCCGGCGAGGTCCCAGTTGGCCAGGTGCGGCAGGGCGACGATGACCCCGCGCCCGGAGGCGACGGCCTCGCGCAGGATGTGCTCGTCCTTGATCTCGACGTCGGTGCCGAAGCGCCGCCGGTCCATCGCGGGCAGGCGGAAGGACTCCATCCAGTAGCGCATGTACGAGCGCATGCCCGCCTGCGACAGCTCGCGCAGCCGCTCCGGTGCCGCGTCGGGCACCACCCTGGCCAGGTTGGACTCCAGCCGCAGCACGCTCTTGCCGCGCCGCTTCCACGCCACGTCGGCGATCTTGCGGCCCAGGGCGACCGCCGCCGGCTCCGGCAGCTTCTTGACCCCCGCCCAGCCGAGCCCGTACAGCCCGTCGACCAGCTTGTCCTTCAAAGCCGTCCTGCCCCCCGGCGCCATCAGGCCGCGCCCCCCTCGGCGGTCGCGGCCGCGGCATCGGCCTCGGCCGACTCACGGCGTACGGTGACCACCCGCTGGATCAGCGTGACGAGCGAGCCCGCCGCCACGATCCACAGCGCGATCGGCAGCAGTACCCCGATCCAGGACGGCACCCCGAAGGTCTGCAGCCCGGACAGGCCGGCCGCGACCAGCGAGATCACCAGCCGCTCGGCCCGCTCGATGAGCCCGTTGACGGCCACCGGGAGCCCGATCGACTCGCCGCGCGCCTTCGTGTACGAGACCACCTGGCCGCTGGCGAGGCAGAAGATCGCCACCGCGCACAGCGCGTTGTCGTTCCCGGAGCCCGCGTACCAGAGCGCGAGCCCGCCGAAGATCGCCGCGTCCGCCACCCGGTCGAGGGTGGAGTCGAGGAAGGCGCCCCACCGGCTGGAGACGCCGGCCTGACGGGCCATGTTCCCGTCCACCAGGTCGGAGAAGACGAAGAGGGTGATGGTGATCGTGCCCCAGAAGAACTCACCCCGGGGGAAGAAGACCAGCGCTCCCGCCACCACTCCGGCCGTGCCGATCAGGGTGACCGCGTCCGGGCTCACCCCCCGCCGGAGCAGAAGAGCGGCGAATGGCGTGAGAACACGCGTGAAGAATGCACGCGCGTACTTGTTCAGCATGGCCTTCCCGGAGGGTCGCTGGGCCGCGCGGCCACCACGGCCACCGGCTGGCCCATCGTAGCCAGCACGCCGCCTCGCAGACGCCGCGCACCCACCGGTTCGCGCCGCGTAAGACGCACGTCACGCCGCGGACCGCCTCCGGTACCCCTGGGGTACGCCCCCGGTACGACGTATGGACGCGGTGTGACAGCAGTGCAAAGCTCGAAGAACCCCGTTTCTTCCTCCGTCACCACCGGGAGGCACGAGCACCATGGGAGCCACATCACACCAATCCGGAGCCGCCGGCAGGGCACTGGCGGCCGACCGCCCCTCCTCCGTACGGAACGTCGTGCTGGTCGGCCACAGCGGATCCGGTAAGACCACACTGGTCGAAGCCCTGGCCCTGACCGCTGGAGCGGTCAATCGGGCCGGCCGGGTCGAGGACGGCGGGACCGTCTCCGACTACGACGAGATCGAACACCGGCAGGAAAGGTCCATCCAGCTCTCCCTCATCCCCGTCGAATGGGGCGGAATCAAGATCAACATCTTGGACACCCCCGGATACGCCGACTTCGTCGGGGAACTAAGGGCCGGTCTGCGCGCCGCGGACGCGGCCCTTTTCGTCGTCTCGGCCTCGGACGGGATCGACGGCGCGACCCGGATGGTCTGGGACGAGTGCGAGGCCGTCGGCATGCCCCGCGCCATCGTCGTCACCCATCTGGAGGCGGCCCGCTCCGACTACGCGCAGATGACCACCGTCTGCGGCGAGATCTTCGGCGCCGAGGACCCCGACGCCGTCATCCCGCTCTACCTGCCCCTGCACGGGCCCGCCGCTCCCGACGGGCACGCGCCCGTCACCGGCCTGCTCGGCCTGCTGTCGCGGCGCGTCTACGAGTACTCCTCGGGCGAGCGCGTGGCGCGCGACCCGGACCCCGCCGAGCTCTCCCTCATCTCCGAAGCCCGCTCCCGCCTGATCGAGGGGATCATCGCGGAGAGCGAGGATGAGAGCCTCATGGACCGCTACCTCGGCGGCGAGGAGATCGACTTCAAGACCCTCGTCGACGACCTGGAGCGGGCCGTGGCCCGGGGCACCTTCCACCCCGTCCTGATGGCCGCCCCGGCCGCCGACGGCGCCAAGCAGGGCCTGGGCACCGTCGAGCTCCTCGAACTGATCACAGGCGGTTTCCCCACCCCCCTGGAACGCCCCGACCTCAGCGTCACCGCCCCCGACGGCTCCGCCCGCGCCGCCGTCACCTGCGATCCCGACGGCCCGCTGCTGGCCGAGGTGGTCAAGACCTCCTCCGACCCGTACGTCGGCCGCGTCTCGCTGGTCCGCGTCTTCTCCGGCACCCTGCGCCCCGAGGAGACGGTGCACGTCTCCGGCCACGGCCTGGCCGACCGCGGGCACGAGGACCACGACGTCGACGAGCGGATCGGCACCCTCACCTCGCCCTTCGGCAAGCAGCAGCGCACCCTGGAGAGGTGCATCGCCGGCGACCTGGCCTGCGTGGCCAAACTCACCCGGGCGGAGACCGGCGACACCCTCTCCGCCAAGGACAACCCGCTCCTGATGGAGCCCTGGGCCATGCCCGACCCGCTGCTCCCCCTCGCCATCGAGGCCCACAGCAAGGCCGACGAGGACAAGCTCTCCCAGGGCCTGTCCCGGCTCGTCGCCGAGGACCCCACCATGCGGCTGGAGCAGAACCCGCACACCCACCAGGTCGTCCTGTGGTGCCTCGGCGAGGCCCACCAGGACGTCGCCCTGGAGCGGCTGCGCACCCGCTATGGCGTCCAGGTCGACGCCGTCCCCCACAAGGTGAGCCTGCGCGAGACCTTCGGCGCCAAGGCGGCCGGCCGCGGCCGGCACGTCAAACAGTCCGGCGGCCACGGACAGTTCGCCATCTGCGAGATCGAGGTGGAGCCGCTCCCGCCCGGCAGCGGCATCGAGTTCGTCGACAAGGTCGTCGGCGGCGCCGTGCCCCGCCAGTTCATCCCGTCCGTGGAGAAGGGCGTACGGACCCAGGCGGCCCGCGGGGTCGCCGCCGGATATCCGCTGGTCGACGTGCGCATCACGCTCCTCGACGGCAAGGCGCACTCGGTGGACTCCTCCGACGCCGCCTTCCAGACCGCGGGCGCCCTGGCCCTGCGCGAAGCCGCCGCCGAGGCCCGCATCCACCTTCTCGAACCGGTGGCCGAGGTCGCCGTCCTCATCCCCGACGAGTACGTCGGCCCGGTCATGAGCGACCTGGCCGGCCGCCGCGGCCGGCTCGTCGGCACCGAACAGGCCGGTCCCGGGCGCACCCGGGTCCGCGCCGAGATCCCCGAGATCGAGATCGGCCGCTACGCCGTCGAGCTGCGCTCCGTCTCGCACGGCACCGGGCGCTTCGCCCGGGCCTACGCCCGCCACGAGCCCATGCCACCGCAGATCGCGGACAAGGTGCGCGAACAGGCGGAGAAGGGAAGCTAATTGACATAGCGCCACCACGGCGTGGGATCGGCCGCCCACCCAACCCGCTTGCGGTGGGCGGCATTTCCCTGTCCCATGACCATGGGGCGAGATCCGCCGATAGGCTCATCGGCGCACCAAAGAGCACGACGCACAGCGATGGGGGCAGCGGTGGCGGACGACGGATTCGACTTCAGGCCCGGAGCACAGATTCCCCTCCAGGGGGGCGGGGGGCAGACGGCGGCGACCAACGCCCTTGCCTCGGCGGCGTACCGCGAGGGCGGCGACGACACCAAACTCGAAGAGCTGATCAAGGCCAACAGCGAGAACCACCCGGCCTCCGTCAAGGCGGGCAAGATCTCCCTGTTGGAGCCCAACCTCGGCGAGGCCTTCTGCCGCGCGGTGGAGGCCCGCACCCTCGGCTCCGCCCGCAAACCGCTGATCCAGTCGTTCGGCGCCGACCCGCAGACCGTCGTCGAGCACTGCCTGTCCGCGACCCGCATCCGCAAGGAGCGCGACGCGAAGCTGCGGCTGATCATGCTCGTCTGCGGTGTGGTGTTCCTGCCCGGCCTGCTGCTGTGGCTGGGGCTGTTCCAGCTGCGCAAGTCCCTGTCGGCCAAGGAGGGCAAGCGCGCCTCCTGGTACGGGACCGCTCTCCTGGTCGGGATCGGCGTCGTCGCGGCCGTCCTGATGTTCCGGTTGCCCTTCACCGGCTTCCTCGGCCTCTACCTGCGCGGCATGATCATCGCGCCGGCCGCGGGCTGGCTGCTCGCCCGCCGGATATGCGAGTCCACCGCCGCCGACCTGCGGGCCCGCTGGGAAGGGCTGCTGTCGGGTGACGGCGTCCCGGCCAAGATCCCGGAGGCCGTGCCCGGCAACCCCGACGAGAAGGCCCGGGAGGACCTGCGCCACCAGCTCGCCAAGCTGACCGCGGAGGACCGCAGCAACCAGGTCTTCTACGCCGGCCCCAAGGGGATCCTCGGCATGGGCACCCGGTGGGGCAGCTGGCAGATGGCCGAGGAGCTCGACCCCAAGACCGACGGGATGGAGATCCACCCGTTCCGCAGCTGGGACGTCATACGCGCGATCGACACCCAGCTCCGCCAGCTGGAACGCGGCCCGCTGCACACCGGCGGCTTCCCGCCCGCCGCCATCCAGCACTGGATCGTCACCCCCGTCGGAGAGGGCGCCGCCGAGGTGGCCCGCCCCACCGGCGAGAACACCGACAACTTCCTGATCAAGCCGCACGAGATCACCCGGATCTGCAACGAGCAGCAGTTCAGCGCCGGCAACCGGCACTACCTGGGCATCCAGTACCCGCTCTGGGACGGCCAGCTCGTGATCAACATGCTGGTCACGGTCACCGTGCTCTACAAGACGCTGCGGGTGGACGTCACCGCGCACGCCCTGGGGCCGGTGGCCGGCCTGTTCACCACGAAGCCCAAGGCCCAGGTGGTCGAGGTACCGAAGAGCATCAGGTTCTGGGAGACCGTGGAACGCCCCAAGCCGCTGGTGGACGCCGGCGAGGTCGTACGCCTCGCCGTACGGGCCCCGCTGACCTGGTACCCCCCGCTCCTGGACTACTTCGGCGGCAAGCTGGTCCTGCCGGAGCCCTTCGGGGTGCGGCACGTGTGGGCGGGCTCGATGTGGCGCCACCGGTTCATGGCGGACGACGCCCTGCGCACCGTCGCCCCGGTCCTCAGGTCGGTGCACGCCGCCACGTTCAAGGTGCTGGAGGAGAACGGCGTGGACACCGAGCGCTTCACGAACCGCTCCTCGATCATGAGCGGCCTCATCCAGGAGCCGGCGCCGCGCAAGGCGGACGTCTACGACGCCTAGCCGGGCAGGACCGTCAGGCTGACGTCCGCCATGCGGCCGGCGGCGTCGAAGGTGATCAGGGCCGTGCCGCCGCCGGGCAGCTCGGCCGTCATCCGGCCGCCGGCCTCGCTCACCTCGACGCCGTGGTGGTCGAAGTACCCCGTGACGACCCTGCGCGGGGACCGGCCGATGAGGCCGGCCCCGGTGATGAGGGTCCGGGGCAGCGTGACGGGGTCCAGGGCCGCCCGCGGGACCTGCGGGTCGTCCGGCAGGAAGTAGACCCGCGTACCCGGCCCGGCCTCGACCCCGATGTAGCCGGGAGCCTCGGCCACGCCCATTCCGGCGAAGGCCAGGGTCTCCGCCGCGATCCGCGGGTCGGGGAAGCCCGACAGGTCGAGGGCCTCCTCGGTGAACTCGGCGATCCCCATGGCCTTTCCATAGCGCTCCACCGCGGCCGCGAGGGCGACCACCTCGGTGCCGCGCAGCCCCGGGTTGGCCCAGCCCCACATCCAGGAGTGTTCGTGCGTGTCGTAGCTGCCCAGGACCGAGACCCGCAGGTCAAGGCCGCCCTGGCGGTAGCGGCAGGCCTCCAGGTCGGCCGTCCACGGGCCCTCGGGCAGGAAGGAGGTCAGGGTGTCGAGCTGGGCGGCGCCCCAGGCGGCGTGCCGCTCGGCCTCGGACAGGAACTCGTCGCTGAATCGCGTGATCATGGTCACCGACCCTATGGCCCCCCGGCCGCACGGCGCCGTCTGGGTAGGCTGGTTTTCCGAGGCCGTCCCGTCCCGAGGAGGAACCGTGACCGAGCGCAAGCCGCCGGGGGTCAGCTTCGAGTCCTTCGTGGACCGGCAGATCAGGGAGGCCGCCGACCGGGGCGAGTTCGAGAGCCTGCCGGGCTGGGGCAAGCCGCTGGCCTCGCTGGACGCCCCGTACGACGAGCTGTGGTGGATCAAGGGGAAGCTGCACCGCGAGGGCTTCTCCCCGCTGCCGCCCTCGCTCGCGCTCCGCAAGGATGCCGAGGACGCGCGGGAGGCGGCCCGGGCGGCCCGCTCCGAGCGTCAGGCCCGGGCCATCCTCACGGAGATCAACGAGAAGATCCGCGCGGCCCTGCGCAGGCCACCGGCGGGCCCGCCCCTCAAGCTGACGGAGTTCGACGTCGAGGGGGAGCTGCGGAGCCGGCGCGAGAGCCGCGCCGAGTAGTCCCGTACGCCGTCAGCCCGTGGGCCAGGCGTCGGCGAGCATCTGCCGGGTGTCCGCCAGGAGCTGCGGCAGGACGCGGGTGTGACCGACGATCGGCATGAAGTTCGTGTCCCCGCCCCAGCGGGGCACGATGTGCTGGTGCAGGTGCGCGGCGATGCCGGCACCGGCGGCGCTGCCCTGGTTCATGCCGATGTTGAATCCGTGCGCCCCGGACGCCTTGCGCAGCGCGATCATGGCCCGCTTCGTGAGGTCGGCCAGCTCGGCGGTCTCCAGGCCGTCCAGGTCGGTGTAGTCGGCGACATGCCGGTACGGGACGACCATCAGGTGGCCGCCGTTGTACGGGTAGAGGTTGAGCACCGCGTAGACGTGCTTGCCGCGGGCCACGACGAGCCCGTCCGTGTCGGACATCTCCGGAATCCCGCAGAAGGGACAGCCGTCCCCGGCCTCGGGGCCGGTGGGCTTGTTCTCGCCCTGGATGTAGGCCATCCGATGCGGGGTCCACAGGCGCTGGAACCCGTCATGCGTGCCAACGCCGTTCTGCTGCTCCGGCTCACTCGTCATGGCGGCAAGCATATGACCTTGCCGACACGGACGAGGAAGGCCCCCGGAAAGTGATCACTTTCCGGGGGCCCGCTCCTGCGGATCAGACCTGGACGCGGTCCGCGACGACCTTGGCCAGCTTGGCCAGCGCCTCGTCCTTGGCGATGCCGTTCTCCTGCGAACCGTCGCGGTAGCGGAAGGAGACCGTGCCCGCGGCCATGTCCTCGTCACCGACGATGATCATGAACGGGACCTTGAGCTTCTGGTGGTTGCGGATCTTCTTCTGCATGCGGTCGGAGGAGGCGTCCACCTCGACCCGCAGGCCCTGCTTCTTCGCCTCGGCGGCGAACTCCTGCAGGTACTCGACGTGCCCGTCGCCGATCGGGATGCCGACCGCCTGGACCGGGGCCAGCCACGGCGGCATGGCCCCCGCGTAGTGCTCCAGCAGCACGGCGAAGAACCGCTCGATGGAGCCGAACAGCGCGCGGTGGATCATGACCGGGCGCTGGCGGGAGCCGTCCGGGGCGGTGTACTCCAGGTTGAAGCGCTCCGGCAGGTTGAAGTCGAGCTGCACGGTCGACATCTGCCAGGTGCGGCCGATGGCGTCGCGCGCCTGCACGGAGATCTTCGGCCCGTAGAAGGCCGCGCCGCCCGGGTCGGGGGTCAGCGGGAGGCCCTGCTTCTCGGCGACCTGCTGGAGGACCGCGGTGGCCTCCTCCCAGACCTCGTCCGAGCCGACGAACTTCTCCGGGTCCTTGGTGGACAGCTCCAGGTAGAAGTCGGTCAGACCGTAGTCGCGCAGCAGGTTCAGCACGAAGGTGAGGGTGCGGTCGAGCTCCTCGGCCATCTGCTCACGGGTGCAGTAGATGTGCGCGTCGTCCTGGGTGAAGCCGCGGGCTCGGGTCAGGCCGTGCACGACGCCCGACTTCTCGTACCGGTACACGGTGCCGAACTCGAAGAGGCGCAGCGGCAGTTCGCGGTAGGAGCGGCCGCGCGCGTCGAAGATCAGGTTGTGCATCGGGCAGTTCATGGGCTTGAGGTAGTAGTCGGTACCACCGTCGAGCTGCATGGGGGGGTACATGCCCTCCGCGTACCAGTCCAGGTGGCCGCTCTTCTCGAAGAGGGCGCCCTTGGTGGCGTGGGGGGAGTAGACGAACTCGTAGCCCTCCTCCTCGTGCCGGCGGCGCGAGTAGTCCTCCATGACCCGGCGGATGATGCCGCCGCGCGGGTGGAAGACGGCGAGGCCGGAGCCGATCTCGTCCGGGATGGAGAAGAGGTCGAGCTCGTTGCCGAGCTTGCGGTGGTCGCGCTTCTCGGCCTCGGCGAGGAAGTCGAGGTGGGCCTTCAGCTCGTCCTTCGACGGCCACGCGGTGCCGTAGATGCGCTGGAGCATCGGGTTCTTCTCGCTGCCGCGCCAGTAGGCGGCGGCGTTGCGCATGAGCTTGAAGGCCGGGATGTTGCGGGTGGTGGGCAGGTGGGGACCGCGGCAGAGGTCCTTCCAGCACAGCTCGCCGGTCTTCGCGTCGAGGTTGTCGTAAATGGTCAGCTCGCCGCCGCCCACCTCGACGTTGGCGCCGTCGTCGGTCGAGGCCGACCCCTTGATGCCGATGAGCTCCAGCTTGTACGGCTCGTCGGCGAGCTCCTCGCGGGCCGCCTCGTCGGTGACGACGCGGCGGGAGAAACGCTGGCCGCGCTTCTGGATCTCCTGCATCTTCTTCTCGATGGCCTTGAGGTCATCGGGGGTGAAGGGCCGGGCCACGTCGAAGTCGTAGTAGAAGCCGTCCCGGACCGGCGGGCCGATGCCCAGCTTGGCCTCGGGGAAGAGCTCCTGCACGGCCTGCGCCATGACGTGCGCGGTCGAGTGGCGCAGGATGTTGAGGCCGTCCTCGGCGGAGATCTCCACCGGCTCGACGGTCTCGCCGTCCTTCACCTCGTACGCGAGGTCCTTGAGCTCGCCGGCGACACGCGCGGCGACGATGGTGCGCTCGCCGGCGAAGAGCTCCGCCGCCGTAGTGCCCGTGGCCACCACGCGCTCGTCCCGCTCGGAATCGCGTTGGATGATCACACGGACGTCTGACACCGGTCTCTCCTGACTCAGGGGGTGCGCGAGCGAACGCTGCGCGTCTGAATCGTACCGAGCGGAGCGGCCGCGCCGCTAAACGGTTATCGCGCGGCCCCGCCCGGTCCCAGCCCGGGGCCCGGCCCAGGCCCTGAACCGGGGCCGGGCCGGGCCGGGCCGGCGGACCCCCGGCCACCGCGGGCAGACCCGCGGTGGCCGGTAGCGTGGGGAGCATGGCCGACTCTCCCGGAGGGACCCTTATGCCGAGCAGCGCGCGGATCCGTCCGTTGGACCTGACCGACGACGCCGTCGCGGCCACCGTGCACCGCATCGGGCGGGAGGCCTACGCAGTGGAGGCGGAGCTGATCGCCTTCGACGGCATCCCCGCGCTGAGCGAGAGCCTCGCCGACATGCGCGGGCGAGGACTGACCTGGCTGGGGGCCGTAGCCCCGGACGGGGAGATCGCCGGCTTCCTGGCCTGGGAGGAGCCGGCCGCGGACGGTCCGCTGCGCCTGGACCGGCTCTGCGTGGACCCCGCCCGGTTCCGCCTCGGCGTCGCCTCGCTGCTGCTGCGCCACGTGCTGGCCGAGCTCTTCCCGGACCGGCCGGTGGAGGTCACCACCG
Organism: Streptomyces sp. NPDC048337; assembly: GCF_043201175.1. Taxonomy (NCBI): domain Bacteria; kingdom Bacillati; phylum Actinomycetota; class Actinomycetes; order Kitasatosporales; family Streptomycetaceae; genus Streptomyces; species Streptomyces sp. NPDC048337. The sequence continues at coordinate 203,154 of NZ_JBICYR010000011.1, forward strand.
GCGCCGGCAACACCCCCGCCGTGACCCTGTACGAACGCCTCGGCTTCACCCGGGGCGCCGACTTCTCGCCGGTCCCCGGCCTGCGGATGGCCTCGTTCACCCACACCCGCTAGTCGTCCGAAGGCAGCACGTCCTCCTGGTCGAAGGCCGCGTCCAGGGACTTCATCAGCCGGTCGCGCTCCACCTCGTCCAGCGGTACGGGCGTCACGTCCGCGGCGTCCGCCAGCCTGCGGAAGCCGCCGCGCCGGGAGAGGCGGCCGCTGATCCGGACCGGGAGCCCTTCGAGGTGGGCGTGGACGGCGGTGCGGTACGCCTCCTCGCCGAGCGCGGCCCGTACGTACGGGACCTCCGCGCCGGCCAGCACCCGCAGCCGGACGGTCCCCCCACCGCCCGGGGCAGCGCGCCGCATCCGTACGACGGCCCCCGCGAGCCGGACGGCGACGGCCGGCTCGTGGCGGGTGTAGCGGGCGGCGGCCTCGCGCAGCACCGGCAGGTCGCCGGGCGAGAACTCCACCGGCTCGGGCCTCGCCGCGCAGCCGGCCGGCACCCCGGCCGCCGGTGCCCAGGCCAGTGCGATCCTGGCCCCTTCCGAACCCCGTACGAGGGCGATCAGCGCGTCGGCGAGTTCCCGGCTGACCCCCGCCGCCACAGCGGCGTCGAAGGCTTCCATGCCGCCGGTGGCACGCCGGTAGTCCACCGCCTCGCGGGCGGCGTGCAGGGCGTGGTGCAGCCGCGTCACCAGGCCCCGGCCACCGTCCACGGGCACGTACGCGGCCAGCCGGCGCCCGCCCGGAGCGGGCCCCACCAGGACGCCGTCCAGGGCGCGTTCGGCCTGGTCCCGGTGGCGGGCGCCGTAATACCCGGCGCGGGCCCGGTCGGCGAGGGCCCCGGCGAGCAGCAGCCGACGGGCCGCCGAGCGCAGCCGCTCCTGCACGGTCCAGGCGGCCTCGCCCTGGAATCCGTACGGCCCCTCGGGGATCTCCCGTTCCCAGCGGATCTCGTCGCTCGGCACGCTCAGCCCGAACAGCACCTCCCGCGCGGACGGCAGCGCGCTGCGCGAGAGCGCGGTGAGCGCCTCCTCCAGCAGGTCGGCGCAGTCGGGAAAGCCGCGGCTCTCGGGGACGAGCAGGCTGGTCCCGGCGTGGCCGGCCGGGGTCCAGCGCCCGTACCGCCCGGCCGGGCCGCCGCGCCGGAGCCACCCGTGCCGGTGCAGCAGCGCCCCCAGCACCAGCGGATCGACCTGGGCCGGATCGGGCGTGCCCGGCGTGAACTCCGGGGACGACAGCGGTTCGAGGTGCGGCGGGTGCCAGTTCATCAGGGTGTCCCTCCCGACCCGACCCGGGTCATGATCCCGCACAGCGCGCGGTCGTCGAAGATCCGCGCGGTCGGGATCCGTACGGTGGTCCGGCGCCGGCCGGTCACAGGGGTGCCGGCGAGGTTGGTCCAGTAGCAGCAGTGCCGCAGGTCGAGCCGGTCGTGCCCGGCGGCGAGCCATTCGTCGCGCTCCCGCGGGACGAGCATCACGACGAGGATCTTGTGGACGGCGACCGGGGTGCGGGCCAGTTTCAGCAGGTGCTCGTTGTCGAGGGTGAAGCCGAAGGTGGGCCCGGCCGGCCTGGGCGGTATCTGGTAGGTCGCCTTCAGCTGCACCTTGATGGTCACCTCGTCGTCGACGACGTGCTCGGGGGCTCCGTGGCTGACGTGCCAGTCGATCCCGTTGTCCGGAAAGGGCTGGGAGAGCGAGCAGCCGGCCGCGGCGGCGACGGCGTGCAGGTACCCCACCTGGAGGGTCTCCATACAGGCGGTGGTGGCGAGTGTGCCGCGCAGCGGTCCGGTCCCGGGATCGGTCCGCCCCTGCAACACCCCGCCCTGTTCGGGCTGCGCGAGCGCCATGGCCGGCTCCCCATGCCTTCCGGGCTCTGCCTTCGGTGGTGGGTGGGGTGACGACCGGTCATGTGTGCGGTCCCCCATGGGTGTTGTCTCCGCACCCGGCCCGCCGCAAACGGCGTACGGGGCAAACAGCACGGGTATCACCGATGCGGGAGACGGTGGCACGTTTTGAGTCAGCGCTGCAGAGGGCGCCCCATCTGCCCACCGGGGACGAGGAGTTCGCCATGACACGCTGGTACGAGGGCCCGCTGGCCGCGTTCGACACGGAGACGACCGGGGTGGACGTCGAGCAGGACCGGATCGTGTCCGCCGCGCTCATCGTGCAGGAGTGTGCGGGCGGCCGCGTCCGCTCCACCCGCTGGCTGGTCAATCCCGGCATCCCGGTGCCCCCGGGCGCGACGGAAGTGCACGGGCTCACCGACGAGCACCTCCAGCGCCACGGGCGCTGGCCGGCACCGGTGGTGGAGGAGATAGCCCGCGCACTCGGGGAGCAGCAGATCGCGGGCCGGCCGGTGGTGGTGATGAACGCGCCGTTCGATCTGACGCTGCTGGACCGGGAGTTGCGCCGGCACCGGGCGTCCTCGCTCGCGCGGTACCTGGACAACCGGCCGCTCACCGTGCTGGATCCGCGGGTGCTGGACAAGCACCTGGACCGCTACCGCAAGGGCCGCCGCACGCTGACCGACCTGTGCGAGCACTACGGGATCGAGTTGGAGGGCGCGCACGACGCGGCGGCGGACGCGCTGGCCTCGCTGGAGCTCGTACGGGCGGTGGGGCGCCGGTTCGCGGCGCGGCTGGAGCGCTTGACCCCGGCCGAACTGCACACCCTGCAGGCGGTGTGGCATGCGGCACAGGCGCGGGGACTGCAGGCGTGGTTCGCCCGCCAGGGGACGCCTGAGCCGGTGGATCCGCACTGGCCGCTGCGGCCGGGGGACCTGTCGACGGCGGCGTAGTACCCGGCCCGTACATGCGGAAGGCCGGTCCGTCAGCTGACGGACCGGCCTCTCCCGGTGGGCGATACTGGGATCGAACCAGTGACCCCTTCGGTGTGAACGAAGTGCTCTCCCGCTGAGCTAATCGCCCGGGAACGCACTGAACAATACAGAAGGCTTGGGGCTGGTTCAAACCGCTTCCCGCCCGGCGGCCAGCCGGGCCGTGAGACCGCGCCGCCCGGCCTCCATCATCAGGGCGTGGTTGAGCCGGAACACCGGCCGCCCGGGCAGCGCGAGCCGCCGCATCAGGGGCCGGCGCACCTCGACCTCCTGCTCGTACAGCGCGCGGGTCCGGGTGGCTCCGGTGCCGGCGCGGGGTCGTACGGTCCACCGCGCCCAGCCGTCGAGATCACCGCCGAGGGCGACTTCCAGGACCCCGCGGACGGGGTCGCGCAGCAGCTCGGCGGCGGTGATGTGGAGCGCGTACGGGAGGACCGAGCGGACGGTGGCGGTGCCGCTGCGGTCGTCGACCGGTGCGACGCGGCGGATCTGGGGCCACCAGTGCGGGTACTCCCCCGGCCGCTCCAGTACGGCGTAGACGCGGGCGGGCGGGGCGTCGAGGTCCCACACGCTCCGGAAGCGGTAGCGGCTCCACCGCCCCCAGTGGTCGGAGCTGTCCGAGCGGTACCAGCGGCTGCGGTCCATGGTGGGAGTCTGGCCCGACCGGGGCTCCGGCATGCCCACTTCACCCGGACCGTGCGTACTCAGGGCACATCTGAGTACGCGCGCCCATGTCCTGACCGCGTGACCGGCGCCACACTCCGCAGTATGAACACGCCTCTGCCGCCGGCCGAAGAGCTGGCGCTCATCGACCGTGAGCTGGCCCAACTCGATGCCCGGCGAATCTACTTGCTGGGGCGCCGGGACTGGCTGCTGCGCCTTCCGGTCCCTCCTGCCTGGGCGCCGCCCGGGCCTGCCGCGCCGGCGCGGGAGACCTCGGCCCCGGGCGCGCAGAACGTGCTGCTCACCCTGGGCGCGGTCCTGCTGTCGGTGGCCGCGCTCGCGTTCACGCTGCTGAGCTGGGGCTCCCTGGGGATCGCCGGGCGCTCGGCGGTGCTCGCCGCGGTGACCGCGGGGGCGCTGGCCGCCCCGGCGGCGCTGCTGCGCCGCGGGCTGCGGTCGACGGCGGAGTCGGTGGCGGCGGTCGGCCTGCTGTTGACGGTGCTGGACGCGTACGCGCTGTACGCGGTCGGGATGCCGGACACGGACGGCACCGCCTACGCCTCGGGGGCGGCGGCGGTGCTGGCGACGGTGTGGGCCGCGTACGGCGCCGGGCTGCGGAAGCTGCGGATCCCGCTGCCGGCGGCCGTGCTGGCGGCGCAGTTCCCGCTGCCTCTGGCGGCGCTGGCCGCGCAGGCGGGGCCGCTGGAGATCGGCTGGGCACTGCTGGCGACGGCGGCGCTCGACGCGGCCCTGGCGCTGCGGATCCGGGTGGCGGCCGTCCCGGCGGCGGTGCTGGGCGCGGGGGCGCTGCTGACGGGCGCGGCCGAGTCCTGGTCGGCGGCGTCCGCGGGCGGTGCGCTGACCCCGGCGGGGCTGCTGCTGGCGGGCGCCGCGCTCGGCACGGTGGCGGCGCGACGGGAGCCGCGCGCCTGGGCGGCCGCGCTGGCGGGCGGCCTCGCGGCGGTGGTGGCGCTCGGCGGGGTGGCACGGCAGGGGCTGGATCCGGCCTGGACGGTGGTGGTGCACCTGCTGGTGGCGCTGCCCCTGCTCGCGGTCGTACGGGTCCACGCGCTCCCGGCGCCGGTACGGCGCGGGCTGGCCTGGGCCGGCGCGGTGGTGACCGCCCTGGCTGCGCTGGCGGGCTGCTCGGCGGTGGCGCCGACCCTCCTGGCCCGGATCCGGGTGCTGGAAGAGGTGTGGGCGGGGACGACCCCGGCCGCGGATCCGTTCTGGCCCGGCGCGGCCGTCCCGGTGACCCTGCTGGTCGGGGCGGGAGCCGCCTGGTGGCTGTCCAGGGCCCTGGCCCGGCCGGAGCCCGCGGTGGCGGCGGTGGTCCTGGCGTGGGCGGGGCTGTTCACGGCGCCGGAGCTGCTCGGGTTCCCGCCGGCGGCGGTGTTCACGGCGCAGCTGGCGGTGACGGGGGCGGCGGGAGTCCTCGCCCTGCGCGCCACGGTGCGCGGCACCGGGATCGCGGCGGCCGGATGCGCGCTGGCCGGCGCCGCGAACGTGTCCCTGGGCGCGCTGGACGGCCGGATGGCCACCTTCGCGGTGTGGGGAGCGCTGGGGGCGTGCTGCGCCGCGGGGGCGGCGTACGGGCCCGCCGCGCGCCCGGTCCGGTCCGCGGCAGCCGTGTGCGCCGTCGGGTACGCCACGGCGGTCCTGGCGGCCGCGGGGGCGGCGGCGGACCTCGCGGTCGTCTGGTGGGCGCTGCCGGTGCTGGCGGTCCCGGCGGCGGTGGCCGGGCTCGGGCCCCGGCTGGGCGGCGTGCGGGTGCCCGCCGAGATCGCGGCGGCGGGGTCCGGGCTGCTGGCGGCGGCCCTGTCGGCGGGCCGGACGGGGACCCTCGCGCTGGTCCTGGCGCTGGCCGGGGTGATCTGCGCGGGCGCGGCGGTGCGCGAGGACCGGCGGACGCCGGCCGGCTGGGCGGCGGGGGCGCTGTTCGTGGCGGCGACCTGGGTCCGGCTGGCCGACTTCGGGGTCACGGCCCCGGAGGCGTACACGCTGCCGGTGACGGTGCCGGCCCTCGCGGTGGGCCTCATGCGGCGGCGCCGCGATCCCGGAGCCTCCTCCTGGACGGCGTACGGCCCGGGCCTGTCCGCGACCCTGCTGCCGAGCATCCTGGCGGTCCTGGGCGGCTCCCCGGCCGGCACCGCGAACTGGCTGCGCCCGCTGCTGCTGGGGCTGGCCGCGCTGGCGGTGACCCTGGCGGGAGCCCGGGGGCGGCTCCAGGCTCCGCTCGTGCTGGGCGGGGCGGCGCTGGCGGCGGTGGCGCTGCACGAGCTGGCCCCGTACGTGGTGCAGGTCGCCGGGGCGCTCCCGCGCTGGGTGCCGCCGGCGCTGGCGGGCCTGCTGCTGCTGGCGGTGGGGGCGACGTACGAGAAGCGGCTGCGCGACGCCCGCCGCCTGCGGGACGCGCTCGGCCGCCTCCGGTGAGGAAACGCCGGAGGGCCCGGAGACGGTGAAAGTCTCCGGGCCCTCTGGTCCGGGTGGGCGATACTGGGTTCGAACCAGTGACCCCTTCGGTGTGAACGAAGTGCTCTCCCACTGAGCTAATCGCCCGGACGCACCGCAAACATTACCGCATGTCAGCGGTGCTCCTGACCATCACTGGTCCTTGATGTTCCAGGGCAGGACGAGCCCGTACTTCCACAGGTAGAAGCCGATCAGCGCGCCCGCGACGACGAGGCCGACGCTGGTCAGGATGATGTTGCGGCGGCGGACCTTCGGGTCGAGCGCCTTCTGCGCGGCCTCGGTGACCTTGCGCTTGGTCCAGCGCAGCACGAGGTGCGCCCACGCGAACTCCGTCGCCCAGATCGCCAGGCCCGCGAAGATCGCGACCCAGCCGGGGCCGGGCAGGACGAGCATGGCGATGCCCGCCGCGATCACGGCCAGGCCGACGACGAAGACGCCGACCTGCCAGCTCAGGTGCAGACTGCGGCGGGCCTTGATGAAGGCGGGCGCCTTGGAGACGTGCAGCGCCTCTTCGGTGGCCGGCCCACTGCTCACGGACTCGTCGGTCTTGCCGGTCTCGCGGTCACTCCCCGTATTCATGAGGTCGAATCTACCGGAGCCGGAAGCACACGTGAATGGTGCTTTGGATCCGCCGTCCGAGGGACCCAGAGGTCCGCAAAACGGTCAGAGGGGTTTACAACGGCACCGTAGGTGGCATGTCGATTTCGCCGACGTGCGAATCCCCGAGCGCACACTGAGCGAAAGGCCCTGGCGCTTATGAACACCACGGTCAGCTGCGAGCTGCACCTGCGCCTCGTTGTGTCGAGCGAGTCCTCACTGCCTGTTCCCGCGGGCCTGCGGTATGACACGGCCGACCCCTACGCCGTGCACGCCACCTTCCACACCGGCGCCGAGGAGACGGTCGAATGGGTGTTCGCCCGCGACCTCCTCGCGGAGGGCCTCCACCGGCCCACCGGTACCGGCGACGTCCGCGTCTGGCCGTCCCGCAGCCACGGTCAGGGCGTCGTCTGCATCGCCCTGAGCTCACCGGAGGGAGAAGCGCTGCTCGAAGCACCCGCCCGAGCACTCGAGTCGTTCCTCAAGCGGACGGACGCCGCGGTCCCACCCGGGACCGAACACCGGCACTTCGACCTCGACAAGGAGCTCTCCCACATCCTGGCCGAAAGCTGAGCCGGCTCCGACGAGTGCCTGACCGCCCGACACCGTCCGACTCGGGGCGACGGTGTGGGCCGGACAACCACATACGGCACGGCCGGCGCTGTTCTCGCGGGAGCCACCTGCGAGGACGGCGCCGGTGTGCGTGGGCACCCCCCTTCGGAGGGACCCGCTAGAGTCGGCCCCCAGCGGCGGCACAGGACCGTCGCCGCAGGCCCGGCCCTTGAGGGAGACCCCGTGCAGATCCCCCACGACACCCGTCGCGCGCTCGACGTCGTCGTCGCGCTGGTGAACACCGCGGCCGAGGCGGACCAGCCCGACGGACTCTCGGACGTCAGCGCGCTGCGCGGCTTCGTCCAGGAGTACGCGATCAGCGACGTCGGCGAGCTCGGTGCCCGCGATCTGGCCGGGGTCCGGACCGTGCGCGGAAAGTTCGCCCAGGTCTTCGCGGCACCGACCGCCCGCGCGGCGGCCGTACTGATCAACGAGCTGGTGGCGACGGCCGGCACCACTCCGCAGCTGACCGACCACGACGGCTACGACTGGCACGTGCACTACTTCGCGCCGGGCGCCTCGGTCGGCGACCACCTGGCGGCCGACGGCGGCATGGCGCTGGCCTTCATCGTGGTCTCCGGCGAGACCGAACGGCTGCGCCGCTGCGAGGCCCCGGACTGCCGGCGCGCCTTCGTGGACCTCTCCCGGAACCGCTCGCGGCGCTACTGCGACAGCCGGACCTGCGGGAACCGGCTGCACGTGGCGGCCTACCGGGCCCGGCGCAAGTCAGAGCAGGAAGAGGTCGTGCACGGCGGCGAGCAGCAGCAGGGTGCCGATCACCGCCAGTAAGATCATCAGGGGCGGCTGGGAGAGCGCGAAGAGACAGCCTCTCGGCTCCTCGGGGGCGGGCGTCGGGACCGGCGCGGGACGGGGCGCCGACGGCTCACTCTGCGATGTGTCGAGCATGTCGGGCCGATGATGGCGCAGCCCGCCGCCAACCGTGTCCCAACACGCCAAGATCGGGGCGGCAGTTCGCCCGATCTCGTGGACCGGACGCGCTCCGGGCCGGACGGGGCCCGCTGTCGTGCTTCTCGGCGCTTCTCGGCGCCGCTCCGGTCAGATGCCGTGCTTCTTGAGGATGGCCTCGATGTCGGAGAAGTCCTCCCCGCCCGAGGCGGCCTGCGGCTGCCGGCCCGCGGCGGGCCGGGAGCGGGACCCGGCGCCGGTGCCCAGGGACGGCGCGGACGCGCCCGGGGCGACGGCCTGCCGGTCCGGGCTCCCCTCGACCGCCGCCTTGCCGCGGCCGCGGCGCTCGATCGCCCGGGTGGTCACGAACAGCAGCCAGGCCAGCCCCAGCAGTCCGAAGCCGGCCCAGACCGTCGGCTTGAAGACCATCCCGGACACCCATTCCACGACGCCCGTCATCACGAGGCCGACGGGCACCAGCGCGTACGCGGCGATCCGCGTGGCGGCCAGGAAGCGCTTGCGGTAGGCGGTCAGCGCGGCGATGCCCAGGCCCGCCGCGGACACCGCGGAGCAGATGGTCTCGGCGAGCATGCGGTCCTCCAGGAGTGGGCGGTCTGTCCCTATCCATCCTGCACCGGTCCCCGCCGCGGCGGCCAGATCCACGGGGCCCCGCGGGCCGATCTCCGGGACATCTCCGGGTCCGTCTCCTCCGCAGGTCCCGGTCGGTCGCTGGTTGCACGGGCTGGGAGACTGTCCGTATGACCGATTCCGTGATCCTCGACGTCTGGTGCGAACTCCAGTGCCCGGACTGCCACAGCGCCCTGGACGACGTACGCGCCCTGCGGGCCCGCTACGGCGACCGGCTGGACATCCGGCTGCGCCACTTCCCCCTGGAGAAGCACAAGCACTCCTTCGCCGCGGCCCAGGCCGCCGAGGAGGCCGTGGAGCAGGGGCAGGGCTGGCCCTACGCGGAGGCCGTCCTGGCGCGCACCGCGGAGCTGGCCGAGCGCGGCGAGCCGGTGCTGCTGGACGTGGCGCGTGAACTGGGCCTCGACGTGGAGGAGTTCGACACCGCGCTGGTCGACGGGCGGCACATCCTGATCGTCGACGCCGACCAGGCCGAGGGCAAGGCGATCGGCGTGACCGGCACCCCGACGTACGTGATCGACGGCGAGCGCCTCGACGGCGGCAAGAGCCAGGAGGGGCTGCGCGCCCGCATCGAGGAGATCGCGGACCGGCTGCTCGGTGTCTAGATCAACTCTTTCGCGTAGTTGAAGTCGGTCGGCCGGTAGCCGAGGGATTCGTAGAGCCCGAGGGCCGGGGTGTTGCCGGTGAAGACGTGGAGGGCCATCACGCGGTGGCCCTCGGCGAGGGCCATGCGTTCGGCGAGGAGCATCAGGTGGCGGCCGTGGCCCCGGCCGCGGTACTCGGCGCCGACCTGGACGTCGAAGACGTACGCGCCCTCGCCGAGCGGCGCGAGCCAGACCGTGCCGACCGGGGTGCCGGCCGCCTCCAGGACGGCGAGGGCGGCCCCGGGCGTCGCCAGGCCCTGCGGCAGCTGCCTGTCGTGGTCGGCCGCGGACTTCGCGTGGGCGGCCTCCGCCGACAGGCCGCGGTCGATCCAGCTCTCGGCGTAGGCCACCTTCGCCCGGGCGAGCCAGACCTCGTACTCGGCGTCGGTCATCGGCCGGCCGACGACCCCCTCGGGCAGGACGGGCGGCTCCGCCGGCAGGTCCTTGGCCATGTTGCGGCTGTACTCGGCGTACCCGAGGGCCTCGGCCATGCGCAGACCGCCCGGCGAATCGGCCGGGACCGACACCCGGACCCGGCGGCAGCCCCACCCGCGCAGGACCTCCTCGGCGGCCAGCGCCCCCACGGTGGCGCGGCCGCGCCGCCGGTCGCGCTCGTCGACGGCCAGGTCGCGGATCTCCCCGACGGTCGGCCCGAAGGGGGTGTCGGAGGCCAGCAGCAGCGCGCCGACGCGCCTGCTGTTCACGCGGATCTCGTACCGGCGCGTCCGCGCCCCGCCACTGCTCTGCTGAAGCGGCTCGCTCGGCCGCAGGGTGGTGGTCATCACTGGAGTTCTACCCGTCCTGCGGCCGTCGGGACAGGCGATTACGGATCGAGGTCCGCGCCGGCCTTCGCGTCGAAGAGCCGCATCGCCTCGGCCGTGACCGGCCCGGGGGCCGTACCGAGCTCGCGCCCGTCGATCCGTACGACCGCCTGGACGTCGCGCAGCGAGGAGGTCAGGAAGACCTCCTCGGCCCGGTCCAGCGCCTCGAAGGGCAGGTCGGTCTCCTTGGCCCCGGACCACTCGACGACGAGGGCACGGGTGATGCCGGCGAGGCAGCCGGACGCCAGGGGCGGCGTGTGCAGCTCCCCGTCGAGGACGACGAAGACGTTGGAGCCGGTGCCCTCGCAGAGCCGGCCGACGGTGTTGGCGAGGAGCGCCTCGGAGGCCCCGGCCCGGTGGGCGGTGGCGAGCGCGACGACGTTCTCGGCGTACGAGGTGGTCTTCAGGCCGGCCACGGCGGAGCGCTCGTTGCGCACCCAGTCCACCGTGACGACGGCGGTGGTGTCGGGGCGGCGCGGGGACTCGGCGACGGCGGCTACCAGGGTGGGCCCGGACTCCCCGCGGTCGGAGCCGAGGGGGGAGACGCCGCCGGTGTAGGTGACGCGCAGCCGCCCGCGCTCCATCGGGTTGGCTTCCAGGACGGAGGCGCAGGCCCGGCGCACCTCGTCGAGGTCGGGGTCGGGCAGGCCGAGGCCGCGGGCCGAGCGGGTCAGCCGGTCCAGGTGGCGGGTGAGGGCGAAGGCCCGGCCGCGTTCCGCCTTGAGCGTCTCGAAGACGCCGTCACCCACGGTCAGCCCGTGGTCGAAGACGGACACCTTCGCGCCGTCGACGTCCCGCAGCGCTCCGTCGAGCCAGATTCTCACCGTACGGTCCCTCCGTTCATCCCGTTCGTCCCCTGGGTGCCGGTCACCTCGGGGGCGGTGCCCGACGCTACCCGCAGCAGGCGGGCGGCCTTCAGCTCGGTCTCCGCCCACTCGCGGTCCGGGTCGGAGCCCCAGGTGATCCCGGCGCCGGTGCCGAAGAGCAGGCGGGGGCCGCCGGGGGCCTCGCGGTCGATCCAGAAGGTGCGGATGCCCACGGCGAGCTCGGCGGTGCCCCGGTCGGCGTCGACCCAGCCGATGCCTCCGCAGTAGGGGCCGCGGGGGGCGGTCTCCAGGGCCTGGATGATGCGCAGGGCGGAGGACTTGGGCGCGCCCGTGACGGAGCCGGGCGGGAAGGTGGCGGCGAGCAGCTCGGGCCAGCCGGCGCCGTCGGCGAGCTCTCCGCTCACGGTGGAGACGAGGTGGACCAGTCCCGGGTGCTCCTCGACGGCGCACAGCTCGGGGACGGTGACGGAGCCGGTGGCGCAGACCCGACCGAGGTCGTTGCGGACGAGGTCCACGATCATCACGTTCTCGGCGTGGTCCTTGGGGAGCAGGTCGGCGACGGTGCGGCCGGTGCCCTTGATGGGGCCGGACTCCACTCGGCGGCCGGTGCGGCGCAGGAACAGCTCCGGGGAGGCGGTGGCGATCTCCACCCCGTGGGCGGGCAGCCGAATCGTTCCTGCATACGGGGCGGGGTTGCCGCGCGCGAGCAGTGCGGTGAGGGCGTCGACGTCGGCGTCGGCCGGGTTGGGGAGCGGCGCGGACAGTACGCGGCAGAGGTTGGCCTGGTAGACCTCGCCGGCGGCGATGTGCTCGCGGATGCGGCGGACGCCGGCGACGTACCCGTCCCGGTCGAGGGAGGAGGTCCACTGGTCGGCGTCGGGGCCGCGCCAGGCGCCGGGGACGGGCGCGGGTACCGGGTCGGGGCGTATGTCCCCGAAGCGCGCGCAGACGAGCCGGCCTTCGAAGTCGGCTGCCACCGCCCAGAAGCCGGTGGAGTCGAGGGCACCAGGATCGCTGGTGACGTCTCGGAGGTCGGTCGCGAGGAGGCCGCCGAAGCGGGCCAGGGGAGGCAGGTCGTGCACGGCTGCGAGTCTATGACCGGTGACGCGGCGGCGCCGATGAGGTGACCGGCGGGTGACCGGTGGTGATCGAGCGGCAGCACGCTGCGGAAACGCGTTTTTGAGCTGGCCCGGGAATCCGCTAGAGTTCAACACGTCGCCAGGGAGCGAAGGGGAAAAACCCCGGAGCGAACACGGTGACCTGCGGACGTAGCTCAGTTGGTAGAGCACCACCTTGCCAAGGTGGATGTCGCGAGTTCGAGTCTCGTCGTCCGCTCGAAGTGGGGGATTTCTTCCCGAGAACCCCCGCAGCTCCATGGTGGAGTGGCCGAGAGGCGAGGCAACGGCCTGCAAAGCCGTCTACACGGGTTCAAATCCCGTCTCCACCTCCAAGGACGATTAGCTCAGCGGGAGAGCGCTTCCCTGACACGGAAGAGGTCACTGGTTCAATCCCAGTATCGTCCACTGATCCGCAAGGATCCCCGCGCGATTAGCTCAGCGGGAGAGCGCTTCCCTGACACGGAAGAGGTCACTGGTTCAATCCCAGTATCGCGCACGCAGTACCACGCACCACACGTTTGACCTGCGGTTTCGCACCGTAGTCCCGCGCGATTAGCTCAGCGGGAGAGCGCTTCCCTGACACGGAAGAGGTCACTGGTTCAATCCCAGTATCGCGCACCGCCCGGAAGCCCCGGCCGTCTCCACGGCCGGGGCTTCCGTCGTCCTCGGGGCCGTCGGCTCAGGAGGAGAAGAGCATCCGGCCGAAGCCGCCGCGGTGGTGGTGTCCGTGGCCGTGCCCGTGGCCGCCGTGGTGCGGGGCGCCCCAGGCGGGGGCGGGGGCCGGGTAGGGCGCCGGGGGCGCGGCGGGCGGGGGCACCTGCCCGTACTGGGCGGTGTACTGGGACTCCAGGCGGGTCAGCGCCTCCAGCTCGCCGTAGTCGAGGAAGATGCCGCGACAGCCGCTGCACTGCTCGATCTGGACACCGTTGCGACGGAGCCCCGCACTCCAAGTCGGCCGGGAGCATGGCTATTCGGGCGCACGCGTCCACCATCAGCCGCTCCACGTCGTCGAGTCGGCGGCCCGCCCCGGCCGCCTTGGCCAGGGCGAGGGCGGCCGTCTGTACGGTGAGCGCGCGGGCGGCGAGGTCGAGTTCCGGCCAGGGGTCGGAGCCGGGCGGACCGGCGGCCGGGCCGCCGGCGGCGCGGTAGGCGTCGAGGAAGCGGAGCCAGTCCTCCGGGGGAGGAGCCCGGCGGCGTACCAGGCGGCCGGGCGGGCGAGGTCCCAGGCGGGCGTGCCGAGGCCGAGGTCGTCCACGTCGATCAGCAGCCAGGGCCCCTCCGGGGCGGGATGCCGGACCAGCTGCCCGAGGTGCAGGTCCCCGTGGCACAGCGCCCCGCCGGGCGGCGCCGCGGCCTCCCCGCGCGCCCAGGCGGGCAGCGTCCGGGCGGCGGCGCGGACCGCGCGGACCCCGCGCGTCCGGCCGGGCGGGTTCCGTGCGTCGTCCCGGATGGCGCGGACGGCAGCGCCTTCGGCGTCACGGGCGGCTACGGCGTCCTCGGGAGCGGTGTCCAACACCCCCGTGAGGCGGCGCAGGGCGCGGGCGACCTTGGCCGGGCCGCGCATCGGCGGGACCGGGCCGGGGAGTCCGTCCAGTGGCGTCCGGTGGAGAGCCGCGAGCAGTCGGCCGGCCGCCTCCCAGGGAGCGTCCTCGGGGCGCTCCGGATCCACGGGAGTCCCGTACGGCCACAGCGAAACGTGGCGCTCCTGGAGGAGGCCGGTGCGCAGCGGGGGCAGCAGGATCCCGGCGAGCGGGGCGGCCCCGGCGATCCGGAGGCGCGCCGCGAGGGCGGGGGCCTCGCTGTCGGGGGCGTGCGCCTTGGCGGCGAGCTCACCGCAGCGCACGACGGTCCCGTCGGGGCGGTCGGCGAGCAGCCCGTAGGCCCCGCCGGTACCGCCGGAGGCCCAGCACGCGAGCCCGTCCGGCGTCACCCGGCGGCCTCCGGGTCGGTGGCGAGGGGGGTGTCGGACCAGCGGAACCAGGCGTCCGCGCCCCCCACGTGCAAGAGGAACTCCGCGACGGGACCGTCGGGTGAGACCAGCGTGAGCTCGCGCTCGATGCGGCCGTAGGCGACGTCGAAGGGCCCCTCGTAGATCTCCCGGGCGAGGAGTCCCTGCACTTCCTCGAACCAGGGCCGGACTTCCTCGAAGGCGGGTTCCGGCACAAGGGTGCCGTACAGCCACGGGAAGTCCCCGCCGGTGACGTGGATGGTGCCGAGCGGGGTGTCCCCACGCGTCAGCCGCCATGGCCGCTGCCTTGTGTCGTCTATGCCGGGAAGGCTACGGGCAGCTCCGCGGAGCGAAAAAGGGTGCTGCCCGTGCGACTCCCCAGTCGCACGGGCAGCACCCTTCACCTGCCGTCCGTCGTCGCTCCCCCGTCCCCACGGGGTTCGACAGGCCGATGTCCCGGCCCGGGCCGCTCTCCCGGGCCTGGGGCGCCGCTCAGCGCCCCAGCATCGTGCCCACGGACGACGCCTGTGCCGCGACCTGCTCGAAGCCTCCGAAGACGAAGAGCAGGAGCGCGGCCAGGGGGAGGACCATCACCGCGGCCACCAGCGGGTGGCGCGTACCGGACTCATGGCCGTTGAACGCGAATGCCTTGCGTCCCTGCCGTGCGATGTCCGCCATGGTCCTCTCCCTGTCGTTTGGCAGCGGCGGGCTTATGACCTCGGGGGACGAGTGCGCCACCCGCCGCTTGTCTTCAACACTAGGCGGGCGGAAGGCCCCTGGCCTCATGCCTTCGTACCCATTGCCGGGCCTCCAGGAGGATGACGGCATCCACCCCGCGTACTCCCCTGGGTGGAGACCGCTCGCCCGTCGTAGGGGTCTTCCCGGAGGGGGTCACCGGAGCGTAGTGACTTCGCTCACTTCCGTCACTCCCTGCTCATGCGTGTCTGCGGGCGGGCTCTCGGCGAGATCGACCCGGGTGCGGGGCGCGCGCGGGCGCACGCGACCGCGCCGGGAGCCCGGCAGCGGCGCCAATCCCCTTGCGTGGAGGCCCGATTGGCGGCCCAGGGCCTACCTCGGCCGGTACCACCCGGCTGGGCTGAGGCTCCCTCAAGTGTGCTGTGCCGCACTGACAATCGAATCTCCCGGCGAGGGCGCGGCCTCTGAGCGCGCATGCCGGATCGTCCGTAAGCTGTGCCACGTCAACAGGACGACCGGTCAGCGGGGTGGACATGGCGATGATGCGGCTCCGGCGCGAGGACCCGCGTGTCGTCGGCTCGTTCAGACTGCACCGACGGCTCGGCGCCGGCGGCATGGGTGTGGTCTACCTGGGATCGGACCGGCGCGGGCAGCGCGTCGCGCTCAAGGTGATCCGGCCCGACCTGGCCGAGGACCAGGAGTTCCGCTCCCGGTTCGCCCGCGAGGTGTCGGCCGCCCGGCGGATCCGCGGGGGGTGCACCGCCCGCCTGGTGGCGGCGGACCTGGAGGCCGAGCGGCCGTGGTTCGCCACGCAGTACGTGCCCGGACCCTCCCTGCACGACAAGGTGGCCGAGGAAGGCCCCCTGACGGCCGCGCAGATCGCCGCGATCGGCGCCGCGCTCTCCGAGGGTCTCGTCGCCGTGCACGAGGCGGGCGTCGTCCACCGCGACCTCAAGCCCTCGAACATCCTCCTCTCCCCCAAGGGCCCGCGGATCATCGACTTCGGGATCGCCTGGGCCACCGGGGCGAGCACCCTCACCCACGTGGGAACGGCCGTCGGCTCCCCCGGGTTCCTCGCGCCCGAACAGGTGCGCGGCGCGGCCGTCACCCCCGCCACCGACGTCTTCGCCCTGGGTGCCACCCTCGCCTACGCGGCGACGGCGGACTCGCCCTTCGGGCACGGCAGTTCCGAGGTCATGCTGTACCGCGTGGTCCACGAGGAGCCGCACCTGCACGGGGTCCCGGACGCGCTCGCACCCCTCGTACGGGCCTGCCTGGCCAAGGACCCCGAGGAGCGGCCCAGCACGCTCCAGCTGTCGATGCGGCTCAAGGAGATCGCGGCCCGAGAGGCGCAGGGACTGCCCGAGGGGCGCCCGCCGGCGCAGCGCGCCCGTACCGAGCGGCCCGCGGGCCGGCCGGCCGAGGACTCCGCCACGTACGCCGACCAGCGCACGGAGCGCCGTCCGACGCGCGGCGACACCACTCCGCGGGCCCAGGGCGGGCCGCCCTCGCGGCCCTCGTCCTCCCGCACCCCGGGCGGGCCGGCCTCCCGGCCGACCGCGGGGCGTACGGGCGGCCGCCCGGCCCCGCGGACGACGGGGACGGGGCGGCGCCCTACGCGGCCGGACCCGAAGCTGATGCGGCAGCGGCTGATCGTGTTCGTCGTGGTGACGCTGATCGTGGCGCTGGGCATCGCGGCGGCCCAGAAGTTCTGACGGGTTGCCGGTTACGGGTTACGCGGTCTCGCGGCCCTGGGCCACGGCGTAGAAGGCGACCGCGGCCGCCGCGCCCACGTTCAGCGAGTCCACGCCGTGCGCCATGGGGATGCGCACCCATTCGTCGGCGGCGACCAGCGCCTGCGTGGACAGCCCGTCGCCCTCGGCGCCGAGCATCAGCGCGACCCGCTCCAGGGACTGGGGCGCCGCCACGTCGATGGGCGAGGCCTTCTGGTGCGGGGTCAGGGCGAGCAGCTTGAATCCGGCCTCGCGGACCGAGTCCAGGCCCTTGGGCCAGGCGTCGAGACGGGCGTAGGGGACGGAGAAGACCGCGCCCATGGAGACCTTCACCGAGCGGCGGTAGAGCGGGTCCGCGCAGTCGGGCGACAGCAGCACCGCGTCCATCCCGAGGGCGGCGGCGCTGCGGAAGATGGCCCCGATGTTGGTGTGGTCGTTGACCGCTTCCATGATGACCACGCGGCGGGTCGTGGCGAGGAGCTCCTCGGCCGTCGGCAGCGGCTTGCGCTGCATGGAGGCGAGGGCGCCACGGTGCACGTGGTAGCCGGTGACGCGCTCGGCGAGCTCGGGGCTGACGGCGTAGACCGGGGCCGGGAGTTCGTCGATGACGTCGCGCATGACGTCGACCCACTTGGCGGAGAGCAGCATCGAGCGCATCTCGTACCCGGCGTCCTTGGCGCGTCTGATGACCTTCTCGCCCTCGGCGATGAAGAGGCCTTCGGCGGGCTCGCGGCGGCGCCGGAGTTCGACGTCGGTCAGGCCCGTGTAGTCGCGCAGGCGCGGGTCGTCGGGGTCCTCGACGGTGATGAGATCAGCCACAGGGTGATACTGCCTTGTCCTGGGTGCGAAGCCAACGGCCTGTCAGGCGCTGGTGGTGGGGGGAGTTCCGTTGACGGTGACGACGTCGCCGATGACGATGACCGCGGGCGGGCGGACCTCCTGGGCGCGGACCGTCTCGCCGACCGTGGCGAGAGTGGCGTCCACGCGGCGCTGGGTGGCGGTGGTGCCCTCCTGGATGACCGCGACGGGGGTGTCGGCGGAGCGGCCGTGGCGCACGAGGGCCTCGGCGATCAGGCCGATCTTGTCGACGCCCATGAGGATCACCAGGGTGCCGGTGAGCTTGGCGAGGGAGGCCCAGTCCACGAGCGAGCGCGGGTCGTCGGGGCCGACGTGGCCGCTGACCACGGTGAACTCGTGGGCCACGCCCCGGTGGGTGACCGGGATGCCGACGGCGCCGGGCACGGAGATGGAGCTGGAGATGCCGGGCACGACGGTGCACGGGATCCCCTCGGCGGCGAGGGCCTGGAGCTCCTCCATGCCGCGGCCGAAGACGTACGGGTCCCCGCCCTTGAGCCGGACGACGGCCTTGCCGGCCTTGGCGTGCTCGATCAGGGCGTTGTTGATGGCCTCCTGGGCCATGAACCGGCCGTACGGGATCTTCGCGGCGTCGATGACCTCGACGTGCGGCGGGAGCTCGTCGAGCAGGTCGCGGGGCCCGAGCCGGTCGGCGATGACGACATCGGCCTCGGCGAGGAGGCGCCGGCCGCGCACGGTGATGAGGTCGGGGTCGCCGGGTCCGCCGCCGACGAGGGAGACGCCGGGGGTGTGGGGACGGGCGGCCGTGAGGCTGCCGTCGCGCAGCCCCTCGACGACCGCGTCGCGGACGGCGGCGGAGCGGCGGGGGTCGTTGCCGCTCAGCACGGCGACGGTGACGCCCTCCACGCGGCCGGTGGCCGGGGTCCAGGCGGTCGCGGCCTCGGCGTCGTCGGCGCGGACGCACCAGACCCGCTCGCGCTCGGCCTCGGCGGAGGCGCGGTCGTTGGCCTCGCGGTCCCGGGTGGCGATGAGCGCGTACCAGGCGCCGGCCAGGTCGCCGTCCTCGTAGCGGCGGCGCTCCCAGCGGATCTCGCCGGTCTCGGCCATGGCGTCCACGGAGGGGGTGGCGGAGGGCGAGACGAGCAGGACGTCGGCCCCGGCCGCGACGAGCGCGGGGAGGCGGCGCTGGGCGACCTGTCCGCCGCCGATGACGACGACGCGGCGGCCGGCGAGTCGGAGACCGACGGGGTACGCGGGGTGTTCGGCCATGGCGGTGCAGCTCCTGATGCGGCGGTCGTTCTGTCTTGCCGCTGCGGCGTTGGAGCGGCGCTGTACTGACGTGCGGTTTCTTGTGCGGGTCCACGATACGGCGCGGCGGGTCCGGGGGCGCGGGTCAGGTCCGGGCCCGCTGCGCGGGGGCTCCTGGGGCGCTGCCCCCGACCCGCTCCTCAAACGCCGGAGGGGCTGGATTTCGGCTGCTGCCGACCGCCGGGCGCGGCTGGATGCCCGTAGGGCAACCGCAGCCCGGCGGGGCGGCCATCCAGCCCCGCCGGCGTTTGAGGCGCCGCCGGAGGCGAACCCGGCCCTTCGGCGTTTGAGGCGCGGGGTCCGGGGCGGGGCCCCCGGAAGGCGGCTCGCGGGGCTACTTCTCCGTCACGCCCGCGGAGTCGAAGGTGGCGACCTCGTGCATCGCGCGGGCCGCGCTCTGGACCAGCGGGAGGGCCAGCAGCGCGCCCGTGCCCTCGCCGAGGCGGAGGTCCAGGTCGACCAGCGGGCGCAGCCCCAGCTTGTTCAGGGCCGCCACGTGACCCGGCTCCGCGCTGCGGTGGCCCGCGATGCACGCGGACAGGGCCTCGGGGGCGATGGCCCGGGCCACCAGGGCGGCCGCGCCCGCGCTCACGCCGTCCAGGATGACCGGCGTACGGAGCGAGGCTCCGCCGAGCAGCAGGCCGACGATCGCCGCGTGCTCCAGGCCGCCGATCGCGGCGAGGACGCCGATCGGGTCCGCCGGGTCCGGCTGGTGGAGTTCCAGGGCGCGGCGGACCACGTCGACCTTGCGGGCGTGGGTCTCGTCGTTGATGCCCGTGCCGCGGCCGGTGACCTCCGCCGGGTCGACCCCGGTGAAGACCGAGATGAGGGCCGCGGACACCGTGGTGTTCGCGATGCCCATCTCGCCCGTGAGCAGGGCCTTGTTGCCCGCCGCGACCAGGTCACGGGCCGTCTCGATGCCGACCTCGATGGCCGCGACCGCTTCCTCGCGCGTCATCGCCGGGCCAGTCGAGAGGTCGGCCGTGCCCGGGCGGACCTTCCGGGGAAGGAGACCTGGGGTGGCGGGCAGGTCGCCCGCGACGCCGACGTCGATCACGCAGACCTCGGCGCCCACCTGGTTGGCGAAGGCGTTGCAGACGGCCCCGCCGCCCAGGAAGTTGGCCACCATCTGGGTGGTGACCTCCTGGGGCCAGGGGGTGACGCCCTGGGCGTGGACCCCGTGGTCGCCCGCGAAGATCGCGACCGCGGCGGGCTCGGGGATCGGCGGCGGGCAGACCCGGGAGAGGCCGCTGAGCTGCGCCGAGATGATTTCGAGCATGCCCAGGGCCCCTGCGGGCTTGGTCATGCGCTTCTGGCGTTCCCACGCCTCGCCCAGCGCCTTCGCGTCGAGCGGGCGGATGCTGGCGACCGTCTCCGAGAGCAGGTCGTGCGGCTCCTCGCCGGGCAGCGCGCGACGTCCGTACGTCTCCTCGTGGACCACCCAGGAGAGCGGACGGCGCTGGGACCAGCCGGCCTGGGCGAGCTCGGGTTCCTCCGGGAACTCGTCCACGTAGCCGACGCACAGGTACGCGACGACCTCCAGGTGTTCCGGCAGGCCGAGCGCGCGGACCATCTCGCGCTCGTCGAAGAAGCTGACCCAGCCGACGCCGAGGCCTTCGGCGCGGGCGGCGAGCCAGAGGTTCTCGACGGCGAGGGCCGAGGAGTACGGGGCCATCTGCGGCTGGGTGTGCCGGCCGAGGGTGTGGCGGCCGCCGCGGGTGGGGTCGGCGGTGACGACGATGTTCACCGGGGTGTCGAGGATGGCCTCGATCTTGAGTTCCTTGAACTGCTTCGCGCGGGCCTTGGGCAGCGAGTTCGCGTAGGCCTCGCGCTGGCGCTGGGCGAGCTCGTGCATCGTCCGGCGGGTCTCGGCGGAGCGGATGACGACGAAGTCCCAGGGCTGGGAGTGTCCGACGCTGGGCGCGGTGTGGGCCGCCTCCAGGACGCGGAGCAGCACCTCGTGCGGGATGGGGTCGGTGCGGAAGCCCTTGCGGATGTCGCGGCGCTCGCGCATGACGCGCAGGACGGCCTCGCGCTCGGCGTCGTCGTAGGCGGGGGCCGGCTCGCCGGCCGGTTCGCCGGCGGCGGGCTCGGCGGATACGGGCTCGGCTTCCGCCGGGGTGGCTTCGGCGTCCGCCGGGGCGGGCTCCGCCGGGGTCCCGTGCTCGGCCGCGACGAGCAGCTCCGCAGGAACGGGCTCTGCCTGTACGGGCTCCTCCTGTACGGGCTCTGCCGGTGCGGCGGCGTCCGGCGCGGCCGGGGTCTCGACGGGCTCGGCGAGCTCTTCCGGAGCGGACGGCTCCGCCGGTACGGCGGCCTCGGGCTCGACCGGGGCGGCGGGCGCGGGGTCGGCGGGCTGCACCACCGTTTCTGCGGGTGCGGCCACGGCGAGCGGCTCGGGGGCGGGCTCCACCGCGGCGGGCTCCACCCGGGCGGCCTCGGCCGCGAGGGGCTCCTGCGCCACGGGCTCGGCGGGCGCGGCCGGCTCGGCGGGCGCGACCGCGACGGGCTCCGGGGCGGCCTCCGCGACCGGGCCGGGGGCCGGCACGGGCTCGGCGACCGGCTGCGACCCGGCGGCCGGGATCGGCCCGCCGACCGGCTCCGGGGTCGCTTCCGGCCCGGCGGCCAGGGCCGGCTCGGCGGCCAGGGCCGGGGCCGCGACGGGCTCGGCCACCGGCTCCGGGGCCGGGACGGCCTCGGCCACCGGCTCGGAGGCGGGGACGGCCTCGGCGGCCGGGGCGGCGGCCGGGACCGGCTCGGCTACCGGGGCGGGGGCCTGCGGCGGCTCCGGCGTCCACGGCGCACCGGCCTGCGGCGGGATCTCGCTCAGCTGCGGTACGGGCGCCGCCACGGCCTCCGCACGCGGGATGTCCAGGTACTCGGGCCCGGTGGTCGGCGGACCCGCCTGGCGGGCCGGCATAGGCGTCGCGGCCGGACCCCGGTCCGCGAGGGACCGTACGACTCCGCCGGTGGCCTCGGGTACGGGCGGGCCCATGTGCAGCGGCCGCCGGACCGGCGCGGCCTGCGCGGCCGGAGCCGCGGGCGGGGGGACGACGAGCCCGCCGAGGTCGAGCGCGCCGGAGTCACGGCCGCCCGTCTCGTGCGCGCCCGCGCCGTAGGAGGGGAACTCGGGGTACGCGGCCGGCTCGGCGTACGCCGCCGGCGCCTCGGGGTACGACGGCTCGGCGCCGTAGGGCGCGTCCGCGTAGGCCGAGGGCTCGACGGGGAAGACGGGGGCCGGGGGAACGACCTGCGGGTCGCTCCAGGAGCCCTGGCCGCTCGGCATGAGCAGCAGCTCCTCGTCCTCCGGCTCGGCCGGGTTGTCCACGAGGTCGTGGAAGGCGTAGCCGGGGGGAAGCGGCGGCGGCATCTGGACCGGGGCGGGCACGCCCTGCTGATCCACCATGCCCGCGTTGTCCGGGTGACCCTCGCCCGGGACCTGGCCGGTGTCAGTCATGCGTACCCCTCGCCCATCGGTGTTGCCTCTTCGATCGCCCGGGCGCCCACAGGGCCCGCCGCGCGGAGTTGCCGTGCGGGGTTGCCGTGCGACGCGTTCGCCTCACGTCCGCCTGCGCGACAACCACTAAGCATTGTCGCGCCCGTTAGCCACCGCGGCGGCCATAACCGCCACGGTCCACTGTGGACTGCGCCACGTCGCGCGTCCCGCGGTGCCGTGATGCCCGAATCGTCCTGGGCAGTACGACGATCGGCCAGCCTACCCCGGCCTTCGGCTCAGCGGGTCACCGGTCGTTCGGCGGCCAGCAGGAACACCACGGAACGGTCCTGTTCGACCCAGGTACGGGTGTCCAGGCCCACGGACTGGAGCAGTGCGCACTCGACGGCGTAACCGTGTTCGGTGAGTACACGGCCGATGGCCTCCGCCTCGTCGCGCGTGGAGGCGTGGCTGACGATCCGTTCGGGGCGGCGGTCGGCGACGGCCGCGACCACGGCCGCTCCCCCGCCGCCGACGCGGACGACGTCGGGCTCGGGCAGGTTCTCCAGTACGTGGGGCGCGCGCCCGGCGACGACCTGGAGCAGTACGCCTCGCTTGCGGGCGGCGGCCGTTACGCGCTCGCAGGCGCGCGGGTCGCTGTCGACGGCGATGACGGCGGCGCCGAGCGCGGCGGCGTCCACGGCGACGCCGCCGGACCCGGCGCCGATGTCCCAGACGAGGTCGCCGGTGCGGGGGCCGAGCCGGGCGAGCTGCGCGGCCCGCAGGTGCGCGGACTCGCCCTCCCCCGCGTCGGCCTGGGGCCGGGCCCAGCCGCGGCCGGCGGGTGCGGCGGACTGGGCGGCGCTCTGGCCGAGCAGCCAGCCCGGGTCGGCGGTGGAGACCTGTCCCCCGCCGCCGATGACGATGACGACGTTGGGGTCGCGCCAGGTGTGGTCGGCGGCCTTGTCGGAGGTGAGGACGCTCACCTGCTCCTTGTCGGTGCCGAGTTCCTCGCAGATGACGAAGGTGCGGTGGACTCCTTCCAGGAGCAGGGCGAGTTCGGCGGGGCCTGCGCCGGGTGAGGTGAGGACGGCGACCTTGGCGTGGGCGCGGCAGACGTTGACGGCGCGGCGCAGGGTGCGCGGGTGGGCGACGACGACCTGGGCGTCGTCCCAGGGCATGCCGGCGCGGGCGAAGGCGGCGGCGACCGAGGAGACGGCCGGGACGACCTCGACCTCAAGGCCGTGCTCCGGGGCGCGCAGGGTGCGTACGACTCCGAAGAAGCCGGGGTCCCCGTCGGCGAAGACGACGGCGGTGCCGCGGTGGCCGGCGATGCGGCGCGCGGCGAGGCCCAGGCTGCCGAGGCGGATGCGTTCGGCGGTGGGCGGGACCTCGGGGAGCGCGAGGTGGTGGGCGGCGCCCGCCACGAGGGTGGCGGCGGAGAGCGCGGACCGGGCGGCCGCGGTCAGGGGCGAGCCGTCCCAGCCGATCACCGTGACCCGGTCGGCCATCGTCGTCAGTCTCCTGGGGTGGGGGCAGGCGAAGGGTTGTGCGGGGGTCCGGAACGGTGAGACTACCTGGTCATCGGGTCAGTTCCAGTCGGCGCCGACGGGGTGGCCGTTCGCGTCGGCCCGTTGTTCGTAGCCGGTGTAGGCGTCGTATCCGTCGTATCCGTCGAAGTTCCCGTAGCCGTCGCCGTCGTCGAGGTCCTCCGGGACGAGGCTCCAGACGATGAGGTCGGTGCGGGTGTCGGTCCAGGTGCCGTCGGCCGTCTGGGTGCGCACTATCCAGGCGTTGCGCAGGACTCCCTCGCTGATGCAGCCGATCTTCTGGGCCACCTGCTGGGAGGCGGTGTTGTCGGCGGCGGTGCGCAGTTCGAGGCGTTCGAAGCCCTGGTCGCGGAAGAGCCATTGGGCGACGGCGAGTACGGACTCGCTGGCGTAGCCCTCGCCGCGGGCCCAGGGGGCGGTGACGTAGCCGACCTCGGTGGCTCTGGTGCGCCAGTTGGTGTTCTGGAGGTGGACGATGCCGACGAGGCGCTGGGTGAGGAACTCGGTGACGGCGAAGACGATGCCGCGGCCCTCGGTGCGTTCGGCGTGGGAGACCTTCGTGGCCCAGGCGGTGGCGTCGGCGTGGGTGTAGGGGTGCGGTACGGAGGTCCAGGCGGTGATGTGCTCGTCGTTCATCATCTCGGTGAGCGCGGTGACGTCCTCCTCCTCGAAGGGGCGCAGCACCAGCCGGTCCGTGCTGATGGTGACGTCCGGGAAGGTGGTAGTCATGCGCAGCTCCATGCCTGAGACCGTGGTGCGGGACCGTTTGTGCGGGTCGTAGGCCACAGCATGCAGCATCGGCCGGGGGAAGTGCAGGGCCGGGTTGCCCGGAAGCGGGCAGAGCTCGGCCCCGTACACCGACAGGGGCGTACGGGGCCGGAGCTCATGGCCGGATGGTTCAGGAGGCCGGGGTGCCGAAGGCCGGAATGACCGAGCCCTGGTACTTCTCCTCGATGAACTTCTTGACGTCGTCGGAGTTCAGGAGCTTGGCGAGCTTCTGGATCCGCGGGTCGTTCTGGTTGCCGTCCTTGACCGCCAGGAAGTTGGCGTACGGGTTGCCCTCGGCCTTCTCCAGGATCAGCGCGTCCTTGGCGGGCTTGAGGTTGGCCTCAAGCGCGTAGTTGCCGTTGATGACGGCGGCGTCCACGTCGTTCAGGGCGCGCGGGACCGTGGCGGCCTCCAGCTCCTTGAACTCCAGGCCCTTCTTGTCGGTGATGTCGGACAGCTTGGCGCTGGTGCCGACACCCTCCTTGAGGGTGATGAGGTTGTTAGCGGCGAGCAGCTGGAGCGCGCGGCCCTCATTGGTGGTGTCGTTGGGGACGGCGATGGTCTGGCCGGCCTTGATGTCGGTGAGGGCCTTGGCCTTCTTGGAGTAGAGGCCGAGGGGCTCCAGGTGCACGTTCACGACGGGCACGATGTGCGTGCCGTTCTTCTTGTTGAAGTCGTCGAGGTACGGCTTGTGCTGGAAGTAGTTGCCGTCGACCTGGCCCTGCTCGGTGGCGGTGTTCGGCAGGACGTAGTCCGTGAACTCCTTGACCTCGAGCCCCAGGCCCTCCTTCGCCGCGAGCTTGTCCTTGACGAAGTTCAGGATGTCGGCGTGGGGGCTCGGGGAGGCCGCGATGACGAGCGGCTTGCTCTCGTCGGTCTTGCCGCCGTCGGCCTTGGTGGAGGACGGGTCCGAGGAGCTGCCGCAGGCGGTGAGGCCGAGGGCGAGCGCGGTGGCCGTGGCGGCGAGGGCGGTGAGCTTGATGTTCTTGCGCACGAAGAGTGCCTTTCTTGCATTTTTCGGGGTGGTGGCCCAAGCACGACAAGTGCGGGCCTTCTGGACGGGGAAGTCCTGTGGGCCCGGCTCAGGCTGTCCGGCCGCGGCGGGCCAGGAGGCGAACCACGCCGTCGCCGACGAGCTGGATCACCGTGACGATGGCGATCAGGACGACGACGGTGGCGACCATGAAGCCGGTCTCGAACCGCTGGAAGCCGTAGGTGATGGCCTTGGAGCCGAGTCCTTCGCCGCCGACGGCGCCGGCCATGGCGGAGTATCCGACCAGGGTGATGACGGTGGTGGTGACGCCGGCGACCAGGGAGGGCAGGGCCTGCGGGAGGAGCACCTTGCCGACGAGGGTGGGGATGCCGCCGCCCATCGACTCGACGGCCTCGATCAGGCCGTGGTCCACCTCGCGGACGGCGGTCTCGACGAGCCGGGCGAAGAAGGGGATGGCGCCGATGGCGAGCGGGACGATCATGGCGGTGGGGCCGATGAAGGTGCCGACGACCGCGGTGGTGACCGGGATCAGGAAGATCAGCAGGATGATGAACGGCAGCGAGCGGCCTATGTTCACGATCACGCCGAGCACCTTGTTGAGCGGCCGGTTCTGCAGGAGGCCGCCCTTGTCGGTGAGGACGAGGAGGATGCCGATGGGCAGCCCGCCGAGCACGGTCACCAGGGTGGACCACAGCACCATGTAGAGGGTGTCGTAGGTGCCCTGGGTGAGCAGGGGCTGCATTTCGGACCAGGTCACTTCGCACCATCCTCGACCAGCGCGGCCAGTTCGTTGTCGATGTCGTCGACGATGTCCACCTGGAGGCCCTGCTCGCGCAGGAAGCCGACGGGCACGACGTTGTCCTCGTAGCGGCCGGGCAGTTCGATGCGCATGCGGCCGATCTGCCGGCCGGCGACGGTGTCCATCGCGGCGCCGAGGATCGAGATGTCGATGTTGTACGTGCGCGCCAGCTGGGAGATGACCGGCTGGGTGGCGGCCTCCCCGTGGAAGGTGACGTCGATGACGGTGCGGTCCGGGCCGGTGGCGGAGCCGCTGACGGGGAAGAGTTCGCCGGCGAGCTCGGAGCCGGGGGTGGCGAGCAGTTCGGCGACGGTGCCGGACTCGATGATCCGGCCCCGCTTCATGAGGGCGGCCGAGTCGCAGACGGACTTGACCACGTCCATCTCGTGCGTGATGAGGAGGACGGTCAGGCCGAGCTGCCGGTTGAGGTCGCGCAGCAGCTGGAGGATGGAGCGGGTGGTCTCGGGGTCCAGGGCGCTGGTGGCCTCGTCGGACAGGAGCACCTTGGGGTCGCCGGCCAGGGCGCGGGCGATGCCCACGCGCTGCTTCTGGCCGCCGGAGAGCTGGGTGGGGTAGGCCTTGGCCTTGTCGGCGAGGCCGACGAGGTCGAGGAGTTCCAGGGCCTTGCGGGAGCGCTCGCGGCCGGAGACGCCGAGGATCTCCAGGGGCAGCTCGATGTTGCCCTGGACGGTGCGCGAGGACAGCAGGTTGAAGTGCTGGAAGACCATGCCGATGTGGCTGCGGGCCTCGCGGAGTTCCTTGCCGGCGCGGCGGCCGCGGCCGGCCAGCGCGGTGAGGTCGACTCCGTCGACGGTCACGGTGCCGGTGGTGGGGCGCTCCAGCAGGTTCACACAGCGGATCAGGGAGGACTTGCCGGCACCGCTCTGGCCGATGACTCCGTAGACCTCGCCCTCGCGGACGTGGAGGTCGACGCCGTCCAGGGCGGTGACCTCGCGGCCACGGGACTGGTAGACCTTCGTGAGGCCCGATGTGGTGATCACAGGATTTCCGTCGCTGTCGAGTGCTCGGCGCAGCGGGTGCCGGGCACGGGGCAAACATCTGGGGACGCGATACGGGTTGAAACCGGGATGAATCATCGGTCTCAGCGCGTGCGCGGGGCAGGAGCGGTCCGGGACAGATGGACAGGCTCGGCCGGTCTCGCTTCGGGGCGCGAGGCTTGCGGAAGGGGCCCTCAGAAGGCGCGCATTCGACACATACAACGAGCACCGGGCGTCATCGTCGCCTCGGTCGCAAGGGTGCGGCTGCTCGTCGTGGTCATGGGCCCCAGTAAAGCAGACGTATCCCTTCACCGATCAATGACGTCCGGATAGCGGACGGAAACCGGCCGCATACCGGACAACACCGGTCGATGTCAGCCGTCCGTCCCGATGGTCAGACCGTCCGCGCTGACCTGCACCGACACGGCCGAGAGGTCCCGTACGACCACGTCCGCGTCGAGTTCGGCGGCGCTGTGCGTTGTGGTCAAGGCCACGGTCCGCATGCCGGCCGCGCGCCCCGCCGCCAGGCCCGCGGGGGCGTCCTCGAAGACGACGCAGCGGGCCGGGTCGACGCCCAGACGGCGCGCGGCGAGCAGGAAGGGCTCCGGGTCGGGCTTGCCGTGGGTGGTGTCGTCGGCGGCGACCATCTCGGGGAAGTCGATGCCGGCCTCGCGCAGCCGCGCCTCGGCGAGCGGGCGGGTCGCGGAGGTGACCACCGCCCAGCGGCCGGCGGGCAGTGCGGACAGCAGGTCCTTGGTGCCGGGCAGCAGGACGACACCGCCCGCCACGTCCTCGACCTCCAGGGCCTCGATCCGGGCGAGGGCCTCGGCCCGCACCCCGGCGGGCAGCAACTCGGCGATGATCTCCGCGGCCGGGCGGCCGTTCAGCTCGACGCGGGCGAAGTCCTCCGCGGGTATCCCGTACTCCTGGGCCCATCGGCTCCAGCAGCGGAACACCGAGTCCATGGAGGAGACGAGCGTTCCGTCGTTGTCGAACAGCAGGGCTTCGGCTCGCAGGTTCATACCGTCCAGCAAAGCGCGGGGCCAGGGGTGCGCGCATCGGGTCTTTCGGCCCGTAATACCCTCGCTGCATGCTCGACGCCCTGACGGTCGCCATCGGCGTGGCCGCACTCGCCCTCGCCGCCTGGTGCGGCCACGCCGCGTGGCGGGACCAGCCGACCAAGGACTGGCACTTCATCGGCATGGCCGTGGTGACCGTACTGGTCCTGGCCCAGCTGGCGATCGGACTGGTCCAGCTCGCCCGCGGCGAGGAGCCGGGGCAGGGCACGGTGCTGTTCGTCTCCTACCTGCTGGGCGCCTTCGCGGCCGTGCCCGCGGCCGGGATGCTCTCGCTGAGCGAGCGGACCAAGTGGGGTTCTGTGACGGTGTCCGCGGGCGCGGTCGTCCTCGCCGTCCTCGAAGTACGGCTCTACGACATCTGGGGAACCACCGGTGCCTGACGCTGACACGGACACGACGACCGCCACTCCCGCCGGGCGCAAGCGGCTGGTCTCCGGGCCCGGGCTGCTGCTGGTGTGGCTGTACGGGGTGATGGTGGTGGGCGCCGTCTCGCGCTCGGCCTTCCAGATCTCCACCGAGTTCGACCGGGCGCCGCTGGCGTATTCGCTGTCCGCCGCGGCCGCCGTGGCCTACGCGTTCATCACGTACTCGCTGGTGCGCGGCGGGGAGACGGCCCGCAAGGCGGCGCTGGCCTGCTGCGCCGTCGAGCTGGCGGGCGTCCTGGCCGTGGGCACGTGGACGCTGGTGCGCCCCGAGTCCTTCCCGGACGCGACCGTGTGGGGGCAGTTCGGGATGGGCTACCTGTTCATCCCGGTGATCCTGCCGATCACCGGGATGATCTGGCTGCGCCGCAGTCGCTAGCGCCGGGCGCTACGCGCTGACGGCGAAATCGGTGGCGTCCTTGGCGTCCTTCTCCAGGATCACCAGCTGGACGCCGTCGGAAGCCGTGCGGCCGCCGACCTTGGTGTAGCCCGCGTTGCGGTAGAGCCGCAGGTTGGACTCGCTCTTGTGCCCGGTGGACAGGCGGAACCGGGTCGTGCCGCCGGCGCCGGCGAGGGCCTCCTCGACGGCGCGCAGCAGGCGCGCGCCGAGGCCGTGGCCCTGGAGGCGCGGGTGCACGCACAGCTTGGCGATCTTTCCGGTGCCGTCCTCGTCGACGCTGCCGCGCACGGTGCCGACGACCTCGTCGCCGAGTCGGGCCACCAGTACGGTGTCCGTCGCCAGCTCCCCCTTGAGGGAGTCCAGGGACTGGGTGAGCGGCTGGATGAGGTAGTTGCCGTACAGCTCGGCCTCGCGCTGGAAGGCCAGGTACTGCAGTTTGAAGATCTGCTCAGCGTCCTCGGCAGCCGCCGCCGAAATGGTCACGCTCATGCCCATGTGCGCATGCCTCCCGCTCACCTGGTAGCCCGTTGGTCTACCGCTCCTTTCCCCACAGGCCAGGAGCCGCAACCTCTGCAGCCAGCATTCTGCGCAGACATCCCAGGCAACGGGAACGGACGGGCCCCAAACTTCCTTGTGAGATACCCAACTCTCCTGCGATTTCACGGTAGGTGAGGTCTCTGGGCGAAAGAAGTGCCTTCATCAGCTCGGGACACCGTCCGGGCAATCGGGCGACCGCCGATCGGAGGGCGCGGGTCTCCTCCCCGTGCAGGAGGGCGTCTTCGGGTGCGCCGCCCGGCTGAGCGGGCGTCACGCCGTAGGGGATCTCGCGGCGCGCGCGGCGCCGGGCTCGGCGCGCCTCGGCGCGCACCGCCCGGCGCAGCCAGCGGGCGCGGCCGGTGGGGTCCGGGTCGCGCGGGCCGCTCTCCAGCAGCCTGACCCATACGGCTTGTTCCAGGTCGGCCGCCTCGACTCCGGTGCCCGGGGCCTCCGCGGCCGCTTCGGCCGAGAGCAGCGGGCCGAGCTTCTCAAAGAGGTCAGCCTTCAGCAGGTCCATGCCGGGCGGGACGAGTGGGGCGGGGGCCGCGGGGGGCCCCCCCCGGCCCCCCCCCCCCCCGCGGGGGGGGCGGGGCCGGGGGGGGGGGGGCGGGGGGCCCGGGGGGGGGGGGCCGCCGCCCCGGCCCCCCCGGCGGGGGGGGGGT